>CAYNAN010000056.1:0-4459 GCA_964395085.1 uncultured Synergistaceae bacterium
TATCCCTTACTGTAAACTCATATAGCGATATGACAATACTATCCCACAGGAGGACGTCCTAGAAAGAGGATCAATCTCCGTGGGGAGACGGGGCGGCAAAGATAGTTAGCTTGAGCTCGCTGTCGTCTATGAGGGCAAACTCCGGTCGCCTGCCTGAGAGGGCTTCGCTTTCGGTGATTATAATAGGGACTCCCTCTCCCCTTTTGTCCATAATAAAACTCCTATGGCTGTTAGGGGCGTCGACGTTCATAGGACAGCGAGCCAGCAGGGAACTTATGAGCTCGTTTCGAGCGGACTGTCTCTCCGAGATGCTTTCGATGGTCATGGTGTTAGGTATAGAGCCAGGGGAGAACAGCTCCAATCGATCGGAAAAAACGTGCAGACGAATTTTAGAGCCGTAGATAGAGTAATCCCTGTGGGCTACGGCGTTCACGATAGCTTCGAAGACGGCGTTCATGGAGAACTGGGGAGTCTCTATTCTGTTGGGGGCCTTTATCGCAAAGACCTTCATGTTGCTCTCAACAAACTTACAGCCCTCCCTTATCTGGACGTCCAGGGGACCGGTTATGTCCTTTGCATCGAGCTGGCGAGCCTCCCCTTGGGAGGTCCCTCTGTAACAGACCGCCTGGATGAAGGCACTGGACATGTAGATATGAGGTGATTTTGAGGCCATCAAAAGCCCTCCTACCGTGGCCCTAGGCGCGCCATCTTCGTCCTCGGAGATCATCTTCATCTTCTCCAGAAAGCTCCGATCCTCTTTGGGCGACAGGGCCGTCCTAAAGCGATTCCAGAGATCGGGCTCCAGGTCGCTCAGAGAGGTTCCGGGAACGACTTGCTCGTCGAAGCGAATCAGCCTCGCCTGGCTACGTTGCTGAAAAAGTCGAGCCAGTACGTCAGGACGCATTTCCCTCTTAGAGCTTCCTATACGACGAAAATAGCCGTTAGGGCTTTTATGTACGAACAGGCTACGGGGAACGTCTATTCTGAGGATGGCGACCTCGTCGCCTTTGCCGTCGGCTATGGCTACCTTTCTGATCACACAGTCCAGAGGTGGGTCGATAGAGTCGTTGCAGATAGACCAAATCCAATCCTCCAGGAGATCCAGTTTTTCCAGAGGTATACCCTCTATCTCCCTGGTCCTGTCGTCCACCCCCAACACCACCACGCCGGAGACGGTGTTCGCCATCGCCGCCAGCTCGTCGGCCATTCCATCTCTATGAGGACCGCTTACCCTGTTTCCGCTGAACTCCACCTTCTTAAGTTCCAAAACAGAATCCTCTCCTAGAGCTATTCTGCTTAGCAGTTCTTCCGCTCTATCGGTGATCATTTTCAATCCCTCCTCCGTCCTTTTCCCGATTCTAAACCATTGGCGAGGACCGAACAAGGACAACACAGGGGAGCCGGATCGTTCCGGCTCCCCTGTGTCTCCTACCGCCCGGTATCGGGAAAGATCGTCGTGGTAAAATTCGCCTTTCGAGTGAGTTACCCACTCGCCTCTAAAGCTCGACCGTCACACCTAAGTTTTCCCTCTCCGCCTTGGAGAGGGCTAAAGCGGCACAGGCCAGATCCTGTAGGGCTATTCCCGTCGAGTCGAAAACGGTGATCTCGTCCCTATCGGCTCTTCCTGGAACTCGGCCATCTATTATCTCCCCGATCTCGCAGTGAATAGCCTCCCTTGAGAACACTCCCTCTTTCGTCGGTATCTCGCACTCCCCTACCGAAAGGCACTGTTCCACGTCGTCAACTACCACCTTGGCCTTCCTAAAGACCGATGAGTCAAGCTCCTGCTTCCCGCTCATGTCCGACCCCATACAGCTGAGGTGAGTTCCTGGGGCTATCCACTCTGCTAGGATGACCGGCCTGGTCGAGGGAGTCGCTGTAACTATGACGTCGCTCTCACCTACCGCCTCTTTCAGATCCTTGGCAACGGAAATCCGAGCTCCATGGTTCTTTATGCCCGATTTAGCCAAAAGAGAGCGAACAACGCCACTTATCCCCTCCAGTCTGTCTAAGGCACGCTCAGGATCCCTTGGATTGGAGATCCACACGTTCTCCATGTCGGGGAAGACCGACAGAACCGCCGCTATCTCGAAGGGAGCCAACCCTCCTGTCCCTACCATCAGGAGGTTCTTAGAGTCGGGACGGGCCAGGTATTTTGCCCCTATTGCTCCGGCGGCTCCGGTCCTTAGATGGGTCATCGCTCCACCGTCCAGAAGGGCTCTGGGCTTTCCAGAGTTTATGTCGAATACCATGACCGTCCCAAAAAGCTCGGGAAGTCCTCTGCGATGGTTGTCCCCAAACCAAGAAACCAGCTTAAAACCGAAGATCCCCTCTTCTGCCAGGTCTCCCGATTTTATGTCCAGATCGGCACGACCGGGCTCAAACTCGTGAAAAACCATGGGCCAGAGGGAGCCCTTCCCCGTCGACTTCTGAACGTAGGACCTTTCCACCGCCTCGGTCACCTCAGCTAAGTTAAGCAAACCGTCTATATCCGATCGACTCAGTATGCGGATTTCGCTCATAATCTCCCCTCCTGTCCGCTCAGCAACTTCGTTCCGGTCGCGATTTTGTGGGCTATGTAGCTGTCTATCGCCGCCAGACCGTCTCTCAACGTCTCGGTGTCCGAACCGTAGCCTATACGCATACAGTGTTCCATCTCAAAACAGCCCCCTGGGGTGACAAAAGCCCCTGTCTCTTTGTACATCTCACGGCAAAAGTCGTAACTGTCCATATCCAAATCGTAATAGACCAGGGCGGTAGTTCCAGCCCTGGGCCTGACGTATCGGACGTGTGGCTGTCTCTGGACCCACTCGTCCAGTATCTTCAGGTTTCGACGGACTATACCTCGACTTCTCTCGATAAGTTTGTCCCCGTCACCGAGAGCCTCCCCCGCCAGAGCCTCGTCCAGTAGGCCGCAGCTGATCAGGGTGTAATCCCGTTGAGAGAGGAACTTTGCCACAGCCTCACGGTCACCGGTGGCGATCCACCCTAAACGCAGTCCAGCCAAGGAGAAGACTTTGCTCATGCTGGAGACCGATATCCCTTTTTCGTATAGATCCGCTATGGATTCGCTCCAGCTATCGTCCTGGGTAAGGTGGCGATACACCTCGTCACACAGGATGTAGGCGTCAACCGAGCGGGCTATCTCTACTATAGCCTTCAATGTCTCGGTGTCCATAAGGGATCCTGTAGGGTTGTTTGGGTTGTTGAGGCAGATAATTTTAGTCTTCGGTGTGACCAGGCCGCGAAGTTCCTCCAGATCGGGCAGATAGCCGTCTTCCTCCCTCAGGCACAGTAACTTCGGCTCCACCCCGAAAGACCTGGGAATGGAGTAGAGCTGCTGATAGGTCGGCGTTATACTGACCACCTCGTCACCGGACTCTAGAAGGGAGTAGAACACGTGATGGTTTGCTCCCGCCGCTCCGTGGGTGGGAACCACGTTTTTAGGTTCGAGGGTCCTGTAGAGTCGGCAAACTCCCTCTCGGAAAGAGGCGGCTCCCTCGATATCTCCGTAGGTCAGACGTCTTGAACATATCTCATCCAGAAAGGCCGCCCTGTCCTTTCCCGTCAACTGAAACAGCTCGTCGATCGAGATAGAATCGACGCAGGTCTCGGCGATGTTGTATTTCGCTCCGACCTCGTATGAGTTCATCCACTCCTCGACCTTAAAAGGCTCGATCCTCACGTAAACTCCTCCTCAGTGGTTTAATCTAACCCTAAAACAAAAAGGCGTTCACAGCCTGCCTTGTAGCACACCTCTCGGAGTGCCGTACCTACGGCAAAGCTATGAACGCCTTTAAAATCCTCACCCGGTGATGAGGATAGGGTCGCATATTACGTTATAGACCATAATAGCACGTAAATCGCCCTTGATAAAGGGGGGACTACTCATCTCATTCCGTACAGTTCGCTCAGGGTGACGAAGCGATATCGGTTCTCCAGCAGCTTCTCAACTGCGGCACGAACGCCCTCCGCCGTGCCAGACTCGGGGTGGTTCATGTGGCACAGCACCACTCCACCGGGCCCGACGGACATAACACTGTCCCTGACCTGATCGGAGGAGAAGGTCGCACCTCCGTCGCCGTTGACGGAGAAACCGGCCACCACGTACCCCAGCTCGGTCACTATCGCAACGGATCCCTCGTCGTAATGGGCCGTGCCTGACCGAAAGAAAAGGGGCCTGCTCCCGGTCAGGCTCTTTATAGTGTTGCCGCACCCCTCAACCTCAGCTATAACCTCATCCCTTCCACTGGTCCCAGCTATGCCGTAGGCCGACCTGCCGGTCAGGGAAAGAGGGACGTGCTTGGTTCCGTGATTCCCTATCTCGAAAAGGGTATCCGAGGCCAGGTCAGAAAAAAGATCGGGGTGGGCCTTGATCCACCTCTCGTTCACGAACAGAGTCGCAGGGACGGCTTTCTCCCTCAAAAAGGCTATTAGCTCTTCGTCGTAGTCCATCTCT
>CAYNAN010000056.1:4559-14938 GCA_964395085.1 uncultured Synergistaceae bacterium
CCCCCTCTGACGTATCCGGTGAGGGAAAGAAGCTCGTTCAGATGGACCATCTCCAGTTTTTTGTTGCCGCTCAAGGAGGCGAGCTTTTTTAGGTCCAGCTCCTTCGCCCCTGGGATGCAGGCCATTATTATGTCCTTCCTTGGATCGTCCCCTCTGAGGACCAGAGTCTTGAAGATCCTGTCCAACGGAAAATCCACCTTCCCAGCCGCCGCCACCGCGCTGAGGTCGTCCTCGTCAACCTCGTAGCTCATCAGGGTTAGGGCTATGCCAAGCCTCTCCAGTTCCCTGACCGCGTTAGTTTTTTTGTTTTCTTTCACGTTTCCTCGATCCTCTCCACGTTTTATAGGCCAAATCACCTCTATCGGTTTGGCCTCCCCTATTGTAAACTCACATCGTGATATGACAAGAAGATCCCACAGGAGGCATACATGGACGAGCAGACCATTCATTACTACGACAGAAACGCAGAAGACCTCCGGCGAAGCTACGACTCAGCGGACCTAACCGACCTCCACGACCTGCTAGGTCGTCGGCTACGCCCAGGATGGGACGTCCTGGAGATAGGCTGCGGAACCGGAAGGGACGGCCTGTTTATGGCTTCCCTAGGGTGCAGGATAACGGCGGTGGACGGAAGCTCCTCCATGGTTGACCTGACAAGACAGACATTCTTGAAAGCTGGAGAGACCTGCTGCGCCATGGAGGCCGCCTTTCCCCTGCCGCCTGGGCACGCCCTGTTGGATAAAGCCTTCGACGCCGTCGTCTCCATAGCCATGTTGATGCACGTCCCAGACGTGGACATGGTCCTCCTGGCCGAACAGATAGGGTCCCTCCTGAAGGAGAAAGGCCTGTTTATCTGCTCCTTCTGCTCCGGCGAGAGGCAGGGAGACGAGAGACTCTACGTGGATCGGGACCCCGATCAGGTCAAGGGGCTGTTCGAGCCGGCGGGCTTCAGGCTCCTCTGCCAGGGACAAAACCGAGACGGCATGGGGCGGGACCTGCACTGGCACACCATGGTATTTGAGAGATCAAACTGCCTATAGAGACCTGACGTACCTGATCTCCTCCAGGTTCATGCCCCCTATCGACTCGACCTTAACGTCGCCGCTGCACGTAAACCCGTTGCTCTCGTAGAACCCTCTGGCCCGTAGGTTTTCCCTCAATACCCACAGAAATACCCGACGATGTCCCATTGACGACAGCTCCTCTATGGCCCTTTTAAGGAGCTCCGTGCCCACCCCTTTGCGAAAATACCGGGGAAGCAGATAGATGGAGATTATCTCTCCCCAGCCATCGAGGGGCCCTTCCTGAAGACCTCGAAAGGTAGTGGCCCCTACTATTTCTTCGCCCTCCACGGCCAGCCACAGCCTATCAGAGTCCTTTATCAAAAAAGGCGACCATCTGTCACAGGATATCCCGTCCAAATAATCCTGCGGAACTATCCCTCTGTAGCCGAACTTCCAGCTAAGGGCGTATACGCGGCTGACGTCGTCGATATCGTCGCTTGGCCTGTACCTCCTGATCTCCATCTGAATAGCTCCTTTGCATAGAATGATATTAATTATACCAAGGACAATCTAAACTAAAAGGGGGAGCCGAATCGTTCCGGCTCCCCCTTTCTCTATCGGCAAAAAAGCTCCCTCTCCATGACCTCTATTATCATCTTGGCCGCCATGGTTGGAGGTGTCTCGCCGCTCTCGACGAGCCTCTGTATCTCCGACCGCCTGGCCGATATGGCCTGGTCCTGGGCCACCCTGTGATGAAGATATTCTTTCACCATGGTGTCCATCCACTCCATGGCCTGTCTGGAACGTCTGGTCCGGAAGTAGCCAGACCGCTCCATCTGCTCCTTGAACCGGAGGACCACGTTCCACACGTCCTCGATTCCCTCCTTGGTTATGGCGGAACAGGTGTAGGCGCCGGTGGTCCAGCCCTCGGTGGCGGGCCTGAGGTAGTGTAGGATCTGCTCGTAGTCCGCCCTGGTGACAAGGGCCTTACGGCGGTTGTCGCCGTCGGCCTTGTTGACCACTATGGCGTCCGCCAGCTCGATGATGCCCTTCTTTATCCCCTGGAGATCGTCTCCTGCCCCTGTGAGGACCAGCACCATGAAGAAGTCCACCATGGACCGGACGGTGGTCTCGCTCTGACCCACCCCTACCGTCTCGACCAGTATGACATCGTATCCCGCCGCCTCGCAGAGCAGCAGGGTCTCCCGGCTCTTTCTGGTGACCCCCCCGAGGGTTCCGCTGGAGGGAGAGGGCCGGATGAAGGCCCTCGGCTCCCTGGTCAGGTACTCCATCCTGGTCTTGTCCCCCAGGATGGACCCTCCCGACACCGAGCTGCTTGGGTCGACCGCCAGGACCGCCACCTTGTGCCCCTCCTGACAGAGGGTGCATCCAAGGGCCTCTATGAAGGTGCTCTTTCCAACCCCTGGCACTCCGGTTATCCCGACCCTAATGGCTCCTCCTGTATGGGGCAGGACCCTCTGGACCAGTTCCTGGGCTGGATCGAAGTGTTTGGGGGCGTTGCTCTCTATGAGGGTTATGGCCCTGGAGAGGATCATCCTGTTCCCCTCCCGTATCCCCCTCTCGTAGTCGTCCAGGGTGAGCTTCTGCCTCGTGGGGGCCTTCGCCGTCCCGGTGGTTCCGGCCCCGTCTTTAACTCCCTCTACCCCGGTCATCACCCGACAGGAAAACTGGGAACCCCCGTCTTCAGGGACCCAGTCGGGCCTGTAGGTGTCGTAGGCCATATCTAGGGGAGATCCTGTTCCGCCAGACGACGATTCAGGATCTCCAGCATCTCCTTGGCCGCCGCCGGTATTATCGTTCCGGGACCGTAGATAGCCGCTGCTCCGTGTTCTCTCAGATATTCGTAGTCCTGAGCCGGTATGACCCCTCCGGCTATGACCATTATGTCCTCCCGTCCCCTCTTCGCCAGCTCCTCCATGAGCTGAGGGAGCAGGGTCTTATGTCCAGCCGCCAGGGAGCTCATCCCCACTATGTGGACGTCGTTGTCCACCGCCTCCTGAGCTGTCTCCTCGGGGGTCTGGAAGAGTGCGCCGACGTCCACGTCGAAACCCATGTCTGCGTAGGCGGTGGCCACCACCTTGGCCCCTCGGTCGTGTCCGTCCTGGCCCATTTTGGCAACCATTATCCTGGGACGTCGCCCCTCCCGTACCTCGAAGTCGGCGGTCATCTCCCGGACCTCTTTTATTATGTCCTCGTCGGCGAACTCGGTGCTGTATATGCCCGATATGGACCGGATGATAGCCTTGTGTCTGCCCGAGACCTTCTCTATGGCGTCGGATATCTCACCCAGGCTTGCCCTTGCCCTGGCGGCACTCACAGCCAGGTCCAGGAGGTTGCCCTCGCCGGTCTCCATAGAGTAGGTTATGGCGTTGAGGGCCTGTACCACCTTGTCGTTGTCCCTCTCGGACCTAAGTTTCTCAAGCCTGCGGATCTGGGACAGTCGGACGGCGGTGTTGTCCACCTCCAGTATGTCGATGGGGTCCTCCTGCTCAAGCTGATGGAAGTTTACCCCGAGGATTTTCTCCTTGCCCGAGTCTATATGGGCCTGCCGTCTGGCGGAGGCCTCCTCTATCCTCATCTTGGGAAGGCCGGTCTCTATGGCCTTGGACATTCCCCCAAGCTCCTCGACCTCCTGGATGTGTCCCCAGGCCCGGCGGATAAGCTCGTCGGTCAGGGCCTCCACGTAGTAGGACCCTCCCCAGGGATCTATGACCTTACAGACGCTGGTCTCGTCCTGGATGTACAGCTGGGTGTTTCTGGCTATACGGGCGGAGAAGTCGGTGGGCAGCGCTATGGCCTCGTCCAGCGCGTTGGTGTGGAGAGACTGGGTGTGCCCCAGGGCCGCCGCCATAGCCTCTACGCAGGTCCTGGCTATGTTGTTGAAGGGGTCCTGGGCGGTCAGGCTCCATCCCGAGGTCTGAGAGTGGGTCCTGAGGGCCATGGACTTGGCCTTCTTGGGATCAAACTGCTTGACTATCTTCGCCCAGAGCATCCTGGCGGCCCTCATCTTGGCGACCTCCATGAAGTAGTTCTTCCCTATGGCCCAGAAGAACGAGAGCCTCGGGGCGAAGTTGTCCACGTCGAGCCCCGCCTCTATGCCGGTGCGGATGTACTCCAGACCGTCGGCCAGGGTATAGCCGAGCTCTATGTCGGCGGTTGCCCCTGCCTCCTGCATATGATAGCCCGATATGCTTATGCTGTTGAACTTAGGCATATGCTGGGAGGTGTAGGAGAATATGTCCCCGATGATCCTCATGGACGCAGCGGGTGGGTATATGTAGGTGTTTCGGACCATGAACTCCTTGAGTATGTCGTTTTGGATGGTCCCGCTCAACAGGGAGCGGTCCACCCCCTGCTCCTCCGCCGCGAGGATGTAAAAGGCCATGACCGGAAGGACGGCTCCGTTCATGGTCATGGATACCGACATCTGTCCGAGAGGGATGCCGGAGAAAAGTATCTCCATGTCCAGGATGGAGTCAACCGCCACCCCCGCCTTTCCCACGTCTCCCACCACCCTGGGGTGATCCGAGTCGTAGCCCCTGTGGGTCGCCAGGTCGAAGGCAATGGAAAGTCCCTTCTGGCCCGCCGCCAGATTTCTGCGGTAAAAGGCGTTGCTCTCCTCGGCGGTTGAGAACCCGGCGTACTGACGGACGGTCCAGGGCCTGGTGACGTACATGGTGGAGTAAGGTCCCCTCAGGAAAGGGGGCAGTCCAGCCAGGGAGTTCAGATGTCCAAGGCCCTCTACGTCCTCCCTGCGGTAGAGGGGCTTGAGGTCTATCTGCTCCATGGTTTTGGCGACGATGGAGTCGTAGTCCCTGCCGGTGGACCTCTCCAGCTCCTCCCTCCAGGCGGCGAGGTCGGAGGGATCTACCTCCCTAGGACGACACCCTATTTTAGTGAAATCCGGTTTTATCGACATTATGCTATTCCTCCTGCCCTCTGGAGGGACTCCAGAACGGCGTAACAGTTGGCCTTGACGTGGATAAAGTCGTCCACTCCAGCCTGGACGTAGCTTTCCTTGAACTCCGGCGCCGGCGCTCCCGCTAGGAGGACCGTCATTGCAGGCGCTCCCTCCTTTATGGCCTTAGCCAGAGGGGGAACCAGCTCGGGATAGGTGTCGTCGGTGGAGCATATGACCGTGGCGGTCGCCCCGGATGCCACCGCCGCCTCTGCGGCGGCCTCCACCGAGTCGAAACCGTCGCTCCTGATCACGTCGAAGTCGGCGACCTCCATGAATGACGCGCTGAAGTCCGCCCTGCCCTTGTGCTGTTTCAGCGGTCCCATGTTTGCCAGGAATATGGTCACCTTCCTGCCCGAAAGGGCCCCTTCCTCGGTCTTCTTTCTCAGGGCCTCAAACCTCTCGGTCCATCGGTGAGGCGATATGGGTTCCACCGTGAGGTCGCCGGGAAATCCGTCGTTAAGGACCTGCCGAACCTCGTACAAGGTGGCCCCAGCCATGAAGGTCTCCATGAGATTTTCCATAAAACCCTGGGGCTCTCCTGCCATGGAGTCCAGGACCATGCCGAGCTTGTCTTTCCTGTGGACCTCGTCGGTGAGCTCTCTGTAGGACTCCACCGAGGCGGCTCTCTTGGCGGCTATCTCTTTGAGGTCCGGGGTCGTCCCCTCAAGGGGTTTTTCGGTGACGTTGGGGTACATGTTCGTCCCGACCGCACGGTCGGACCTCACGTCCAGCTTTTTCAGCCTGGACTGGAGAACTCCGTCGATCTCCCTCTGGACGTAGCCAGACTGAAGGGCCTTTATCATGCCCCCTTGGGCCTCTATGGCCTGCATGGCCTCCCAACTGCTTTCAAGAAGCTGGGAGGTTAGCTTCTCGACGTAGTAGGATCCCCCTGCCGGGTCTATGGGCTGGGTGAGGTTGAACTCGCTCTGGAGAAGTATCTGGATGTTTCTGGATATTCTCCTGGACTGTTCGGTCCCTGGCCTTATTGCGTCGTCAAACCGCCTCACCCAAAGGGTATCGGTCCCACCTACGACGCCGGAGAAGGCCTGGGACGTGGCCCGAAGGACGTTTACGTAAGGGTCATAGACGGTCTGGGTGAACCTGGAGGTAGAGGCAAAGATATCCATCTTGGCCGAGTCTCCCTTGCCGCCGAAGGCCCTGACAACCTGGGACCAGAACACCCTGGCCGCCCTGAGCTTTGCTATCTCCATGAAATAGTTAGCCCCTAAGGAGAAGCTGAACCTCATGGCGGAGGCAGCCGAGTCCACGTCAAGGCCCCTTATCTCCATGGCCCTGAGGTACTCTATGGCGGTAGCCATGGAACAGGCCAGCTCCTGCACCCCGTTGGCCCCTCCGTCGTGATAGACGTCTCCCCTAATAAGGACGGTCTTCAGTCCGGGGGCGGCCTTCCTGGACCAATGGATCGTCAGGGCTGCCTCGTCCATCAACTGATCCATAGGGCAGGGGATGGACCCGTCCTGGGCCAGAGATCCGACGGGGTCCGCCCCGACGCAGCCGCTCCACAGGGCCAGGTTCGAGGCCCTTCCCTGAGATCTTGCCCTCCCGGCGAGGAGAGCGAGAAGGGGAGCGGAGGAGGGACCGGCGTAGACGTGGATCCCGCTTTTGGACAGGTCCAGGTCCGCCATTAGGTCGTCCACGTCCTTCAATGTCGAGAGGGACAGGCCCCTAGACTCCGACTCACCGTCCTCCCAGGCGGGAGACGTTCCGTAGGTGGTGGCACGGTCCAGTATGAGGTGGAGGGAGTTGGACCCTCCGGCGAGCTCCTTCTTCACCGCACCGTTTGAATCTTCCGGGAGGACCTCGTCGCAGCTTTGGGCTATAGCCCAGGGTCTTTGGATATACCCCGCCGCCGAGGTTCCCCTCAGATAGTCCTCTCGGCCTGGAAGGGTGTCCAGCGTCAGTCCCTCCAGGGAGGACTCCATATAGAGAGGCTCCAGGGTTATCCCTTCGTAGGTCTTAGTCAATAATTTTTTCTCGAAGGGAGCTCCTTTCAGCGCCGCCTCGGCCTCGGCCTTCCACTCCTCGTACGACGTCGGTGGAAACTCGTCGAAGGACACAGGAGGAAAAGGTCGCGGTTTTGCCTGTGCTTCCAGATCCATGGTGATCAACCTTCCTGAAATAGAGATAGTTACAGCCAACGAGCCTGGGCCTGGGGATAAAAAAAGAGACCACCTATACGGGCGGTCTCTGGGTACGACACTACGCAGGAAGGAACGGTCCTTCCCCATCTCAACTCGGTCCGCCCGCGCAGACTACGGTTGCTCCTGTAGACCGGTCTCCTGACTTCCGTTCATCCTACTTCCCTATCTTCCCGGATCGCTCCAGTGACACAGAGGGTTTCGTCACGGTTACAGTGGCGGGGCCGCCCCGGAATCTCACCGGGTTCCCGATCATCTACAGGCACAGTTTCAATTGGCACCTTATATTAGCCCTAAGCCTTGAAGGCTGTCAAGGATCAGTTTCAAGATAATCTATTTTCGTTACAGGAGTTCGGCGACCTGACTTTAGAAAATATGTTATATTATAATATGTAGACTTGTGATGTGCCCATCTTTGGGCCTGGACGTCCTCTCCACAGGGGAGGCTTTTTTAGATAAGGAGTGGATACATGCGAAACCTGAAAACGATCTTCGCCGTTATTCTGACGACCATAGCGATCTTTCCGTCGGCCCATCTGGAGGCTGTAGGCAACGAGGTCATCTTCACTGACTTCAGCTGGGACAGCGCCCAGTTTCACAACCGGGTCGCGGGCTATATCCTGGAGAAGGGGTTCGACCGGAAGGTCCGGTATTCTTTCACAGAGGAGATGCCCGGCTTTTTGGGCCTCGAGAGAGGCGACCTCCATCTAGCCATGGAGACCTGGGTGGATAACTCTATATCCTTCTGGGACAAGGCTAAGGAGCGAGGGAGGATAGTCGACCTGGGCAAAAACTACCCCGACGCGCCTCAGGGCTGGTACGTGCCGGCCTACGTGGTTAAAGGGGACCCTGAAAGAGGTATAGAGCCCCTGGCGCCGGACCTTAAGTCGGTGTCGGACCTGCCTAAATACTGGGAGGTATTCAAGGATCCCGAGGATAAAGGCAAAGGACGTTTTCTCAACGGTCCGACCGGATGGCCTGTGAGCGTCAAAAA
This sequence comes from uncultured Synergistaceae bacterium, assembly GCA_964395085.1. Taxonomy (GTDB): domain Bacteria; phylum Synergistota; class Synergistia; order Synergistales; family Dethiosulfovibrionaceae; genus Dethiosulfovibrio. Next base: position 12,699 of record CAYNAN010000056.1, read on the forward strand.
CGTCTCCAAGTTGAAGGCCTACGGCCTGGACGAGACCTACTCCAACTTCTACGCCGGATCCGGCGCTGCCCTGGCGGTGGGCATAGCGGGAGCCTACGAAAAGGGACAGCCGGTCCTGGCCTACTACTGGGAGCCCACCCCTCTGCTTGGCAAATACGACATGATAAAGCTGGAGGAACCCCCTTACGATCCTGAGGTATGGAAGGAATCGGGAGCCTGCGCCTTCCCGGCCTGCCGGGTGCTGAAGACCGGCAACGCCGCTTTTTTAGAGAGGGAGCCGGAGATAAAGGCATTCGTAGAGACATACTCAACCTCTTTGGAGCTCACCAGCGCCGCACTGGCTAAGATGGAGTCCAACGGCATGACCCACGGCGAAGCGGCCAGGTGGTTTTTGAGGGAACACCCCGATCTGTGGGCGTCATGGGTCGACGAAGAGGTCAGGGTAAAGGTCCTAGCCGCCCTGAAGGCCGACGGCTAGAGCCATGTATTCCACCAGATTCGACCCCCTGCCCCCTCCGCCTTTTTGCGACCTAAAGGGCAGCCTTGATAAACTGATCCACTGGTCCAGCCCTCTCCTGTCGGAAGGGGAGATAGAGGCGTCCAAGAGGGCCGCCGACTCCTTTGGAGAGAGAGAGGGCCGAGCCCTCCAGGCAAAATTGGACGGTCTGAGGGCCGATGGAGATACCGTACTTGACCTGGTCCCCTACTGGAAGGGCTGGTACCTCAGACAGAGGGACGCCCTACCGGTAAACGTAAACCCTTTCTACCTCTTCGACCCTGCCGCGGCTCCCAGGGAGGAGGATTTCTGTCGCTTAGCCGCCAGACTCACATTAGGGGCGGTGTCCTTCTGTCTCGACCTGGACGGAGGCCGGGTTCCACAGGACAGCCTAAAGGGCTTTCCCCTCTGTATGAGAGGCTACGACCACATGTTTAGGTCCTCAAGAGGGGCCTTTCGGGGAACCGACAAAATCGTAACCGGAGACCCCGACTCCCTGGAGGGCAGGAGCGTCTTGGTGATGGTGAAAGGACGGTTACACCTGCTGCCGGTCGTGTCCTCCGGTGGATCTCTCCGAGGACTGGACGACCTGACCGAGGCCCTCAGATCTCTGGTGGAACGGTCCAACGAGGACGAACTGCCCATAGGGCTGATGACCTGCCCTCAAAGGGACGAGGCCGCCGACATAAGGTCCGCCCTCGCCGAGGACGATGCCAACGGAAAGGCATTGAGACAGGTCGAGGGAGCCCTGTTCGCCCTCTGTCTCGACGGAGAGTGCGGCGACGGAACGGAGAGGGCCGCCAGGCATTTTCTCTTCGACCAAGGTGAAAACCGGTGGTTCGAGAAGTCCTTCCAGCTCATAGTCACCTCCGATGGCCTAAGCGGCATAAACTTCGAGCACTCCAGCAGGGACGGAACCCACATGGGCCCCCTTGTCCGGGAGATCCAGAGCAGATCTCACAGGTCCTTCCCTCAGGAGGACAGCCCCGAAAAGGGCTTTGACCTACATTTCAACCTGTCCCAAAACCTGCTGGACCGGCTTAAATCGGTCAAAGAGGGCTGTATGGCCCTCAGGGAATCGCTGATCCAACGGCCCTTCCTGTTCGAGCGCTACGGAAGGGAGCACATGAAGGCAGCGGGGGTTAGCCCCGACTGCTTCGTCCAGATGGCCATGATGATAGCCCAGAGGAAGCTCTGGCCCTCCTGGATGAGCGTCTACGAATCGGTCCAGATGCGCCGATTCCAGGGAGGCAGGACCGAGGGAACCAGGCCGATCACCGCCGAGGCTGTCGCCTTCGTCGAGGCCTTCGAGGCGGGGGAGGACAGGGAGACCCTTAGGGCCGCCCTGAAAGACGCCAGCGAGGCCCACAAGGGCAGGATCTCCCTGTGCATGGCGGGACAGGCCCCGGAGGGACATCTGGCTCTGCTCCGACAGGTCTGGCTGAAACACGGCCCCTCTGTGGGGATCGACGACGAACCGGAGCTCTACCGATCTCCGGCCTGGATCAAGATGACGAAAAACTACCTCTCCTCCAGCACCACATCAGGGGAGGGGCTGGCCCTGGCGGGCTACGGCCCGGTGGAACAGGGAGGGCTGAGCGCCAGATATCTATCTCGGCCCGACCGACTGGTCTTCCACATAGGCTCCTGGAGCTGCGACGGAGACCTGGCGGAGCGTTTCACCCAGGCCCTGGACGGTGCGTTGAGGGACATGGAGGGTATATAGAGGACCGGCGGCCGCACC
>CAYNAN010000057.1:0-14748 GCA_964395085.1 uncultured Synergistaceae bacterium
GCACAGGACGTGCCCTCCGAGGCGGTTCGTACGGAACAGGCAGGTCGAAAATACGATTGGGCGAGACAGGGCGCAGACGGGACGATCTCTCCGAGAGACTCAAAGGTGGTTTCTTAGAGATTCCCTACCGATTAGACAGTAAACCCTTTACCCTGTCGAGAGGGAACCACCCCCAAAGGACGTAGGATCCTTCCCTCTCGCCGCCGGTTATGACTACGTCCTCAAAAAATCCCTCGCCCATCTCCAGGTTCTCCGGCAGATCGACCCCGTTAAGCTCGGAGGATAGCCTGAATACGTTCATGAACAGCGACATCCTCGCGGCCCTTTGGGACCTCAGCCTGGAGGAGGGGCTGCCCATATCGGGCAAAGGGGCCTGTCCCTCTACCAGGGCCAGTCCATTTTCCCAGTCCACCAAGCCGTGCTCCAGCGTCTGGGGCTCCTGGGAAGCCAGGGGCTGGACCATCAGCAGGACCGCAAAAATGCCGAGCCACAAGGCCCTCATTTTAACCGCCTCGCTCCCACTGTGGAGGCGGTAAGGTCAAGGACCTCCATGCCCACCTTATCGAGTATTACCGCAACGTCCTCGGCGGTCCCCTCAACCGAGACGTCCAGCTCCAGCCGACCGGACCGGAATGATCGCCGGTAGACACCGACCACACCGGGGGAGTCCTTGAGCTTCGCCTCAAGCTCCCTGAGGGAACCGAAGTCCATCCCCTCCACTGTGACTCTGACGGTGCGACCTGGAACCCCGGAGGAGCCCCCAGTGAGGGCATAGGCCACCTCGTTCACCAGGGAGAGGGACGCCTTATCAGCCGCCTCCTTGAGCCCCTTTATGGCCCCATCCTCCTCGCTCATCCCCTTGGTCCTGACGTCCGGCACCTCCACCCCGAGGCTCTGTCCTGTCTGGGATATGACCGCCTTGAGCTTGAAGAGGGTGCGAACACCGTGAATGGTCTGACCTGATATCTTCTGCTTCGTGAAAGACGACGACTGCCCCTTGCCGTAGAGTATGACGTCGGCGTCGAAGTCCCTGGCTAATTCAGCCAGGGCAGCGTCATCGCCGGATATCCTGGCGGCATCCGCTTTTTTGGAGGCTATGGCGTCGAGTTGTCCCTTGTCCAACATCAGATAGCCAGCCCTCTGGAAGGCCGCCTCCACCTGTCCCTCCGAGGCCACCAGGAAGGGCCTCTTCCCGCCTATGACCTCGTCAACCAGGACCACGACCCTTGGGTTTCCAAGGGCGTCTATAACAGCCGGTCCCAAAACCCCGTCAAGGGCCCTCTCCTCCACCACACATCGCCCGATAAGATAGAGCACACCGTCCTCGGTCCACTCCTTGTTTATCTTGAGGTCCTTGACCAAGCCCTTAGAGCTGGAGAATACCTTGTCTCGAACCACCTGAAAATCCTTCATCTCGGTTATACCCTCGACCCTGGCCCCTATGGCTTTCTCCAGCGCGTTGCGGTATAGTTGTCCTTTAGCCGACTCTCTGGCTGCACTGACGTTTCCGTCCAATATGGCCGCCTCCCCCTGGGCCTCCACAGTGGAGCCGAAAGAACTGGCAGGCATGAGAGCCAGAAAAGCCAGGCAACAAAGCAACACGATCTTTATTCTTCTCAAAACACTCCCCCCTTTCCGTCGTTATGGATGGATTTTTCCTGCTCTTTCTTCTATACTATGATCTTGGCACCCACAAGTCAACGAGGTCACATTACCGTGCGGAAACTGGTATAATGCTTTGTCGGGAAGTGAGTAAGGGGTCTCTCCTTGGCGTTTCTTTTTTTGCCTAAAAGATTTTCGAGGAAACGCCGAAACATGAGGGATTTTATGCTATCATTTTCCCTATACGAAGGCACAGAAGGACAGACAGGAGACACAATTCTCCGGCGTTTGTCCGCCGGACAGCAAAAGGAGATGGGATAATGTACGAAGACGACAACATCAAGGCAAACAAGGCAGCAGAGCAGGAAGAGGAACTTATGGCGGACGAAATGGTGGCAGAGGAAGAGGAGATGGAGCAGGACTTCGACGACTGTTGCTGCAACTCCGACTATGACTCCTGCTCCGGCGGAGAGAGCAAGGTCAAAAAGTACGGCCTTCTCATCCTCATGGCGGTAGTATTCCTGGGCCTTTTCTCCGGGATAATGCTCAGGCTTGACCGTCTTGAGGACAAAATGGCGGAGACCGGCAAGAACGTCGCCGCAGCCGAAGCTACCATGGTGGAGAAGACCAAGGCGATGGAGGCCAGCCTGGCCCAGATCAACGAGACCTTCAAGTCCATGGAGGCTCGTCTTGACGTCATAGCCAAGGCCAACACCGGTGCCATCGATGCCGTCGAGGAGATGAAGGAGCTTTACAAGTCCACGGATCAGGTCCTCAGGGAGACCTTGGTCGCCAGGGACCAGCTTATCAGAGAGATCATCAGCAACCTCAGGCTTCCTTAGTATAAAAAAAAGAGACCCCTTTGGGTCTCTTTTTTTATTACCCTGCCTGGCTGTCCTCGTCCCCGAAGAGGGACGGTATCGCCTTGGACCGTCTTACTCCCTTTCCGTAGCGCAGCAACACATCATCGCCTCGCCTCTCAAGCTCGTATCCCACCGCACCCATGGCCAGAGCCTGCCTGTGACAGGCCACGTCCTTGGCGGATATCCTGAGGGGAAGAGGACGGGATACCACCAGAGGATCGTCCAGGTCCTGCCAGGTTATAAAACGATCGTGCCCCCCGTAGAGCTTCTTACAGGCCACCACGTAATATCCCTCTGCCAGGACGTTCTTCAGGCTAGCCCAGTTTCTGGGCGACACTGTGGAGATAACGTACCTCTTCCTGGATGGAAGAAAAGAGCCTGAGGCCTCTATGAGCATCCTGTGGAGGCCGTTGCCCCGATAATCCCGATCCACAACAACTATATCCCTCATGGCGAAGGACTCTATGGGCCAATCGTCCAGATAGGTCCCCTTCATCACCTTGGACATATCCTCAAAGACCCACGAAAAAACGCACATAGCCACCAACAGACCTGCGGCCCTGACCCCCAAGGCAAAACCCTCCCCAGAGAGGTTTCGCTCTATGGAGTTCTCCGAGGCATAAATATCCTCGTCTGCCACCTCGTTATACACCCTGGCGTTGAGAGCCATGACATCGTCGTAATCTGACATATCCAAACGACACAGTCGGGCGGGGACGGGGCGGCGATCTCCGTGACGATGAAGTATCAAAAGTTTGCTCTCATGGTTAGACAACACGGAAAATCCCTCCTCAGTTCAGTTGACCCCCACGGACAATGAGAGTTCTTCTAGGTAAACGGATAGACATGGGCATATCGGATCAAAAAGTGAAAAAGGAAGATAAACGAAGGAAAAAGACGATGCGGGATCTTTTCGGCCTAAAAAGAGAACTACCCTGATATAAGTATAACACACACATGTCAAACCATAGCAACATGACTTGCTTTTTACAAAAGGCCAAAGAACAGGGGGCAGTCCGACGGACTGCCCCCTGTTCTTTGCTTCTAACTGCGTTTCTCGATCAAAGTTGGGGCAATATCCCCCAGCTCGTCCAGCGAAAAAGTCTCGACTATGGCGTTTAGTCGCTCGGCCCCTGACGCCAATCCCTGGGCTTCCTGCGCGACCTGCTCGGACGCCGTAGCGGTATCCTCGCTACCCTTCTTAACACTCACTAGGATCTCAGCGGTCTCGACGGTCCCCTTGGTCGCCTGGTCGATCCCGGACGCCATCTCCTGGCTGGCCGCAGCCTGTTCCTCGGCCAGGGCCGCTATGTTCTGCATGGCTCCCTCGACCCGAGATATATGGTTCAGGGCCTCATCGAGGTTGGATATGGCAGCGTCCGACGCATCCACTATGCGCTCAACCACCTGATCGACCTCCTTCATGGATGCGGTCGAGGAGGAGGCGTTCTCCTGTAACGCTCCTATGAGATCCGCCACGTTGCGAGCAGCTCCGTTGCTCTCCTCTGCCAGCTTACGGACCTCCTCAGCCACCACAGCAAAACCTCGACCATGCTCCCCAGCTCTTGCCGCCTCTATGGCGGCGTTCAGGGCCAACAGATTGGTCTGATCGGCTATTGACGTGATCGTGGCCACAAAGGACGTTATCGCCTCAACCGACTCCTCCACCTGGACCATGCTCTCCATAGTATTCGACGAACGATCGCCGACGGCCCTGATCATGTCCACCATGGATCTGACGTGGCTGACCGCCTCCTGGCTGATGCGGCTCATCTCCATGGACGCCTCAGAGCCTTCCGCCGCACTGTCAGCCGCACCAGAGGCTCCGGCGGAGACCTCCTGGACACCGGCGGTAGTCTCCTCCAAAGCGGCGGAGTTCGCCTCGGCCAAGTTCCCAACGTGATCCAACGAGGCTTTGACCTCCTCTATCGAAGCCACCGTCTCCTGGGCCAAGGCGGCCAAGGACTGGGACGTGCCGGTGATAAGCCCTGATTCGCTCTGGATAGAGCGCACGAAATCGCTCACCTTAGATTGCATCGTCCTGAGGGACTGTATCATCTCGGCGATCTCGTCGTTGCGATATTTATACAGCCAAGAGCGAGAGGCATCAGACCTGAAATCCAGCTGGGAAAACCTGTCCAATATCTCAGACAGCTCCACGACAGGCTTGACGATCCTTCCTGTTATCAAAAACACCGCTACAGCCATAAGTAAAAGCCCCAATACCGACGCCAATATCACGTTCCGAAACAGTACGTCAGCCTCTTTGGTCACGTCAGACATGGGCACCGTTACGGCCAAGCTCCACGGTGGAAGACCGTCCCCCAGGAACACAGGCACGTGAACCTTAAAAGCCTTCTCACCAAGATCGAGAGAGTAGTCGAACGTTACCTCCTTGATGCCGGACGATATGACGTTCAGGATTCGGTCCAGATCCTGGATCTTTCCTCGCCCAATCTCCTCCAAGGTCTTCTCCATCATCTTTTCGTTGGGATGATACAGAAAATATCCCTCGTTGGAGAACAGCGTGTTGTAGCTGTTCTCCGTCACAGAGACAGCCTCGACCCGTTTTGCGAATACATCTAGATCCAGGTCTATCCCCACAACGCCCATGACCCTTCCGTCGACCTTAATCGGGACAGAGATGCCGGTCATGAAAAAAGAGCTCCCCTCTTCCCCGCTATATGAGTATTGACAAGGCTCCGCCACGATGGGACGACCGGAGCGAAGGGCCCCGTAATACCATTGTCCATCTTTCAGGCTTTCCTCTGTGGTGTCGTATGTCCTCACGATGGAGCCGCCGTCACGTACGAAAGTACCCTCAAAACGGCCAGTATCCTGAAAACCGTCTATACCGGCAAACTGTATATCTTTGCCGTCAAACTCGTTGGGCTCGAACACAAACCAAACCGCAAGAGCTCCCGGACTCCTCTCCAGCAGGTGACGGGCCATGGTCAAGACGTTTTCTCTATCGCCAGAGCGTGAAGCGGCGATCCCCTCGACGGAGGCCCCAAAGGCCGATATAGCGGTTGTGAAACGCTCCATCTCCCTGGTTATCTCCAGGGAGTACTTCTCAGCCACTATCTGTATGTCCTTCTCGGCCTGCTCGACGGCGTTTACCCTGACTGTCAACCCCACGTAAGCCGCGATTCCCCCCTGGACTATCAGTAGGCCACAGAGAATCCACGCCCAGATTTTTCCCCTCAGCTTAAGACGCAAAACCGCATCCCCCTTTTTTTCGCCCCCACCCAAGCAGAAAAGCGAACTTTTTTATATTCAAGCATGATCTTTAGCTAAACAAAACTATATTGAGCTGTTTAAACACAAAAACGGCTCTCATTAGCGCGCTTTGATCATTATCCCCAATGCAAAAAAGGCTGTCAATATAGGTATCCATTCTGCACGGGCGGGTCGATCCTAAAGTCATACCCACATGGTCCCAAATACCTGTGGGGGGGGGAGGCACGGTGGATGGACACAAAAAAAGCCAGGCACGGCGCATATCCTGCCGCACCCGGCCTAGGCCTGGCTCTAACCCCTCAATATAAGCGACTCATCGACGATATAGTCTAAAAGCTCCGGGAAGGAATATCCCGCCGCCTTAGCGGCCTTGGGGACCAGGCTGTTGGAGGTCATCCCAGGGGCGGTGTTTATCTCCAGAACCCAGGGGCGCCCCTCTGGATCGACCCTGAAGTCCACCCGGGAGTAGATGGAACAGCCGGAGGCCCTGTGGGCGGCGCAGGCCTGGGACCCTAGGAGATCAGCCAGACCTTGGTCAAGCTCGGCGGGGGCAAAATATCCACTTTTACCTCCGTACTTGGCCCTGTAGTCGTAGAAACCTCCCTCAGGAACTATCTCTACAGCGGGAAGAGCCCTGGGGACGCCACGGAAGTCGACAACGGCCACCGTTATCTCCCTGCCAGGGATATAGGCCTCCACCAGCGCCCTGTTGTCAAGCTCCCAGGATGACTCTAGTGCAACCTGGATACAAGAGGCATCCGATACGATTGAGGTCGCAACGGTGCTTCCTCCACAGCATGGTTTTACCACAAGAGAACCCCATCGACGAAGCTCCTCCGTAAGGTCGGTAGACTCTCCCTTTCGAACCTCGATCCCCCATGGGACATCCAGCCCCACAGAGGAGAACACCCCTTTTGAGATGGTCTTGTCCATGGAGACAGCACAGCCTACCGGACCGGAGCCGGTGTAGGGAACTCCCGCCATATCCAGCACCGCCTGTAGATGTCCGTCCTCACCCCAACCTCCATGCAGAGCCACGAAGAAAAGATCGGGGATCTGCCTTCTTAACACCTTGAAAAGGTCCGATGGGGATGCAAGATCCGCCTCAACCACCGAGTGACCTGCCTCTCTGAGACCGTTAGCCACGGCCCTGCCGCTGTCCAACGAGACGACCCTCTCCGGGCTGTCTCCTCCGAAGAGCACCGTTATATCCCTTTGCCTCACGCCTAACCTCGAATCTGTCCCGACCCCAGGACGCGATATTTGACCGTGGTAAGGTGCTCCACTCCCATAGGGCCTCTGGCGTGAATCTTCTGGGTGCTTATGCCCATCTCGGCCCCGAACCCGAAGACCGAGCCATCGGTAAACCTGGTGGAGGCGTTGACGTAGACCGAGGAGGCATCCACCTGGTCCAAAAACGTCCTTGAGGCTAGGTAATCCTCCGTGACTATCGCCTCGCTGTGCCCCGATCCATGACGGTTTATGTGATCAATAGCCTCCTCTAAGGAATCCACCATCTTGACCGATAGGATCAGCGCAAGGTACTCTGTGTCCCAGTCCTCGTCGGTAGCGCAGGCCATGGGGACCAAAGAGCGAACCCGCCCGTCCCCTCTGAGCTCCACCCCGGCCTCTGCCATAGCCGAAGCAAGAGATGGCAGGAACGAAGGAGCCGCGTCGGAATGGACCAGCAGAGTCTCGATGGAGTTGCAGACCGAGGGCCTCTGCGCCTTGGCGTTAACCGATATTTTAACAGCCATATCCGAGTCCGCCGAGCGATCCACGTAGAGATGACACAGCCCCATACCGGTCATTATCACGGGAACCTTGGCATGGGCTTTCACCGCTTCCTTAAGGCCCTTGCCTCCCCTTGGGATCAGCACGTCCAGATCCTCCAAAGCCATCAACGCCTGGGTAGCCTCCCTTCCGGGATCGTCCAGAAGCTGCACCGAGTCCTCCGGGAACCCCGAAGACTTCAGCGCCCCCCTCAGCAGGGAAGCTATGGCACGGTTGGAGTTGACCGCCTCCCTGCCGCCTCTTAGGATAACCGCGTTCCCAGCCTTTATACACAGTCCAGACGCATCGGCTGTCACGTTGGGACGGGACTCGTAGATCATCCCTATAACACCTAGAGGGACCTTTACCCTGGATATCTCCAGTCCCTGATCGTTTATCCATCTGTCTCCCTTTCCCAGTGGATCGGGAAGAGCAGCTATATCCTCAAGGCCCTTAGCCATGGACTCAACCCTGCCCTCGTTCAGCGAAAGCCTCTCTAGAAGTGGCTCGGACAGCCCTGAGGCCCTCCCGTTGGACAGATCCAGGCTGTTAGCCTCGATTATTCCCTTAGCCCCATCCCTCAGGGCTCTCGCCATGGAGCGAAGCAGGCTATCCCTGTCCTTGCCGCTGGACTGGGCCGTAAAACGGGACGCAGCCTTAGCGGCTGCCCCCATATCCCTTAAACTTAAATCCATAATCTTACCCACTTCCTCACTCTACAGTACCACCAGGTTATCCCTGTGGACCACCTCGTCGAAATCCCTCTCTCCCAGAAGCGACTCTATCTCGTCGGTCTGCCTGCCGAGTATGGCCAGTACGTCGGAGCTGTCGTAGTTGACCAATCCCCTGGCGACCTCCTCACCGTGTATCCCCTGGATCGACACGATCTGCCCCCTGGAGAAATCCCCTCTGACCGCGATGACGCCGGAGGGAAGAAGACTCCCTCCCCTGTCCTTCAGGGCCAGAACCGCTCCGTCGTCTATAACCAAAACCCCCTGGGGTCTGGCCCCGGAGGCTATCCACCTTTTTCTGCCGTGCCGACCCTCCTGGGCCGGGAGAAAAAGGGTCCCGAGGTGCTCCCCCTCCACCACCCGCCTGACGACCCTGTCCTCCCCTCCGCTTGCTATAACCATGGGAATGCCAGCGGGAAGGGCGATGTCAGCAGCGGCCAATTTTGTGTACATTCCGCCGCTTGCAAAGCTGGAGCCTCTGCCGGTAGAGTTCTGTCTTATGGAGTCCGATATGTGCTCCACCACAGGAAGCAACACAGCGTCGGGGTTCTCCTTTGGGTTCTTGTCGTAAAGGCCATCTATGTCGGACAGTATTATCAACAGGTCCGCCTGGACCGCCACCGCCACCAGAGCGGAGAGGGTATCGTTGTCACCGAATTTTATCTCCTCCACCGCCACGGTGTCGTTCTCGTTGATTATGGGGACCACCCCGAGCTCCAGAAGACCACAGAGGGTGTTCCTTATGTTCAGATACCTTGGTCGGTCGTCGAAGGCGTCTCTGGTGAGCAACACCTGCCCCACGGTCTGGCCGTACTCACCGAAAAACTTCTCGTACATCTGCATCAGCGAGGCCTGTCCCACAGCCGCAAGGGCCTGTTTCATCGGCAAAGTGGACGGTCGCTCCCTGAGCCCCATACGGCCGACGCCAGCCCCGACCGCGCCGGAGGTTATTAGGACAACGTCCTTGCCCTGGTTATGCAGGTCCGACAGGGCCCTGGCAAGCCTCTCCATGCGCAATAAATTAAGTTTACCTGTGTCGTGAGTTATGGTGCTTGTGCCAACCTTGACCACTATCCTACGACAGTTTTTGAGATCCGACCTATCCATGATAGCTCACCCCGATACGGTTGTAATAGCTTAAGAGCAGCTCTAAAAGATCACGTTAGAGTCTCCTCGGAGAGACCGTCCCGCCTGTGCCCTGTCTCGCCCAGGCGTATTTTCGACCTGCCTGTTCCGTACGAACCGCCTCGGAGGGCACGTCCTGTGCCCCCTCGGCTTGGGGCGACGTCCTGTCGCCCCATTAGTACTCAAAAGCGGCATGCCGAAAATACGGGCTCAAACGGGCTCTGTCGGAACGATCTCTCCGAGGATCGGCGTTCTTAGAGGTGTCCTTAAGGTGATATTATACAGCTCAGTTTCCCCCTCCGAGGATATTTTGGAGAACCTTTCCTGCCTCCTGCTCCAGCTTATCCTTAAGCTGATCCTCCAGATTTTTGGGCTCCTCCTGAGGAACAGGCTGAGAGGGGACCGACGACGAAGGCGTGATCGACGCAGCAGGAGCCTCCTGAGCTGGAGCTGGCTCTATCTTGGACGGTCCAACCTTCAGACCTTTGACGGAAGAGGAATCCAACGTCCCCACGACCTGGAAGGAGATATCCCTGAAATCGTCCTTGGATATGCCCTGCTGAGCCCCTCCAAGGGCTCCACCTATTATCGCAGCGATGGTCCCCGCTCCTCCGCCTAGTACGCCACCGACGCCTGCTCCAACCACGGCGTTAAGAAGCCTCATATTGACCTCCCCAGCACAGTCTAGGGCCAATTTCCTGTTAGGGCCTATAACCCCGGAGGACACGAAGGACCTGTAGATTGGGTCTCCGTCGTGGGCCTGTATCGAGGCCTTATCCAGGGTAAACACGTCGTTCACCAGATGGAAGGTCCCACTGGCAAAACGATAGCGGATGCCGTCGGTCCCGTGAAGTGACGCTGCCACCTGGGCCAGGGGGAATCCCACCACCTGACCTCCACCGAGCTCCGCTGTGCCGTTGCCCTTGAAGCTGAAGGGGGACAGGATCCCTGATCCCTCAAACTGAGCCTTGCCTATGCCGGTCACTGTCCCATCGGTCCCAGCGAAATCCCTTATGAGAGGGGCCACGTCGGTTCCCGATACGGACACCTTTTTGGAGAACTTCAGGCTATCCAGGTCAACCCAACCGGAGCCGGTCACCGAGCCACCGTACAGCTCCGCCGAAGCGGAGGACACGGTCAACCTGTTACCCTTTATCTCGATGGGGTAGCTGACGTTGTTGAGCGATATATTCATCACAGATAGGACCGGGGCCTTTATCGACCCTGAACCGGTCATAGCCTTGTCGTCCAAGGCCCCCTTGAACGACACCGAGACCTTGCCACCGATGCCGTAGGACTGGGCTTCAGGCAGGCCCTGAGAGGCCTTGGTGAGATCAAGGTCGGTCCCTGACAGGCTGAACTCGCCCTTGGAGGACGCCCCGTCAAAGGAACCGCTTACGGTGAAGGGGCTTCCTCCAACCGACGCCTTCCCCTCCTTGAGGGTAAAGGCCTTACCCTTGCCCACAACGGAGGCAGCCAGACCTTCTATCCCGACGCCCCAGGCGACCCCTTTGGGCAGGGACAGGTCCAGGGTCAGGTTCGGCTCCGCCAAGGAGCCCTTGGCGATCAGAACAGCGGAGAGAGCCCCGGACAGGGGCAGATCCACCAGCTTGGCGATACCTATACCGTCGCCTTTGACGGACAGGTCCACAACTGGAGACTCGCCAAATCCCAGCGACCCCGAGGCCACAAGGCTACCACCTGCCACCGACGCCGAGCCGGAAAGGGCCAAGGAGGCGGCCTTTCCCTTGAGCTGAAGATCCACCTTCTCCAAAGAGATCTGGGGCATGGCAACCTTGGGCGACTTTAGCCCCAGATGCACAGAGGGATCGGACAGGTCACCGTCCAGGGAGAACTCAGCGTCCATCCGACCGACCAGACCAGAAGCTAGGTCGGGCAGGGCCGAAAGGTCCAATCCCTTCATCTCTCCCTTGAAGGAACCAGAGGGAGCCTTACCGCCCATCGAGAGCTTGCCGGAAACCGCGATAGGAGCCCCTCTCCAGCTCGCCTGAGCGGAGGGAATGTCCAGATCGGTCCCTCTCAGAACGAACTTAACTGTCGGATCGTCCAGGACTTGCTCAAACCCCGAAAGGGACGGCGCGCTGACCGTTCCTGTTATTGAAGGCTCGGCCAGATTTCCCTTTATGGACAGGTCCATGTCGATTAGACCTGACACGGGAAGAGGGCCGCTGAGCATGGATGCGATGAGGTCCGTCGGGACCTTTCTGACCTTGAAAAGCAGCTTGGCATCGGGGGCTCCCTTTCCGAAGGATATGCCTCCCTCCAAGTAGGCTGGCTGCCCCTGAAACACCGTCTTAGCCGAGACCGATGCCTTGCCGTCCGGGGTCAGAGCCACAGAGGCCCAGCTTTGAGAAAGGCCGTATCCCATGACCTTCAGGGACTCCGCCCTGGCCTTCACCGTGCCCTTGAGCTTATCCACTGGTCCCTCCAGGGCCACGGACAGCGACTGGACGACACCGGACAGTTCCTTGGGGATCTGCGGATAGGACGCCCTGAGCCTGTCCAGATCGGCGTCGGAGGCATCCATCTTCAGATCTATTATGGGCCGCTCTTCTCCAAACCGAGAGGACAGGGCCCCGGCCAAGGGAACCCCAGCCACGACAGCCTTCAGGTCCGGCAGATCCAGGGCCATATCCTGATAGGCAAAATTTCCGGCAAGACCGCTAACAGGTATCGCGGCAAGAACCCCGTCGAAGCCGACAGAGCCGTTCACCACAGGGGATTCCAAAGTGCCTCCCACATCGAAGGCCATCGACACCTTCCCGGAGAAGGACGCACCGGCAAGATCCGGCCACAGACCAGCCAACTCAGCTAGGTTAAGATCCCGGACCTCCCCCTTGGCGGCCAGGTCCGGGAACACATCCCCCTGGGTCTTGACCTTGCCCGATCCCACGGAAATATCGAGGTCTCTCAAGGTCAGGAAAGATCCCCCGTAAAGGCCGGAAACAACTCCCTTGGCGGGAAGTCCGCCGTAGGCCACGTCCAGGTCGAGGTCGAAGGCAAGGCCTCGGTCATCCTTGAACCTGGCGGAGAGATCCTTTATCTCCAGAGTCCCGCCTGGCAGCCCCAGAGAGGACTTTACCACCGACACAGCCCCGACCGGAACCGAAGGCGGCCCAGGTGCATCCGACTTGGGCAACCCGTTAACCAGGGCCATTAACTGGTCCAGATCGGTCGATACCCCGGACAGGATAACCCTGTCTACCACGGCTCCGCCTCTCAGGAGGGCAAACAGGTTTGGTTTAACCTCCAAAGAGGGCAGATCCAGAGAGTACTCCCCGTCTTTGATCAGAGAGAGCCCCTTGAGGGCATATCCCTTAAGGGGATTTCCCGATATCTCTCCCAACGAGACCTTGGCCTGAAGGGTCTGGGTGAGGGCCTTAATCGCCTGGTCCCGAACCACCCCTGTCCCCAGATCGGTCACAGAAAGGGCGACTCCCACCACAGCGACGAAAGCCAGCGACAGGACCGCTATTTTCCTTTTGCTC
This sequence comes from uncultured Synergistaceae bacterium, assembly GCA_964395085.1. Lineage (GTDB taxonomy): Bacteria > Synergistota > Synergistia > Synergistales > Dethiosulfovibrionaceae > Dethiosulfovibrio. The sequence continues at coordinate 12,844 of CAYNAN010000057.1, forward strand.
AATTTTATCCCTCCCTATATGATAGGTTTTACGGTTTGAGTATAGCACGACGATGAAACAAAATCGTTGACCTTAGATTCCCGGTGTTATAGTATGTGAGGAAGGGTGGAGGTGATGCAAATGGCCGACGATGAGAGAGGTCGAGAGAAAAAGCGCGAAGAGGACGAGCACGACAAGAATGAGCCCAAGGCATTTGAGCAGGTAGCGGGAGCAACGAAGTACTCCCCAGTCCACTTCGAGACGGACGTCCAGGCGGCGGAGGAAAACGAGCTGGTCCGAGAGGCGGAGGAAAAGCTTTTTCTCCACAACATCGAGGTAGCGGACAAGTTTCACCAGCTTTCCCTGGACATCAGCATAGAGGACCTGTTCGGACTTGATCCGGACGAGGAAGAAAAAGAAGAAAAGGACGAGGAGGCCTAGTCGAACTAGGCCTCCTCCTCTATTGTTCCCTTGGCCACCACCAGGGCAAGGCCACCCAGGGTTGCGTCGAAACCGTGGTCTCGATCGATCAGAGACACGCGGTTAACACCGCCGGGGTTCGTCACCTCGACCTCGTGGCTGAAACCCAGCCTGACCACCGCAGAGATAGCCGACGCCACAGACCCAGTTCCGCAGGAGTCGGTAAGGTCCTCGACGCCCCTCTCGTAGGTAACGACCCTCAAAGCACCCTCCAAGGTAGGGGAGGAGAAGTTCACGTTTGTCCCATGAGGGAAAAGATCGGTCCTGTTCCGAAGCTCCCTGCCCCATGCCACCAGATCCTCCCTGGAGAACTCCCCTTCGCCTGGATATACCACCAGATGGGGAACCCCTACGGTCATAAAGTCTCCCCCAGCTTCCCCCCTCCATCCTGTCAGCTCAACGGGAACCGCACTGGGAACCGACGGAACCGTGCCCATGTGAAGCTCGACAAAGGAGCCCTTCACCGAGGCCCTCATAGGCCCCGCCAAGGTCTGAAATGTCATGTCCGCAGCTGCAACACCGGTCTCAAAGGCGTACCGAGCGATACACCGGGCCCCGTTGCCGCACATCTCCCCCTCCGAACCGTCGGAGTTGAATATCCTCATTTTGAAGTCGTAACCGTCGCAGTCCTCAACCACCAAAATACCGTCCGCCCCTATGGACCTCCTGCGACGACAGACCCGCCTAGCCAGGTCCGACAGGTCCGAATCGGACAGGCCGGAGCGGTTGGTTATAACCACAAAATCGTTTCCGTTGCCGTTCATCTTCCAAAAATCCACCTATAAAACCTCCTTCTAAAAAAAGGCCCGGAGCTGTGCAGCCCCGAGCCCAAGTATATCAGTCCGCCGCCCCGGTAGAAACCTCACCGACGGGAGCCTCGTCCAGCCTGTAGTCGTCAACAGGGCTGGAAAGGATCTGGAAGAGTATCAAGGTCACAGCCGATGCCAGAGCGAGACAGGCCCACGAGCCCAACCCCAGAGCGATACCGACGTAACCAACACCGGCACCTACCGCAGCCAGAATGGCGTATGGGGCCTGGGTAGTAACGTGATCCATGTGGTCCGATCCGCTGAACATAGAGGACATTATGGTCGTATCCGATATAGGGCTACAGTGGTCTCCCCAGACCGCCCCGGCGAACACAGCCCCGATGGTGGGGATCATGTGGGTCATCGGATCAAGGCCTGAGTTAGCGGTCACCGTCGTCACCAGAGGCACCACTATGGGCATCAGGATACCCATGGTCCCGTAGGAAGTGCCGGTGCAGAACGACACCACCGCCCCGACAAAGAATGTTAGGAGGGGTATCCAGCCCGGGCTGAGAAGGTCACCGGCGACGGAGACTATATACCCCGCGGTCCCAACCGACTTGATGGCCGACCCTATTCCCCAGGCGAAGATCAGGATAAGAGAGCCCACGAAGATGGACTGAGCCCCCTTCATAAA
>CAYNAN010000058.1:0-14670 GCA_964395085.1 uncultured Synergistaceae bacterium
TTGAACCAATGGGCGAGAGGACCATCAACGTTCCGCATAACCCTAAAAACAGGATTTACTACCATGTCCAGTCAGGTGGAGAGGCCGTTCATAAAAGGTCGGAGGGATGGACTCGCTGGGACGTCATCTCGAACGCCTTTAAGTATTACGAGCACGACGGATGCCCCAACGGAAAGAACTACAGGTCGGTCTACTTCAACTGTAGTACTAGCGCTACAGGTAAGTCATGGAAACTAAAAATAAATTAAAAAAAATAGCCCTTCCAGTCCTTTTTTGTGGCTTTTTGCTGTTTGGCCTTAGGCAACCCATACCGGAATCGGGTTTTTTCTACGAGATTCGAGATGGGGATATAGTTCATCGGGTTCAAGGGGTTTTTCGATCATCCCAAGTGGATACCGATGGGCTTAGCTCAGTGGAGGGAGGCTTTCCCAGGTTTGTGGCGTGGATAGCTATAACCCCTTCCAACGCCCTGGATAAGGAGCCTACCGGGATATGCTTTTTTGACGACGACGGTGACTACTCGGGATTTCTTCCTCTCTCGGAGGATCTATCCGGGATTGTCGAATCTATAAAGGTTAACGGTAAGGTCATAGATCTGACCCTGCTTCGCAACGGAGAAATAGAAAAATTACGCTTCACAGATGGAGACGCCGATATCCCTTGGCCCTAAATAGCTGTGATGTAGGCGGCGAAAACAAAAAATTGGATAGGAGTGGTTTATCGTGAACATAAATGAAAGAGATATTCGCGTGTTTTTATTGGCGTCGATCATGTCGGTTCTGCTGGCCCTTCCAGCTCTGGCAGCACAGGAAAGCTACGTTCTCAAGGAGGGGTCTGCCTTTAGGGTTAACGCCGACGGCAAAGAGATCAAACTGGAGGAGGATCAGCCTGCATACTGGAGTACCGATAGCGGCATGTATTCCTGGATAATCGTGGATCCCGAGCTTTCCGACGCGATGAAGGGCTCCAAAAGCGGCATATACTTCTTCAACGAGCTTGAGGAGCCTCTTGGGTTCCTGCCCTTTGAGGGGGCTGCATACTGTAACGTATCCCTCAGCCCCGACGGTGAGATGATAACCATCAGCTTCGGTACCGATGTTTCTCAGGAGCTTATCCTCTACACCATGGATGGTTTCGAGAAAAAAAAGTCCTTCCAGATTATCGGAGAGACCTGCTGGCTAGATCCATATCGGTTAGTTTTCACCATGGACGACGCCGCTAAAGGGCCCAGAGGGGACGCCATGGATCAGCAGGAGGGCTGGCTTTCGGTGATGATGTACGACGTTGCCATGGAGGAGCTCTTCAGCGTCATGGATGCCACCGAGACGGAGGATTACATGCTTGTAGGTGTGAATTTCGAGGGGGAGGTAATAGAGGTTTTAAAGCGTTCGGTGAAGGAAGCAGTAGACTGGAAGGATGAACAGAAGATCGAGGACGTTACCATTTCTGTGCCGATCCCTGCGGCTGGCTAAAAGAGGACGATTACGATGAGATTTTACATGAAGCATGGTTTTTTGGCTACCTGTATGGCTCTCTTGATATGCGTTGGACCGGCCTTGGCCGCTCCGACCCAGAAGGAACTCAAGGATATGAGCCTGTTCCTGAGCAATTTCACGGAGCTTGGCTTTATGGAGGTCAACGTGGAGGAGATGTCCCATCCCGATAGCTATCCAGACCTAGTGCGCTTCGGGATCTGGCACAACTATATAAATAATTTCAAAAGCCGTGTTCAACAGAACAAGAACAACCCTGGAGATACGGGGGAACTGCGGATCAAGGCGGCCTACGTCGAGGAATCGGTGCGTAAGTACTTCGGGATAAAGATAAAGGCGGACAGATCGGTGGATCAGTCCGATCCCCCCTATTTTTTCAAGGACGGCTATTTCAGCTTTTTCGGCGCCGATGGTGAGGCTCCATGGTACGCAAGGGTCAAAACGGCATCCAGCCCACAGAAGGGACTCTGGGAATTGCAGGGCGAGATATACAACGCCGACGACCCAGAGGATATCTACGGTACCTTCAGCGCCACGATAAAAGAGGCCATGTGGGGCAAAAAACACACCTACGTGATGGTGTCCATGACCTCGGAATACAGCCCATCCAATTAAGGGGAATGATCATGTTGGGCAAGAAAAAAATATTTTTGTCGCTTGTTATATCCTCTTTAGCTGTTTTCTGCCTCGTGTCGGTTGGCTTCTGTTCCAATAGGGATAACTGTATCGCCATAGCCTACACCGAGGCGGATTTTCAGGGTACTTCCTGGGAGATCTACGCGACGGGGGAGTACGATCTTTGGTGGAAGATAGACAGGGAGGCGGAGAACCCCAGGATGCTCTTCGACCTCCCCAACGACAGTATGGCCTCGATCAGGGTCCGGCCTGGATACAAGGTGACCCTTTTTGAGCATGCCGAGCTTGCCGGTGATTCCCTTGTCATCGACGTCGATATGCCCTCTTTGGATGAGAGATGGATCGATCAGGCTTCGTCTTTGGCGGTTTACAGGATAGAGGACCAGGAGCTTGTGGGAAAGTGGCTGGGCTCGGTCAAGTCCGATTCCACAGAGTTCACCAAGGGAGAGTCAACGGACAGGGACGAAATTATGGCCATTATGGGGGGAAGTCGTCAGGGTTTTTCCGAGCTCATGGAGGCGGGGGAGCAACAGTGGTACGGCGACACCACCGACGATCAGCGGATAAACGTTGCCGAATACATGCTGGAGATGTTCGAGTCCCTTGGCTATGACGTTTCCTCCTGGACCCCGAACACCTTTGCCCAGCGGGTCAACAACTTCTACGACTGGAGGAAGGATCTCAGCCTGTGGCGTACCGCCTGCTTGGTCCTGAACGTTGATGGGGCGATGTACGAGGAAATATTTTCTTCCTTGGAATAAAAGCAGCCCAGGCGGGAAAACCGCCTGGGCTTTCTCGTTGCTAATTACAGGCGGACACAAAACGCTCGAAAAGGGGCAGCATGGATCTGTCTACGCCCTCCAGCATTGCCTCGGGATGCCACTGGACCCCTACCGCGAAGGGGTTACCCTGGACCTCTATGGCCTCTATCACGTCGTCTTTGGCCCTGGCTGATACCCTCACGTCCCTGCCTGGCGTGCCCACCGCCTGATGATGGAAGCTGTTTACGACGAAGGAGCTTCCCAGCACGGACTCTATTATAGTTCCCTTTTCCGCCTCGACCGAGTGGGAGGGATGGAATCGCCTGACGGTCTGTAGGTGTTTGACCACACCGTCCTTTGGCTCTATGTGCTGTATGAGGGTCCCCCCTGCCGCGACGTTCAGGACCTGTTCTCCCCGACATATACCCAGGATCGGCATGGATCTGTCCAGGGCCATCCTCGCCATGGTCAGATGAAACTCGTCAAGCTCGGGCCTAACCTCGCCAAGACCAGGCACTGGCTCCTCGCCGAACGCCAGCGGATCTATGTCCACCCCTCCAGGGAGTAGAAGGCCTGACACCAGCGAGAGGTAGGTCTCCATGTCTCTGACGTCTGAGGTTATTGGGACCACTATGGGCAGCCCCCCTGCCATTACCACCGCGTCGGAGTAGGCCCTGTTCAGATCTATCTTCTCTGTGGTCTCCTTGAAATCCAGGTTTGACGCTATCGCTATCAGCGGTTTGGTCATATTACATCCTCCCGATATCGTTTTGTGGGTCAGGGATATATTCTACAACACACTTGACCTTTCCGGTCGATCTGTGGTAATCTCCAGTGAAACAGACTTAGAGGGAGAGATTGAACGATGCTTATTCGTTTCATAGACGTTAACTGTTGTTGTCGGTGGATGCTCGACTAATCCACCGCAGTCCTGGACTGCGGGGCATATGGCCCGTTGCGGTCCGGAGACGGAACGTCATCTCTCGACGAATATACACCTGATTTATCAGGCTTAAAACGGGATCGCCCTAGGCGGTTCCGTTTTTTTTCGTCTTGGACCGCCGGAGTTTTTTTAAAGGAGGTCCGATGAATGATAGGCAAGGATATGGGATTTACAAGGGCTATAGCGGAGGACTGGAAGGCTGTCAGGAGAAACGATCCGGCGTTGCCAGCTGGGTGGAGGGGAGTTGGTGAGTTTGCCCTGTGCTATCCCGGAGTCCACGCTCTTTGGATTTACAGGCTGGCTCACGCTCTTCACGTCAGGAAAATTCCGGTCGTGCCGAGGCTCATAAGCCATCTAGGTCGTTGGTTGACCGGAATAGAGATCCATCCCGGTGCCTCGATAGGAAGAGGGTTATTTATAGATCACGGCATGGGAGTGGTTATAGGTGAGACCGCTGAGATAGGCGACAACGTGTCTTTGTTCCACGGGGTTACCCTTGGAGGAAGGGGCGGTGAGGTCGGAAAGCGTCACCCTACAGTCGAGGATAACGTGGTCGTAGGGGCTGGAACCCAGGTGTTGGGTCCTATCTCCTTAGGGAATGGAGCCAAGGTCGGTGCCGGGAGCGTTGTCCTGGAGGACGTTCCTCCTGGATCGACAGTAACCGGGGAGCAGGCCAGGATAAGGGACGGTTCCGGCCCCCTTCTCAGGCGGGTAGAGGAGTTGGAACGTCGTATCGAGGAGATGGCGGCCCTTTTAGGGTCATCTACTGGACAGGAGGTCGCATGATGAGTTACAGGGTGGACGGTTTGATGAACGCAAGGGCTATCGGTAAGACGCCTATGATGGTGGTCAGACCCCATGATGACTGCGGTGAGATAGCCTTCAAGCTGGAGGGAAATGGCCTAGGTGGGTCCATAAAGGACAGGGCGGCCTGGGGGATGCTAAGGCGTGCGGAGGAGATGGGACAGATCAAGGACGACACCGTCATAGTCGAGCCCACCTCCGGCAACACAGGCATAGCCCTTGCCATGCTGGGCAGGGCACTTGGCCTTCATGTGATTCTCACCATGCCCGAGTCGATGTCCAAAGAGAGGCGAGACCTTCTCTCCGCCTACGGGGCGAAGCTAGAGCTGACCCCTGCCGATAGGGGGATGACCGGTGCTGTGGAGAGGGCAAGGGAGATAGCGGAGGAAAATCCCAGTGCCCTGATGATGGACCAGTTCTCAAACCCCGGCAACAGCTGGGCCCATCAGGTCACCACAGGCCCGGAGGTGCTTCAGGACCTGTGGGGACGGAGGATAGACGGCTTTGTCGCCGGCGTAGGGACCGGTGGAACACTCACGGGCACGGCCAGGGCTCTGAGGGCGGTTCAACACGACGTTCAGGTGGTGGCGGTTGAGCCATCGTCCAGCTCGGTGTTGTCCGGCGGTCTCCCCGGCTCCCACGGGATCCAGGGCATAGGGGCCGGATTCATCCCCTCGACTCTGGACGTATCGTTGGTTGACAGGGTGTTCCCTGTGGAGGATCTGGACGCTCGGAGCGGGACGATGGAGCTGTTGGACCGGTGGGGGGTCTTCGCAGGTATCTCCTCCGGTGCCAATTACGTTGCGGCCCTTAAGTTGGCCGAGGAGGTCGGCCATGATGGGCTTATCGTCACTGTGTTGCCGGACAGGGGGGATAAATACATCAGCACAGGGGTGTTCAACGCTTAAGCCCCAGCGATATTATTATCTTGAAAGCGTGTTCAGGAGGCATGTCGACGTATTTCACGTCCTCCTCTTTGAAGAACAGGACTATGCCCGACGTGGGGTTGGGGGATGTAGGCATGAATATGCTGAGGGTAACCGATCCATCCGGCCCCCTGTCTTTTCTGGTGACGAATCCCAGTACGTGGCCTTTCCCTACCGGGACCTGTACCACCCCTAGATAGGCGTCGGTCTTCCCTGTCCCGGTGAAGGATCCCACCAGGTCTTTTATGGTCTCGTACCACGATCCTGCCAGTGGTATCGCTATGATGGCCTTTTCCAGCGAGTTTAACGTCCATCTCTCTCGCCTTGAGAATTTGCTTCCAGCGTAGGTTATAACCATCACCAGCAGGAAGAAGATCACCAAGGTGGCCTCCATCGACTCGGTAAAACCGAAAAGGGTCTTGCCTATGACCGTCACGGTCTGTATCAGGAGCCTCACTATGAATATCAGTATGGCGAGGGGTAAAAAGACCATCAGACCGGTCACGAAGTTTTTTCCAAACCTCTTGAGCAGCGGGGGCTTTCTGTCCTCGCCCTCGCTCTCAGTAAGAGGGGCTTGTTCCTTTGTCTCAGACATGTAGAATTCGATCCTTTCTACCTGAAGTAATCGAAAAGTATCCCGACAGGGTATCCGTTCACCGTCCTGTTGGAGTACTTTTCGTAGATGTTTCTCTTGCCGTCGAAGAGCTCAGATGACTTTATCCCTATCCTGATGGACTCGGACGCCTCTATGAACGCTGCCAGTTTGTCGCAGGCCTCTACGATCTTTCCGTCGATGACATCTCCGTGGTTCAGGTCCTCCTGATCGGGTTCCCCAATAATGGAGACTCCTTCGCTTGACCTCACCCTGTTCTCGAACTCGTCCTTCACGAAGGAGAGTATCTCATCATGCCATGAGAGAGGAATTAGGGGGAGCACCTCCTGGGAGATCGCCTCCATCTCCAGGTCCTTTATCATCTGGTCCAATCCCTCTACCGACCTTTTTACCGGAGAAACTATGTCCCTGGTCAGTACCTCCGGCAGGTCGTGAAAGAGCCCTCCGTAAAAGGCGTTATAGCGTCTTCTTTCCGATCCATCAAGCTCGCATAGAACCAGCCAAGAGAGTATAGCCACCAGCAACAGGTGTCCCAACACCGACGTCTGTGGAATTCTGGGGGTCTGAGCCCATCTCTTCTGGAAGCGCAGCTGTCCTACCAGGGATATAAAGTCGGCTAGCCCGCCAGGCTCAGAGGGTTTTCCCTCGTTCAGTATTTCCCTGACCGCCTCTATGTCCTTGTGTTCCATGACCTGTCTGTAAATCTCCTCTTTCGTCCTCTCTATCCTGTATATTGGCGAACTCCACAGATAGATGAAGTCGAACTCCCACTTCGTGGCCAGGTAATGGGCTGCCTTCAGGTATTTCTTCTCCCTGAAGCAGGCCTCGTCGGAGGAGAAGTATGTCTCACATCGGGCCGATAGCCCTCCCGGTAAGGGGTCGAGCAGAGGGCGCAGTTTTCCCATAACCCACCGGTTGAGCTGGTTCCTCTGGGCGTCGTCCGACATCAACCGGTGAAAGATGGGAGGTTTTATGTCGGTTACGACCACCCTGTGGAGGAACTCGAACACCGACCCCTCTATGAGGTTCTGCCAGCTTACCTGAATCCCTTGATCCTCTTCGTGTCTTCCTATCACGTAGGCTATAATGAACTTGTGAGCTTGTTTGGCCATCTCGGTAAACTGGACCGGCCTGGGATGGTCGTTCCACCTCTCGATGCTCGAGGAGGAAAAAATAAGCTCTATAAGGGAGCGACTTATCATCGTGAGGTCCTCCTTTCCGTTTAGGTGGTTCTGGCTGAATTATATCTCTTTTTCTCGGTCATGAGCCACTCCCTGGTGTGTTTTACATGAGATTAAAGAAACGAGGGGGCTTTTCATGAGAAGTTCTGCGATAAAAGCAGGTGTATTGGCGTGTCTGTTGCTCGTTTGTTCCGTGGGAAGTGCGATAGCCTCGGAGGTGGATCGTCTTTTCTGGGAGAGACGATGGGATGAGCTTCCCGCCATGGCCTCAAGCGATATCTCCGACAGAGAGATGTCGCTAATAGCCAACGGCCTTTGGACACAGGGAAAGTGGGCCGATGCCCTTACCATAATCGAGTCGTTAAAGGACAGGTATCCGGCTAAGGTCGCCCCCTATGGATCTATGCTCTACGTTCTTGGGCTTGAGAGGACCGGCAGGATCAAAGAGGCCTATGACTCAGCTCTCTCCCTCTATCTGTCCTCTCCTCCTGAGGATCTCGTCTACTATGTCTGCTATTCCCTCTCCCGGCTCACCACCAACGACGAAGAGCGTCGTAAATGGTTGCGGCGCATGGTGGAGTCCACCGACGACGGGACCCTCAAGGCCCAGAGCCTTGAGCAGCTGATGTCGTTCCCAGACCCGTCGTTGGCGGACGCCTCGGCTATGCTCAGGATAAGGGCGTTGAACGGTAAGGCCCTGGCCCTCTTCAAGAAGGCCCCTGACTCCAGGGAGAGGTCCTATCGCCTCGGCTACGCTGCCTACCTCAAGGGGCGGGACGACGAGGCTATAAAGTATCTTTCGAAGGTTCCCCTGTCAGGTCCCTTTGCCCAGAGCTCGCTCTATTATCGTTCGATGAGCTTATATCGTCTCAAAAGGTACGACGAGGCCCTTCCCCTTCTGTCTCGTCTGATATTCATGGACGGAAGCGATTTCATCGCTAGGGGGACCAAGCGGATATCCCTGATAGGCGAGAAGGGCCACAGGGAGAAAGCCCTAAAGATCCTCTACAGGGCCTCTCGGGAACTTCCCGGTGATGGGGCTTTGACCGCGTCTTTGTCCTACGCGTCTTTGCTGAGTGGCGATGAAAGGGTGAAGGAGCAGGACAGGATAATAAAGAACCACCCAAGCTCTAAGGCCGCCTCCAGCATACTATGGGAGAGAGCGTGGGATAGATGGGACGACGGAGACTACAGAGGAGCTCTGGAGCTATTCCGAAAGGCCTCGGACGGTAGGGCATCCGGTCTCGCCGAGCACCTGTATTGGGCTGGGAGATGCCTCGAAAAGCTTGGAGAGGTTAAAAAGGCCAAGGGTACTTTCGACGAACTTGTCAAAAAACATCCTCTGTCGGTCTATTCCTTTATGGCTGTCCCAGATCACGCCCTGAGCTTTGACGACCAAGGGAAGACCCTCCGGAGGGTCGAGAACGAGCTGGAGAGGTGGGGTTTCGCACTCCACTCCAAGATGCTTAGGTCCAACAGCTCCGACCCAAACGAGAGGTACAACGGTGCCTGGTTGGCCAGCTGGATGGGACAGGAGGACGAGGCCTATCGTGCCGCCCGTCCACTTGTGCCCTTTACCGTGGGAGGTAAGGGCTTTCCCGTGGATCTGGTACGGTTTCTCCACCCTCGTCCATTTGCCTCATTTGTCGGATCCGCAGCCGCTAGGTTCTCCGTTGAACCTGAGGTCGTATGGTCTATCATGAAGCAAGAAAGCGCCTTCAACCCCTCCGCGGTAAGCTGGGTCGGGGCATCGGGACTTATGCAGCTAATGCCCGGAACCGCTAAATGGGAGGCTGAGACCCTTAAGATGGGCAAGTACGACGTCTTCTCCGTAAGGGACAACGTCACGCTTGGGACAGCCCATATCTCCAGGCTAATAAGGACCTATCCCAGGCTGGAATGGGCGCTGGCGGCCTACAACGCCGGTGGGGGGAACGTCAACAAGTGGAATCGAAACTCAGGAAAAAAGCCCCTGGATCTCTGGATGGAGGGGATTCCCTTCACCGAGACCAGAGGCTACGTCAAAAATGTCCTGGGAAATCTCTTCGTGTATAAACAGCTTTACGGTCAGAGGGGAGAGTCGAAATAACTACCTAGGGCCTCAAAACCTTTGGCCCAATAGGCCTTCATCGCCCTTAACCTGGTCAGATGCTCGTCCGGTGGGTACTGTAGCTTTATCCTGCCGGATGAGGCCTCTGTCAGTGTGTGTTGGTATAGGTTGGGTCTGACATCCCAACAGGAGGTTATGGAGCTGTCGATCCTCTGTTCCGACCATGCCTCAAGCTGGGACATGTCGTTCTGATTTTGAACCATGCCCACCGATTCGGCCCTCTCCTGCCCTTCCTCGATGCTATGAAACGGGGATCTGTCGGTAATTCTATCGGACGGCATAGGAACGGCGCCCTCCAGAGTTCTTCTGAAGAGCTGTTGGTTGATCGTCCAACGACCGTCGCTGACCGAGGCAATCACCTTTATCCCCCCCTTCTTCCTGCCTATTTCCTCATTTCCAATATATCTGTTTTTTGAAAAAAATCAAGGTCTAGGAGAAGATCTTCTGCTTTCTCTTGGACTTGGCGAGATACATTCTTCTGTCCGCGATCTTGATTATCTCCAGCAGATCCGATCCATCCTCCGGAATCCCCGATATGCCGTAGTCCAGGACTATTGGGTAGGGGAAGTCCCTCACAGCGACTACCTGCGCTGCCCTGGCCATCACCACAGCCGCCTGGTGGGGATTGGTGTTTTGCATGTAGATGAGGAACTCGTCCCCCCCGTATCTTGCTACCATATCGGAGCTTCTCGTAGTCTCCTCCAGGATCTTCGCCACCTTGCGCAGCGTGGCGTCACCTGCCTCGTGCCCGTGAAGGTCGTTTACGAGCTTGAAGTCACCCAGGTCTACCAGGGCGAGGCTGGCTTTCTCGTCGTATCTGCGGATCCTGCTTCCCTCCCTCTCAAGGTGCTTCAGTATGAACCTTCTGTTCCATATGTTGGTCAAAGGGTCAACCAATGCCTCTTGGGTTCTAATCTCCATTATAGACTTGAGCTCGAGAAGCCCTGCTGTGTGGTCCGCCAGGATCGATATCATCCTGATCTCCATCTCGTTTAATGGATTTTCCGTCTTTACGTCTATGGACCCCAGATCTTTATCGCGGAACACCAGAGGGATCGAACGACTGTTGAGTCGTTCTCCCTCAAGCTTTGCCGACTGGTCGGTCCGTCCCTCTCCGTAAACCCTTTTAGATCCGTCCTCGGAGTTAAGCGTGAGGCTGGCGTAGAGGAGATTCATGTCCTTGGTCAGGGCGGAGAGCAACATCTTGACCAGCTCGGACCTCGACTCGGTGGCAGTGAGCTGTTGGGCCATCCTGTTCAGTTTCTCAAGCTGGAGGGCCTCCTCCTGGAGGGCTATCTCGACGTTCTTTCTGTCCGTGACGTCCCTGGCGACGGCCTGGACCTCGATCAGGTGGCCAGAGTCGTCGAATATCCCCCTGTTGCTCCAGCTCAGATACTTCACCGTCCCGTCCGGCAGCTCTATCCTCTCCTCGTTGAGGTTGGAGGGGTTTTCCGGCGATATACAGCGAAAGAGCCTCGTTATGGTGTCGACGTCCCCTTGAGGTCTTATATCGCTCAGATGAGCTCCCAGCAGCCTGTGCTGATCTAGACTGAAAAACCTACAGTAGGCGTCGTTAGCGAAGGTGAATATCCCATCGGGGGTGAATCGTGTGACCAGCTCGTATTGGTCATCTATTATGGCCTGATATCTGGCCTCGCTTCTCCTGAGCTCTTTTCTGTGCGATAGCTCCCTCCACCAGAGAAGGGAAGTCGCCGCTGTCCCTACCAAGAATATCCCTAGCAGAAAACGCAGGGCCCTGTCTTCCTTGACTATTACGTCTATATCCCTGTCTGGTGTGGACAGTACCATGACGAAGCTGTAGTTGAGGATTCTTATGGTGTCCCATACCACCAGTTTCCTGGTGGGTTCAACCCCTCCTGGGCCAGTCTCCATGTGGCTACCTGAGCCGCTGGGTTGGTCGTATATCATTTCCCAGGATCGGTCGCCTGGCTTTTCAGGAAGGACTACGTCTTTAACCTGCATCCCTATCATGGACATCATGGGGTGATAAAGTACGATTCCCTTGTCGTCCATCAGATAGGCCGAGCCCCTCAGCCCTCCCCTGAGCGGAACCATATAGCGGTTTATTCCAGCGGTGAGGTCTATTACTGCGACGATCTGCCCCCTTTTCTCCCCTTTCGCCGAGTAGATATTTATGACAACCGTCATCAGGGGGTGGTGGTCTATTATGGTGACGTTATCCACCCTTATGGGGGAGGAAGCGTTTTTCATATAATTATCCCATTCCAACGCTGAGTTCCCCAGCTTGAGAGCTGTAGAGCCTGGGGAAAGAGGTCTGTGATACGAGAAGACCCTGTCCTTTCGGGCGTCAAGCCTGAAAAGCAACGCTAGGATATCGTCGTTCGACCTGACCAAAGTGGTCATGCCATCCTGGATAAAGTGGAACGAGTCCGCCTTGAGCGATTCGGACACCGTGGTGACCGCCATGATGGATATCCTGTTTATTATGGACCTCAGGTGGTCCTCCATAGCCTGTCTGGCTATCATTATCTGTCTGGCTTGATGTCTGTTGAAGGAGCTCTCCTGTCTCTCTATTGCCCTGCGATCCATCCATAGCTGACCGGATATAAATGCCATAAAAACTGTCATGGCGACGAAGAGGAACAGGGAAACCTTTTTCAGTTGAGGCTCTTTTGTAGTTTCAACGTCTCTTAGTGTTAATTTAAAAAAGCTCCGCGTCGCCATGAGGTCCTCCTTTTTTTGTCATCAGTCGGATTGGGTTATCCGCCCTCTCATAGCTTTCCTAAGATCGCTGTCCAGCCAGGTTTTTATGGCTGCTCGTCCCATTATCCTGGCCCCTAGCTCCATGGCTCTGTGAGCCTTCTCCGTGGTGACAGCTTGTGCGAACTCCACCGTGTGATGGGCCGCATAGCTGTCCATTATGGCCAGTTCCGGCTGAAGGGCTGGGCAACGTTGAGAGACGTTGCCCACGTCGCTAGAGCCGGAAGGTGAGGTTGGATCCTCGAAGGGCACTCCCATCTCGTGGAATATGGACTCCATCATGGACTCTGCCGGATCGTTGGGGATCATCTCGTCGAAGCTGAACTCGACGTTCTCCCACCATACCTCCGTCTGAGTAGCTAGCGCGGCTCCCCTGGCACAGTCCAAGACTCTCTCCATTATTCCGTTGAGATAGGTCCTGGACGGGGCGCGGAAGTAGAACTTCGCCGAGGCCGACTGAGGCACTATGTTAGGGGCGGCTCCTCCGTCGGTGACTATCCCGTGTATCCTGACGTCAGGCTTGACGTGCTGTCTCATCATGTCCAGAGCGTGAAACAGAAGCTGCACTCCGTTTAAGGCGTTTCTGCCCTCCCAGGGGGAGCCGGAGGCATGGGCGGCCTTGCCCTTAAACCGGAACTCCAGGGCGTCCATGGCCATGCTCCTGTACCTGACCAGGGAGTTATTTGAACTGGCGTGGATCATCGTGGCCAACGAGACCGAGTCGAAAAGTCCCGAGGCGGCCATGGTGACCTTGGCTCCGTCGGTCTCCTCCGATGGTGTTCCCACGACCCATACCGTTCCCCCTGCCTCTTTTGCTATCTGAGCTAGGGCGGATCCAGCTAAGAGGCTCATAGAGCCGCTTAGACAGTGGCCGCAGGCGTGCCCAAGCCCGGGCAGGGCGTCATATTCGGCCAGAAGTGCGACTATGGGACCGCTCTCTCCAACGATCCCTCTGTAGGCCGTTTGTATGTCCATAAAGGGTATCTCTACATTGAAGCCCTCTTCTTTTAGAAAATCCGCCATTATGCCGCTGGAGCGAAATTCCTGTCCTCCTAGCTCAGGATTGGCGGCTAAATCGTCGCTTATGGCTTGTGCCTTAGCGGATCTTTTCTCTATATGCTCGTCTAATTTTTTTACCAGCGACTCGTACCTGTCCATCGATGTCCCTCCAAATTTTCTATAGTAGTCCACCTTTATGATACCACTGGGCTGGGCGGATTGTTCCAATTTTCCTGTCCCTATTTTTTGGACATACCCATCGATTCATACTAAAATGACCGTCTAGATTCTTTTTTGAGCGTAAAAAGCTCTGTGGTGCTAGACCACTTATGCTACAGGAGGCGGTAACGATGGGGGATAATCATGGCAACACAGGAAGGCTGGAGGAGCTAATTCAAAGGGCCCTGGAGGGGGACCCCTCGGGAGAGGCTGTATGGTGGAGCGGTCATTGGATCGCCAGGGAAGAACTGCACTCCATGGCCAACGAGGACGAGAGGCAGCTGTCCGAGGCTGGCTTCGGAAGTGGGCACAGGCTGGTGACGCTGGTGCCCAACTGTCCAGCCTTCTTGGCCCTCGCCTTAGCGGTGTGGAGGCTAGGTGGGACGATGGTGCCGTTAAACCACAGGGCCGGTTCGGAGGTTCTGCTGCCGACGCTGGAGCTGATAGATCCTTTTTCAGTGGTTTATCTGGAGGGAGACGGTAAAACAGCTGAGTCTATAGAATCCTATCCTTCCTCGTCGATCGTAGCCGATGGGGCTTTGGTCGATGTTTTTGGTAGGGCTGGAGCTGAGAGGACCGACCCGGATATGGCCGTTATATTTGCCACCTCAGGGACAACAGGTCTTCCCAAGGCGGTTCCTCTGTCCCACGGGAATCTCCTGGACAACGTGGAGCAGTGCTGGGATTTTCTCGGCTTTTCCATCGAAGACCGAATCCTATGGGTATTGCCTAACTTCCACTCATTTGGATTAACCCTGGGAGGGCTAATCGGCCTGGCCAAGGGGGCGAGGCAGGTTATAGTCCCTCTTTTCATGCCGCCTGCTGCTACACTGGAAGCCATACACTCTGCTGGAGCCACGGTGTTGCTTTTGGTCCCGGCCATGGTGGAGTTTTTGAAAAGGGCCATCCAACACGGAGCCCCAAGGCCCGAGACCGTCAGGATGGTTGTCACAGGAGGGGACAGACTTAACCTAGAGCTGGACTCATCCTCGGTTGAGTACCTGGGCGTACCCATATTGGAGGGCTACGGTACCACCGAATGCTCCCCTGTCGTGGCGGTCAACAAAAACTACGATGAGAGGAAATTGGGTACCATAGGCAAGGTCCTGCCCAGCTACTCATGGGAGGTCAGGGATCCTCAGGGGAACCCAGTTGGCCCAGGTGAAGACGGCATACTGTGGCTGAAGGGCCCGTCGGTATTTGGAGGGTATTACAGGGCTCCGGAGGTCTCGTCGGAGAAGCT
>CAYNAN010000059.1:0-14098 GCA_964395085.1 uncultured Synergistaceae bacterium
AGACGACGGAGGTTTCTCCGCCTCGACGGGCAGCGCCTGTGCCTCCGCCTCCCTGGACCCCTCTCACGTGCTCATGGCCATAGGCCTGTCCCACGAGATGGCCCACGGATCGGTCAGGCTGACCTTAGGCAGGAATAGCTCCGATGAGGACGTCGATAGCTTATTGGAGTACCTACCTAGGGTAGTTGAGCGGAGAAGGGCCATGTCCCCTCTCTGGGAGGATTTTCTTAAGAGACAGGAGGGGATTTGATCGTGCTTTACAGCGAGATAGTGATGGACCATTTCAGAGATCCCAGAAACGTGGGAGAGATCGAGAATCCCGACGGGGTCGGCGAGGT
This sequence comes from uncultured Synergistaceae bacterium, assembly GCA_964395085.1. Classification (GTDB taxonomy): domain Bacteria; phylum Synergistota; class Synergistia; order Synergistales; family Dethiosulfovibrionaceae; genus Dethiosulfovibrio. Next base: position 339 of record CAYNAN010000059.1, read on the forward strand.
TGGCAACGCCAAATGTGGGGATATTATGAAGATATATCTCAAGGTCGAGGACGATATCATCGTGGACGTCAAGTTTAAGACCTTCGGCTGTGCCTCCGCCATAGCCTCCTCGAGCATGGCTACGGAGATGATAAAGGGTAAGACCGTGGACGAGGCGGCCGCTCTCACCAATAAAGCGGTGGCCCAGGCCCTAGATGGCCTGCCTCCCGTCAAGATGCACTGTTCTGTCCTGGCGGAAGAGGCGATAACCAAGGCCCTAAACGATTATTTTAGAAAGGTTGGGAAGCCTCTTTTGCCTGAGAGGGGTCACGACGATATGGGCCACGATCACGGCCACTGATATAGCTATAGACTAAAACCGGAGGACCGGCCTTAGGCCGATCCTCCGGTTTTTTATCTATTTACCGAATCCCTTTATGTATAGCTCTTTTATCTCAGATATAAGAGGATAGCGAGGGTTGTTTCCGGTGCATTGATCGTCGAAGGCCAGCTCGCTCAGTTCGTCCACTTTAGCCATAAACTCCGCCTCGTTGACCCCTGCCTCCCTTATCGTAGCGGGGAGATCCAGGTCCTTACGGAGCTTCTCTATCGCCTGGATGAGGGAGTTTACCTTGTCGTCGTCGGTTTTACCGGGCAATCCAAGGTAGTCGGAGACTCTGGCATACCTTTCTTTAGCGTTAGGGTACTTGTACTGGGGGAACGCCGCCTGTTTTCTTGGCGCTGCCTCCATGTTGAACCTTATCACGTCGGTTATGAGGATGCCGTTTGCGACACCGTGTGCCACGTGAAATGCCGATCCAAGCTTGTGTGACATGGAGTGGCATAGCCCGAGAAAAGCGTTTGCGAAGGCCATTCCCGCCATGGTCGCGGCGTAGTGTACCTTTTCCCTGGCTTCAGGGTTTGAAGCTCCGCTCCTGTAGGACTGAGGGAGATACTCAAAAAGTATCTTGAGTGCCTCCATAGCGATTCCGTTGGTGTAATCGGTGGCGGTGGTTGCAGCCAAAGCCTCCAACGCGTGGGTGACCGCGTCGATCCCTGAGGCCGCCGTCACTCCCTTGGGCATTGTGAGGACCAGGTCGGGGTCGACAATCGCCATATCAGGGGTCAGTTCGTAGTCGGCTATGGGGTATTTAACTCCCTGAGAGTCGTCGGTTATTACGGCAAAAGGCGTAACCTCAGATCCAGTCCCAGATGTGGTCGGTATAGCCACCATTATGGCCTTTTTGCCCATCTTGGGGAACTTACAGACCCTCTTCCTTATGTCCATAAACCTCATGGATAGCCTGTCAAACCTCACCTCTGGGTGTTCGTACAGAAGCCACATGATCTTTGCCGCGTCTATGGGAGAGCCCCCTCCGAGCGCTATGACCACGTCGGGATTGAACTCCTTCATCCTCTCGAGACCCTTGTGGACTGTGGAGATGTCGGGGTCGGGCTTCACGTCGGAGAATATCTCTATCTCCATGCCCATATCCTCAAGGTGTCTGGTTACCTTCTCCGCATAGCCTAGGTCATAGATAGGCCTATCGGTCACCAAAAAAGCCTTTTTTCTACCCTCTAGCTCCCTGATCGACAGTGAAAGACATCCTGGTTTAAAGTAGACCTGAGATGGGACCCGAAACCAGAGCATATTCTCTCGTCTTTCGGCTACCGTCTTGAGGTTTATAAGATGCCTTATGCCGACGTTCTCGCTGACGCTGTTGCCTCCCCATGAACCACATCCTAATGTCAAAGACGGTTCAAGGCGAAAATTGTATACGTCTCCTATAGCGCCCTGGGAGCTTGGCATGTTGATTAGGACTCGTCCTGTCGATACTTTTTGGCTGAAAGAGGCTATCCTCTCCCTGTTATCGGGTTTTGTGTAGAGGACGGAGGTATGACCTAGCCCCGCGAAATCAACTAGATCTGCCGCTTTCTTCACCGCGACCTGAAAATCGGACGCCCTGTAAAGGCCCAGGATAGGGGAAAGTTTCTCGTAGCTAAAGGGCTCCTGTTCCCCTATCTCGTCTGCCTCTCCGATGAGTACCTTGGTTGACTCAGGAACATCAAATCCAGCGAGCCTAGCTATTTTGTATGCGGATTGACCGACTATATCAACGTTCAGTCTGCCGTCTTTTAATATCGTCTCCCTGAGCCTCTTCTTTTGGTCCTCGTTGAGTATTATTGCGCCCCTTTTAGTAAACTCTTCGTGAACTTGTTTGTATATAGAATCGCACACCACCACCGACTGTTCCGAGGCGCATATCAGGCCGTTGTCGAAGGTCTTGCTCAGTAGGATGGAGTTAACCGCCATCTTTATATCAGCTGTCTCATCTATAACCGCAGGGGTGTTGCCCGATCCAACCCCTATTGCTGGTTTACCCGAGGAATAGGCCGCCCTAACCATTCCAGGGCCACCTGTAGCTAAAGTCATGCTTATAGATCTGTGGGACATGAGGTACTGAGATCCCTCCACGGAAGGCTCCTCTATCCATCCTATTATTCCCTCAGGGGCTCCTGCCTTTACGGCTGCGTCGTGGATCAGCTTTGCCGTCTCGACGGTGCATCCCTTCGCCTTTGGATGGGGGGAGAAGACTATACCGTTTCTAGTTTTAATTGCCAGCAATGCCTTGAATATAGTGGTGGATGTCGGATTTGTGGTGGGTATTATCCCAGCTATCACACCGATTGGCTCAGCTATACGGAAAAATCCGTTGGTCTCGTCCCTCTCCACAACCCCGCAGGTTTTCTCGTTGCGGTATTTATTGTATATAAACTCCGATGCGAAGTGGTTCTTGATAACCTTGTCCTCTATGATACCCATGCCGGTTTCCTCCACCGCTGCTTTCGCTAGAGGTATTCGGGCTTGGTTTGCTACGACCGCGACCTGAAAGAATATCTCGTCAACCTGATCCTGTGTGTAATTGGAGAACTTTCCCTGAGCTTCTTTGGTCTTGGCTACGATAGCGTCTATCTCCGCGGGGATATCCCTTACGATCTCTTTCTCGGTTTTTTTGACGGTCATAATTGTAGAACCTCCCTGAAAAATATCGTTTGATATGTCAATAACAATGTGTGTGATGGTTGATATTGTAATCACAATCACAATCCAGGTCAAGGCCTCTAATTTTATGTCGGAAGAGATAGTATTATTGTTTTTTTCTGTGCATATGAGAAAAATGGGAGTGAGTTAAGGGGAAAATAAAAAAGGACCGAGGAATTATCCTCGGTCCTTCAGAGATCGTGGTGCGGAGGGGGAGACTTGAACTCCCACAGGCTATGCCCACAAGATCCTTAGTCTTGCGCGTCTACCAGTTCCGCCACCCCCGCAGGCGACAGGAGGAATTATATACTTCGGATCGGGCTTAGTCAACCGGTGTTTTTATACAGGTTCGAGAAAAATCTCTATTGGTTTGGTGGCTCGATCCTTTCCATGTATAATTGAAACGTAGTTGTAACTGAGTCACATCAAACTTCAGTGAGGTGAATCGATTGAGCGTAATTGAGAAGGCAAAGGCGCTACGTTCGGCGGAAAACCCACGGCAGGTCCAGAGCAGGTCCAGGGGAATGGTGCGACACAAGGTCAACGTTCAAGAGTGCGTTAAGCTTTTCGGCGTGGAGGTCAGGGCGGCTGTAGAGACGGAGGATGGCCGGATTGACGGTTGAGCTTTACACGAAGGGGTCGACGATCGTCGACCCCTTCGTCGTCGTTTACCTATATCCCTTTACCTATCGCCAGAGCTATATACTCGACCTCTTTTGCCATTTTTTCTGGCCCCTCCAGCACTATAGTGGCGTCCTTTGAGATTGCCATCGAAAGGGCGATCCCTATATGAGGGACAGTCTCTATCACGACCGTAATATCGTCGATAGTCTTAACCTGGAAACTTCCGCCGTCTCCCATTGGATCGTCAGCTCCCCTTGGATCGGACGGCTTATTGTTTTGCGTTCCGAAAGCTGTACCTGATAAAATAAGGGTCTTTATGGATTGATGGTCGGAATCTCTTCTGTACAGATATTCCTCAAGGATGCCCTGTAGACCTTTTGATGAGAGTAAATCATGGGACCCAACCTTGAAAAGCGTCCAGCCGGGAATTTCCGGTAGGAGCACCGAGGCGTAGCAAACTTGAGCCACTAGGACCATCACTACAGCTAAAAGAATTTTGTCTCTTATCATCTTGATCATTCAAACGTCTCCTTTTTATTTTTTTGGAGGGATAATTTATGAGCGTAAACTTTATGGAGAGGCTTTTTATGCCCGATTCTGTCGTGCTCTTCAGTCGCTATGACGACTCGGAGATACTATCGTCCCGCCCCATGGCGAACCTGATATTCTGGGGATACAGAGGAAAGGTCTATCAGGTTACCACCGATGGTGTGATCTGGAACGGATGGAACCAGGTTGAAAATCTCCAAAAACCTCCAGACGTAGCGCTGATATCCCTCTGTCCCCTCAGGTCTATGGAGGCTCTCGAGCGGTGCTCCTCTATAGGTATCCCATTTGTGATAATGCTGTCATCTTTTTCCGATAAATTTATGTATTCGGAGTACCTTAGCGTTTTAAACTCGGCAAAAAGCAGGGGCACGAGGGTTTTGGGCCCCAACTGCCAAGGGCTGGCGAACTTTGCCGACAGGATTCCCTTGAGCTGGTCCAGCGGTTTGGACATCAACCACCCACAGGACGGTCATATCGCCCTTGTATCACAAAGCGGCGCGTTGGGGTTTTCTGCCTTTGCCATGGCTGCGGATGAGGGAGTCAGATTCCGTTACGTTATAACGACCGGGCTGTCCTCAGACTTGGATGTAGTGGATATAGGGCAGTGGCTAATAGACGATTACGAGGTTCGCCTGATGGTATTTTACCTCGAAGGTCTGCCTGAGGGCAGGGATTTTTTGAAGATGGTCAGAGAGGCTCAGAGCAGGGGTATCTCCGTAGCCGTGCTTCGTGGGGGGATAAGCCCCTGTGTCAGGGACTTTGCCGCGGGCCGCAGAGGGCACGGTTCCGTCGCCGATGATGGGGTGTGGAAGACCGTCGCCAAACAGTTCAGCATGGTGCTTCTGGACGATATAGAGGATTTGATAGACCTGGGCAGGATAGTCGACATGGGGAGACCACCCAAGGGGAATAGAGTAGCTATCCTCTCCGTATCCGGGGGCCTAGGGATGATGCTGGCGGACAAGTCGGTATCCGCTGGCCTCGAGATATCCTCCCCTGATTGCAGATCAAGGGGAGAGCTGAGAAAGCTTCTGGCCGAGGAGGATTACCTGGATAGAATAATAAACTTGGATCCTAAGGTGATGGAAAGCCCTCAGCTGATCGCCAAGGCCATCAAAATTATTTCAGAATCACCCGATGTGGATGTGATCTTCGTCGCTGTGCCGGTTATATCCGCAGGCGATTCGGAGAAACTGGCGGATATTTTAATAGGGGCTTCGTCTTTATCGTCAAAACCTCTGGTATGTTGCTGGTTGACCGACGACGTGCATGGGGGACACGGTGCCGAAAAACTGAGAAGAAGTGGAATTCCTCTTTTCGACAGTCCAAGGAGATGTGCCGAGGCGGTTTCCTCCCTGGTTGGCGCGGTTAAGCGATGCAAGAGGCGGGAACTTTTATGTGTCCCGGTGAGTGCCCCTCTTTTGGAGAGTTACCCTGAGGTTATGAATGGATACGAGGCGTCATGTTTTATAGGAGCCTATGGATTGTCCCTGATAAGGCAGGCTTTCTGTAAAAATTTGGAGGAGGTCCTGGCTGGAGGAAACGATATAGGCTTCCCATTGGCGATAAAGGTAGTCTCCAGAGGTATCGGGAGCAAAAAAGAGGCCAGAGGCATCGCCTTGAACCTGAGGACCGAGGAGGAGTTACAGAACGCTTATGGCAGGATAATAGAGAGGGCTGTCAAGTCATATCCTGAGGCTACGATAGACGGAGTACTGGTCCAGGAGATGGTCTCAGACGGTATAGAGTGCATGGTGGGTATGAAGAGAGATCCCGTTTTTGGCCCTGTGGTAGCGGTAGGTCTGGGGGGAATACTGTACGACGTGACCAAGGATCTTGCCCTGAGGCTCGCTCCTGTGGACTTTTCCATGGCACTGGAGATGGTCGAGGGCCTCAAGGGATACCCACTTTTCACTGGTTTCAGAGGATCGGCAGCTCTGGACTTTCGCTCTTTGGCATCAGAGGTCGTTAAGGTGTCCGTCATGTCCTGCGCCGAACCTGATCTTGCCTTGCTGGATATAGGCTCTGTCTTCGTGACCCCCAACGGGGTTAAGATTTCAGACGTTTGCGTCAGAAAAAGGAGTGTCGAGTAAGAGATGTTTTTTGTCTATTTTTTGTGGGTATTGGCTGGTTACCTTGCTGGATCTCTGCCTACTGCCTATCTGGTCGCAAAAAAATTTAAAAACGTTGATATAAGGTCCTTTGGATCCGGTAATGTGGGGGCGACTAATCTGGGGAGGTTAATGGGCAGGAGATGGGCTGTCTTCGTCTCTGTTGTGGATATGCTCAAGGGAGGGGTCCCCGTCACGATGGCCAACTTAGCTGGGTGCGATAATTTTCTAGTCTCCCTGGTCGCTATCGCTGCGGTCTTAGGCCATAACTACCCGATTTGGCTTAATTTTAAGGGGGGCAAGGGAGTGGCCACGACCTATGGGACCATGTTTTTCGTCTTACCTTGGATCTCCTTTGTGGCGATTCCAGCCGCTGGTTTTGTCTGGTATCTGACGTTAAAGCTATCGGGGTACGTCTCTTTGGCATCAATACTGTCGCTTTTCTCGATGTCGGTATTCTTTCTTGTCTTGGGATCGCCCCTTGCCCTGGGAGGGGCCGCTTTCTTCCTCGCAGTCCTGTCCTCCTGGCGACACCGATCGAACCTTATCAGAATTGCCACTGGAAAAGAGGAAAAAATAAAAAGAGGACGGTAGATCTTTCGGGCGCTGGCGGTCTGGTCTTATTGACTATTTTTGACCAAAAAACTAAAATGGGTCCATCGTTCAAAGGAAGGGGGGATTTATCGTGCGAAGTCTCACTGAGATTATCGAAAGCCATATTATCGATCTTCTGGGGAGAAACGAGGAGGATGTAGTCTCCCTTCGTAGGAAGGAGCTTGCGGAGCAGTTCGGCTGCGTGCCAAGTCAGATCAACTATGTTCTCAGAAGCCGGTTTACTCCCGAAAGAGGGTATCTCGTCGAGAGCCAGAGGGGTGGACATGGATACATAAAAATACTGAAGATCTGCTACGACATGCCAGAGGAGAAGGTCCGCCACGTGGAGGATCTGGTCGGAGACAGTATCACGGAACAGGGAGCTAAGAGGCTTCTTCTGTCGTTGCAGTCCAGGAATATCATCGATGCCAGGGAGCGTCTTCTCATAGAGGTGGCTCTAAGACATATAGACGACGTTGGGGAATCCACTTTTGACGTGTCTCCCTACAAGAGAAATGTCCTTCAAGCCGATCTGCTTAAAAGGATGTTGAGAAGTCTAGTTTTTTCCTAGTGGAGGACACGGTATGTGGCAATTTTTTACTGAAAGAAGCAAAAAAGTCATCCAACTGGCCCATAGAGAGGCCCTGAGATTAGGACACGATATGATAGGTACAGAACATATACTTATGGGACTAGCTCTTGAGACTGGGGGGGTAGCTGCCCAGGCTATATCGTCGATGGGTATATCTCCTGAGGAGCTTATCGCCGCCATAGAGTCGACGGTTAGCTCCAATAAATCCATAGATACCCCTCAGGATCTTCCTCTCAGCCCTAGAGCTAAGAGGGTCTTGGATATGTCCATAAGAGAGGCCAAGTCCATGGGGGTCAATTATGTGGGCACGGAACATATTCTGATGGGCATATTGTCAGAGGGAGAGGGAGTCGCGGTCCAGGTCCTTATGTCCATGGGGTTAGACCCCTCGGAAGCCAGAAAACAGGTTATAAAGTTTCTATCAGGAGGGGACAAGGACGTCGCTGGAAGCAAGGCTCCAGACGTCAAAAATCGCAACAAGACCCCTGTTTTGGACCAACTGGGTATAGATCTGAGCGGGATGGCGGAAAAAAATCAGCTTGACCCGGTCATAGGCCGTTCTACCGAGATCAGGAGGGTCGTTCAGGTCCTGTCCAGAAGGACGAAGAACAACCCTGTCCTTATAGGAGATCCGGGGGTCGGCAAGACCGCCATAGTAGAGGGATTGGCTCAGAAGATACTTGCTGGGGATATACCGGAGAGCCTTAAGGGCAAGAGGGTAGTTCAGCTTAATATGGGGAATTTGGTGGCTGGGACCAAGTACCGTGGTGAGTTTGAGGAGAGAATGCGCAAGCTGGTTCTCGAGCTGAAAGAATGTAGGGATGTAGTCCTGTTTATCGATGAAATCCATACTATCGTCGGAGCTGGGGGAGCTGAGGGGGCTATCGATGCCGCTAATATACTCAAACCTAGCTTGGCCAGAGGTGAGTTCCAGGTAGTTGGGGCGACTACCTTGGACGAATACAGAAAATACATAGAGAAAGACGCTGCGCTAGAGAGGCGTTTTCAGCCTGTCAAGGTCGATGAGCCTTCGTTGGAGGATTCGCTCCTCATCTTAAAGGGGTTGAGGGATAGGTATGAACTACACCACAGCGTGACGATCACCGACGAGGCTCTTGATGCAGCGGTCCGTCTGTCATCTAGATACATAACCGATCGTTATCTGCCCGACAAGGGAATTGACCTTATAGACGAGGCCTCCGCTAGAGCCAGATTAGACGCGATGGAACTCCCCGAGCCTTTGAAGCGCATGGAGAGGGAGTTGGAGATGGTTCGCAGGGAGAAGGAGTCCGCGGTGGAGTCTCAGGCTTTCGAGAAGGCTGCGCGTCTTAGGGACAGGGAGAGCTCTATATCGGAAGAGCTTGAGTCCAAAAGACAGACGTGGATGTCGGTTCAGAGGAAGGAAATCCCTGTCCTGGTCGAGGAAAATATAGCTCAGGTCGTGTCGGAGTGGACTGGCGTTCCGGTACGACAGATGACCGAAGAGGAGGCCGCCAGGCTGGCTAGAATGGAGGAAGAGATCCATTCTAGGTTGATAGGCCAGGATAAAGCGGTGGTGAGCATCTCCAAAGCCATAAGAAGGGCCAGAAGTGGTCTCAAGGATCCGAGAAGACCCGTAGGAAGTTTCCTCTTTCTTGGCCCTACTGGTGTGGGCAAGACAGAGATGGCTCGGGCTCTTGCGAGGTTCCTGTTCGGCAGTGAGGAAGCCCTTCTTACGTTCGATATGAGCGAATACATGGAACGTCACGAGGTTTCCAAGCTTATAGGAGCCCCTCCCGGTTATGTAGGACACGAGAGCGGGGGAAAGTTGACGGAAACAGTTCGCCGTAGGCCTTACTCGGTAATCCTGTTCGACGAGGTGGAGAAGGCCAACCCAGACGTGTTCAACCTTCTGTTGCAGATATTGGAGGAAGGGCGACTTACCGATGGTCAGGGCAGGAAGGTTGACTTCAGAAACACCGTCGTCATCATGACCAGTAACATCGGGGCCAGAAGCATGGTCAAGAGGCAGGGATTTGGTTTTTCCTCCGGATCAGAAGATGGGTTCTCCGATTGGCAAGGAGTGGCAAAGAACATTGACGAAGAGGTAAAAAGAGCCTTTCGACCGGAGTTCTTAAACCGTATAGACGAACAGATTCTCTTCTCTCCTCTGTCTAAAGATGAGATGCTGAAGATAGTTGATCTCATGGTTAAAGAGGTTGGGGACCGCCTTATGGGCAAAGGGATAAAACTGAATATATCTCAGAGTGGTAGAAAACTCATACTGGAGAAGGGATATCAGCCTCAATACGGGGCTAGACCTCTCAGACGCACTATCCAGAGGATGCTGGAGGATCCTTTGTCCGACATGATACTGGACGGCCGGCTTATCAAAGGATCCTCCGCTAGGGTTGCAGTGGTTAACGGTGCTTTATCGTTTCGGTGTTACCCGGCATCGGTGGAAGTTTCTGCTGTCAACGAAAGATAACTCCATAGGGAAGAAGCCTCTCCCTCCCGTCGGACGGCTTGTTCACGATGTTTCCGTCCCACCATATCTGGGTCGAACCCCCTCCGTCCATATTTACGGCCTGGATCATGCCGATACCTCTGACGAAGGAAGATGCCTCTCTCATGGTCAGGCCGTCGCTATGCCAGGAGTCTCTTCCGTCGACGGCTATCCACCAAACGCTCTCTCCGTCCCATCCCGCGATGGTTCTTGGGTGGCGCTTGTCTGTGATTGTGGCCGAAAATTCCTCGTTTAGCGTAGATGTCGGTCCTAACAACATCGGGCCAGCCTGGATTACCTGGCTGGCCTTTTCCATCCCCTTGTCCGACCATAGCAGGTCAAAGGTTATCCTCGACGTCCCTTCAAGGGGACCAAGTCCAGGTGTCTTCGCCAACAGTATGTATTTGTCCTCCCCCATGAAATGGTTGGATCCTTGGGCTTCTCTGCTGGAGATTATTCTGCCATCCTTGATCAAAAGCTCGATTCCAGAGCCCTTTATCTGGGTTGCAAACTGTCCAAAATGTGGGGAGTAGAGCGAAAGAGTCCCCTCTCCAGCTGGTTGGTTAATTTTGTTGACAGGTATGGCTTGATTGTTTTCGGTTTTAACGTAAAGACTGAATTTTCCGTTGCCGAAATAGACCTCTCCTCTGCTATTCCACCCGATCGATGATCTGTTGGAGTAGGATGAAGAGACCGGCATTCCGTCTATGATAAGTGTTCCTATAGGCCTGTTTGATCCAAAAAAACCGCCGTTGACAGCCGCAACAGCTCCCAGGTTCGAGGCTATTTGACTTAAGGGAAGCGATCTAGCTCCGACCGACGGTGCTGTTGCTATGTGGGATTTCTCGGCAGGGGCCTTTATAGCGGCCCAGAAGAGGGATTTCCTTTCTCCTCCTTGAGGGATCAGCGGTGCTCCCCGGTAGGGAGATGGGAGGGCCTGAGATACGAGCCAGGCCTGAAAATAATTTCCATAAGGTCCAGCGATAACTTTTTTGTCTCCGTCTATGTCCGTGTATTTTGCGGAAATTCCTATTAGTGCGAGTTTTTTGATCAACATTGCCCCTTTTTGTCCATCGATATCCTCCTCAATAAGTATCAGCCATCCCTGAGGGGGGCGTCCTACCCCCTCTCTTTGTGCTACGAGGGTCAGGCCGGATTTTTCAACTTGATATCTCCACTTTATCCCTTGGTGCAGGGCTTTTTTTAGCCATAGGGATAGCTTTGTGGCATCCTCTTCAGTGAAGACTCCGGTTGGGTCGGTGAAAGTTTCCTGAGGGGCCTGAGGTACAGCCGTCCTCCCTAGAGACAGATAGGGAGCCAAATATGGAGGAATATCTTTGGGAATATCCGAGTATAGGGATATAATTCTACTTGGCTGGGTCCATCCCATAGCCATAAAAGCGAAGGCCAACGCCTCTGCCCTGCTGGCTGGGATGTCCGGGTAGAAGTGATCAGTAGGGAACAGTATCCCCATGGCGAAGGCCGACTCTATAGATCTGGCATAGGGATGGTCTGGTGGAACGTCGGAAAAGGATTTTCCGCTCCATTGAGGTAGCTCCAACGCGGTCAGTATCCCATGGAGAGCCTCTCCCCTTGTCATTGCCTCTAGGCTTGTTGTCATAATTATAAAATAAAAAAACAATGACAACGTTGATTTTTTTATCGATATTCTCAATTAGTTCTCCTCCTAGTATCTAAAGATCAAAGATTGATCACAACCGGTAACAGATGATTCGTTCCTTATGCTACAATGGGCATCGACACGATAGCAGAAGACAGGAGGTGCGACGGGTGGACAAGAGACTGGAAGAGTGGTTTAGAGGGCCTACAGGACCCCTGTCCCCTGAGGCCATGGGATTTCCCGTCGTAGCTCGTTCAAGCGATAACCCATCTAAAAAAAGTTCTCCTCTGGATTTTATGGGAGCCAGCCCTAAGGATATAGGGCTGGACTTTCCCGTCGTTTCGTCTGAATCCCACAAGAGCCAGATACCGGCCATGGGAGAGGTCGGATCGCATACGGCCACCGTCCCCGATCCGTCGGTAGGCTCTGTGGAGACGGTTGAGGACGTCCTGTTCGGACCTGTGTCTGAGGAGATGGAAGACTACGTATCTGATGAAAGCGAAGAAGCCGAACCCGAGAAAAACGAACTCGAAATCGAGTCCGACATTGAAGAGCTTGAGATTTTTGATCTCTCTACAGAATCGGATGAGCCTGGCGATGTCCCCAACTTTAGCCAAGAAGAGCCAGATGTAGTCGAGCCTGAGACCCTCATAAGGAAAAAAGAGGATGAGATACTTTTTGGCGGATCCGAGAGGGTCTTTAATTCGACTGACGAGCATAAGGTATCAAAATCCAAGTCAACTGTCGATAGGTGGAAGTACAGAAAAACAAAAATATCACTTGCACTGTCGCTTGTTATGGCTCTAGGGGCTGGTTCAGTCTACGTTATTGGGAACTCCACAGATAGGCAGCTTCTCTCTGCAGAGGACAGTTTTTCCAGGGGGAATTTGGACAAGGCATTGGAGCTTTACGAGAAGGTTGAGAACAAAGTACCTCTCTCAGTATCATCTCTTTTGAAAAAAGGCGATATCTTAGCGTTGAAGGGGAGAGAGGCTGAGGCTCTGGACGCTTACTATGGGGCACTTGCCATAGATCCTGAGAGTGCCGATATCCACAGGAAGGTAGCCGATACCTTTTTTGTCTTGGGTTCCTTGAATCAAGCGGAGAAGGCCTATGGCGAGGTGTTGAGACTCCAGCCGGATAACTTGGCCGTCAGGGAGGTTCTCGCTAATCTCAGGATGGATAGAGGAGATTTGGATGGAGCCCTAGCCCTTCTTGAGGGACTGACGTCTGATAAAAGCTCCGAGAAAATAGATTCTCTCCGGCTTGAAATTCTGGCCCAGCTTCCACCGGTCGAGACCTCCATAGACCTTCCTGCGGCGGCTGTCTCCGACGATTTTGTCTCGGCCGATATTCTGCTGTCAGCTGATTTGGAGCCGGTTTTCGTGGAGATTCCTGTGGAAATTCTATCAGCCGCGCCAAACCACAGTATCAGTGATGATATCCTGTCTGAGGATATCAAAGTAGCCAAAAGGACTCCAATTAAGAGACCTACGCCTGTGGCAAAAGTACCGTTGGAAAAATTAGAGAAAAAGCCTAAGAAGGAGGACATCTCTAGGTTTACCGGCATCATCTCCAGTGGGAGAAACATGGGCTTACAGGACGCACAGGCTCTGAAGAGGCTTTCCGAGACGGAAGGCTCTGAGTTCACACTATATAACCTGGGGCAGAGATACAACCAGGCTGGAAGGCCCAGGGAAGCTATGGTATTTTTGGAGAAAGCTCTGGTTAAAGACAGAGATAACCGATGGATCCTAGCGGAAGTGGCCTACAGCAGTGCCTCTGTCGGAAGAGATAACGAGGCTTTGGCTTTGATGGAGCAAGCCCTTCTTAAGGGAGGAGGGATTGTCCCCAACGGTAACCCACCGTCGATTTTGGTTCCTACACCATCGTCGGTTTGGAACATCGGCTGGGATGGAGGAAGCGGTATCACAGATGAGATATCTCTCTATCGGTCAAACACGACCATCCCTGGACTCTCCCAGCCCAGGCTTAGATCTAACAGGTATATCTCCCTTCAGGATGCTATAAACGTAAATCCTAGGGATAGATCTCTTTACGTTGGGATTATGGCGCTCTACTCTAGGAAGGGAGATGTCATTCCGCCCTCTCATATTGAGGCCCTGGCGATCGGGATGGAGGCTCATGCTCATTTTTCAAGG
>CAYNAN010000060.1:0-4821 GCA_964395085.1 uncultured Synergistaceae bacterium
GTACGAAACCGGCTGGTCGTGTATACGTCTGGGCGAGACAGGGCGCAGACGGAACGACCTCTCCGAGGGGACTCAAAGATGAGTTTTTAGAGATGCCCTATGGATACTATATCCATAATAGTTTACAGGAACACTGGGCTAACTGTCGATAGCTCACCGACCAGCTATCCATATTTCTCTGGTAGAATAACCCCAACTAAAACAGGTCGAGACTCTAAGGGAAGGGGTTGTCCCACATGGAGAGAGGATACACGTCCTTGAACACCGGAAACGGCAAGGGGAAGACCACCGCCGCCGTAGGTCAGGCGGTGAGGGCTTTAGGCAGAGGTTTTTCCGTCTATATAGGCCAGTTTCTGAAGACCGAAAAATCGGGAGAGATACTGGCCCTGGAGCGATCGGGCCTGCCGGTCGAGGTAGAGCTTTATGGGAGGGAAAGGACCATAGGGAGCCCTATGACCGACGAGGACAGACAATGGGCGCTCAAGGGCCTTAAAAAATTAACCGCCGCAGTGAAGGACCACGACATGGTGGTGGCGGACGAGATAGTAGTCGCCCTATCCACCGGTCTGCTGTCCGTCTCGGAGGTCAAGGGCCTCATAGAGGGCAAGGGGAACAGCACGGAGCTTATCCTTACCGGCAGAGGTGCCACGGAGGAGATCATCGCCATGGCAGACGTGGTCACCGAGATGGTCGAGGTCAAGCACCACTACCGCTCGGGAGTCGCCGCAAGGGATGGAATCGAACGATGACCTTTCCCAGGATAATCGTGGCAGGAACCCACAGCGGCTCGGGAAAGACCACCGTGGTGATGGGAATAGCCTCGGCCCTGAATAAAAGGGGGTTGAGGGTCCAGACCTTCAAGACCGGACCGGACTACATCGATCCGGGCTACCACTCGGTGGCCTCCGGTCGGCCCTGTAGAAACCTGGACTCTATGCTAATAGACCAGGACCCACTGCTGGAGCTCTTCCACCGATCGTCGGAGGGGATGGACCTGTCCCTGGTGGAGGGGGTCATGGGGCTATTCGACGGAGCTACCGGCCTTGACGACCGAGGAAGTGCGGCCAGTCTGGCCAGGATATCAAGGACGCCGGTGGTGCTGGTGGTGGACGCTAGGTCCATGGCCAGAAGCGCCGCCGCGGTAGTCCACGGCTTTGCGTCCTTCGACCGCTCGGTGAACGTGGCAGGGGTGATCCTGAACAGAATTGGCAGTCCAAGGCACTTCGACATGATAAAAGAGGCGATCCAATCCTCCACGAAGGTGGCGGTGCTGGGGTACATCCCGAGGGACGAATCTATCTCCCTGCCGGAAAGACACCTGGGGCTGGTCCCGGCCTGGGAGAGGGAGACGCCGGGGCTGGACAGGCTGTCCAGCTTAGTCGAGGATCATATAGACCTGGACGAACTGCTGAAGGTCGCCCGATCCTCCGAGGCCTACCCGGAACACCGTAGAGACCTATTCTCCGCCGTGAAGCCCAGAGGGAAGGTCAAGGTTGCGGTGGCGATGGACAGGGCCTTCCACTTTTACTATCAGGACAACCTGGACATCCTGTCCCACATGGGAGCGGAGATAGTTCCCTTTAGCCCTCTGGAGGACTCTAACCTCCCTGAGGCCTCGGCGGTCTATATAGGGGGAGGCTTTCCTGAGCTGACCGCTGAGGAGCTGGAGTCCAACCACACCATGAGGGAGGACATCCTGAAGAAGGCCCAGCTCGGCATGCCTATCTTCGCCGAGTGCGGCGGCCTCATGTACCTGGTGGACAGAATAGAGACCCCCGACGGAGTGGACAGAGCCATGGTGGGGATATTCCCCGGCAAGGTCTCGATGGGCAAAAGGCTCCGGGCCCTGGGATACTGCTATGGGGAGACCTTGAGGGACACCTTGCTGGGCCCCAAGGGCAGAGGGATAAAAGGCCACGTGTTTCACTGGTCCTCCTACGAGGGACCGAAGGATACCTCCTGGGCCCTGAGGCTGACAAAGGGCGAGACCAGCACTATGGAGGGTCTGGCCTATAAAAACGTCCTGGCCAGCTACCTCCACGTACACTTCGCCAGCGACCTGTCCATCGCCCAATCGTTCATATCCTCAGCCCTGAAGTGGCAAAAAAAGGCCTGCAGGGTTTGACAAATGGCCGGAAGGCCCTATCATTTTCCGATGTACCTAAGACACGAAAAGCCTCGATTCTCTCGGAAGACCGGTGCAATTCCGGCGCGGACCCGCCACTGTGAACTCCATCCTGGAGTGAGCCAGATCTGGGGAAGAGAGGCTGTTTAAAGACCTGCGAGGTTCAGGCGTCTGGAGGCGGACCTTGAGGGTCCGCCTTTTTATTTAGGAGGTATGAAATGTATAAGAGATTTATGGCTCCATCGGACATAGAGGCAAAGAGCTTCAGGATACTTCAGGAGAAGATGGGCCCCTTCCAGGGCACCGAGGAGGAACTGGCTATAGTGACCAGAGTCGCCCACGCCACCGCCGACGTGGACTTCGGGAAGAGCCTCTATATCCACCCTAAAGCGATAGAGTCGGCCATAGCGGCCCTCAAAGCGGGAAAGCCGGTAATAACCGACGTGGAGATGGTGAGAGCTGGCATAAGAAAGGAAGGGCTATCAAGGCTGGGAGGGGAGGTCCTGACTTTCCTAAACGACCCCGACGTGGCGGATATGGCAAAGACCACGGATAACGCCACCAGGTCCCAGATGGCCATGAGAAAGGCGGTTGCCCACATGGACGGCGCCATCGTGGCCATAGGCAACGCCCCTACCGCCCTTTTCGAGGTCATAGACAGGATAAAGTCGAAAGACGTCTGCCCTGCGGTGGTGATAGGTATGCCGATAGGATTCGTCGGGGCCGCCGAGTCCCATCAGGAGCTTATGGACCTGGACTATCCCTCCATAACCGCCCCAGGACCTAAAGGAGGTAGCCCCGTCGCCGCAGCCACGGTAAACGCCCTCATAAAGCTGGCCCTAGGAGAATGATGGACCCACTGGAAAAACTGGGCAAGGTGGGGGATCTCCAGAGGGGATTCACCTCCGGTACCTCCGCCCAGGCGGCGGCGAAGGGAGCGGCCATAATGGCGGTGACCGGTGTGTCCGTGGAGTATGTCGAGGTGACGCTGCCCAACGGCGAGGACATAGAGATACCTCTCACGGACCTCAACGCCGGGCCAGGCTGGGGATCCTGTTGCGTGGTCAAGAGGTCCGGCGACGACCCGGACGTCACAGACGGCCATCGTTTCTGCGCCACGGTCAGGGTCACCGACGAAGAGGGAGTGACCTTAAAGGGCGGCGTAGGGGTCGGTAAGGTTACCAAGCAGGGCCTCCCCGTCCAGCCCGGAGATTGGGCCATAAACCCGACCCCCAGGAGGATGATTGAGCGAGACCTCTCGTGCCTGGTTCCCGAGGGCAAAGGGCTTGAGGCGTTGATCTGGATCCCCGACGGCGAGGAACTGGCAAAAAAGACCTGGAATCCCAGGCTCGGCATAGAGGGGGGCATCTCCATAATAGGGACCACCGGCGTTGTGGAGCCCAAGTCCACCGCCGCCTGGGAGGCGTCCATAGACCTCTACGTGAAGGTGGCCGCTAAGGAGGTCGGTGACGGCCCGATATACCTCCCTCTGGGCTATATCGGGGAGAGGCTGCTGTCGGAGCGTTATTCCATCGACCTAGGCAAGATCGTCAAGACCGGAGACAAGGTAGGCTACACCCTGGAAAGGTGTCGGGCGGAGGGGATAAAAAAGGCCCTGGTGGTGGGTCATATAGGCAAGCTGTCCAAGGTCGCTGCGGGCATATTTGACACCAACTACCGCTCCGGCGACGGGCGGCTGGAGACAATAGCGGCCTGGGCAGGAGCCTGTGGGGCATCGGCTGAGACCATCAAGGAGATACTGGACCTGAAGCTCGCCGAGGCCGCGGTGGCCATTCTCCAAAGGGAGGGCCTGGACGAGGCACTTTACCACCTGGCCCGACGGTCCGGCGAGAGGATGGCGGACCTCCTTGACCAGGAGATGGAGATAGGGGTCATCCTGACGGACCTGGCGGGGAACGTCCTGAGCGCCTGGCCCGAGGATCTTATGGAGGAAGAGCGATGGAAAAAGTTTACGTCGTAGGGATTCCACCGTCTATGGACTACATGATTCCCCTGGCGTCCAGGATCATAGGTTCGTCCCACACCCTCATAGGGGCCCCGAGGCTTCTGGATATGTTCAAGGATCTGGACGGCAAAAAGCTGATCCCCCTTCAGGGAGGATACGGAAGCTGCCTGGAAATCATAAAGGGCAGGGCATCCGACGAGAGAATCGTCGTTTTGGTATCCGGGGATCCCTGTTTTTACAGCCTAGGGACCTCCCTGGCCTCGGCTATGCCAAAGGAGGAACTGGAGATCGTGCCGGCCATAGGGTCCATGTCCCTGGCCTTCGCCAGGCTTGGCCTGGCCTGGCAGGACTGCGTATTCCTGAGCTTTCACGGCAGGGCGGACGTCGATCTGGACCGGGCCATAAAGGAGCCGAACAGGCCTGTGGCGGTGCTGACAGGGGGCGAGTACGGCCCTTCGTCGGTAGCCCGGGCCTTTTTGGACGCCGGGCCCGACAGGGTATGTCACGTCATGTCGGACCTGGGAATGGAGGGGGAAAGAATCCAGGCCCTTACCCTGTCCTCTCTGGCGGAGGACCACAGTGATTTTCCCTCCCTGACGGTCTTGGTTCTGGAGGGGATCAGATGATCGGACCGTACAGGGACGAGGACTTCGCCAGGCTCCCTAAGGTCCCTCTGACCAAGGCCCCTATAAGGGCCCTGGTGGCGTCGCTCCTCCAGCCCCTCCACGGC
>CAYNAN010000060.1:4921-13713 GCA_964395085.1 uncultured Synergistaceae bacterium
GCATCGCTGCCTAAGATGTCCGCCGGATCGAGGATAGTGGTGACCGCCAACATGCCCTCCACCGCCGTAGAGGCGTTAGACACTATGGAGGCGTGTTCTATGGCCCCGGAGATGTGGCAGATAGCCCCGTCCATGGGACATAAAACCGGGGGGGGCTGGATGCTTAAGGCCCTGAATCCGGTGTTTATAGTCTGGGGAGACGTTCCTCAGGATAGATCTGAAATTAAGGAGACCCTTTTATGACGAAAATACCCAACCCAGTCCACTTCGTAGGGGCGGGACCGGGAGCACCGGACCTGATAACCCTGAGAGGCAAGACCCTACTGGAGACGGCGGACCTGGTCATCTACGCCGGAAGTCTGGTAAACCCGGAGATACTCCTTTGGTGCAGGGATAACGCGGTGATAATGGACTCGGCGTCCATGGACCTGACGGAACAGGTGGAGGCCATGGAGCGGTCTTTCCGGGAGGGCCTGTCGGTGGTCCGACTGCACACCGGTGACCCAAGCCTCTACGGAGCGGTGGCGGAACAGAAAAGGTCGCTGGAGGACAGAGGGATACCGGTGGTATTCATCCCGGGGGTAAGCAGCCTCCAGGCGTCGGCGGCAGCCCTTGGCATCCAGTACACCGTCCCAGGAGGGACCCAGACTCTGATCTGCACCAGAAGGGCTGGGAGGACCCCTGTCCCCCAGTCCGAGTCCCTGGAAAAGCTGGCCTCCCACAGGGCCACTATGGTCATGTTTTTGAGCTCCGACCAGGCCCAGGAGGTCGCAGAGGACCTTATAACCGGCGGCATAGCCCCGGAGACCCCCGCTGCCTGCGTCTACAGGGCGTCATGGGACGATCAGATCGTGATCCGGTCGACCTTGCTAGAGCTCCCTGGCGCCATGAGGGAGAGGTCCATAGACCGTCAGGCCCTCATAATAGTGGGTCAGTGCATCGATCCAGGCACCTCCGCCAGCCTCCTCTACGATAGGACCTTCTCCCACGGCTTTCGGGAGGGCAGGGAATGATATCGGTCTTCTCGGTATCCCAAAGGGGAGCGAAGACCGGCGAGCGGTGTGCCTCTTTGCTCGGAGGGGAACACCGCAGGCCCCCTAGAGACCAGCTCAGATCCTGGGTTTCCCAGGCCTGGGGGCAGTCCAAGGCCATCGTTATGGTGGGGTCCATCGGGGTGGCTGTGAGGGTGGTAGCTCCCCTTCTACAGGACAAAGAGACCGACCCGGCGGTTATAGTGGTCACCGAGGACGGCAAGACGGTTATTCCTCTGACAGGGGCCCATCTCGGAGGTGGGACCGACCTGTCCCGTTACCTAGGGACCGGCCTTGAGGCGGAGGTGGTTCTGACCACATCCAGCGACAGAACCAGCTCGATAGCCCCGGACCTGCTCTGCTCCCGATGGGGCTGGAAAATAGAGGGCAAAAGAGGCCTCGTGGACACCAACGGAGCCCTCCTGGACGGGAAGGACCTGCTCTACTGGATCGAGAAGGATCAGTCTATGCCCCCCTTTCCCGAGAGATATCTGAGAACCACCAGGAGGGAACTGGCCCAGGTCATAGTCTCCTCAAAAAAGGAGGATCTGGCCTCCGACCAGGTCCAGTTAGTCCCGCCTTCGACGGTGGCGGGAATAGGCTGTCGAAAGGGAACCGCCAAGCCCACCCTCCTCCAGGAGCTGACCGAGGCCCTGGAGGACCATGGGCTGCTTATCCAGAGCGTCGGGGAGATAAGGACCGCCTGGGCTAAAAAGGACGAGCCTGGGCTTATAGCCCTAGGGGAGGAACTGGGCATCCCTGTGACGGTTATGACCGACGACGAGATAAAAGCTGTTCAGGGGACCTTCTCCCCATCGGCGGCGGAGGATCACCTAGGTCTGCCAGGGGTGGCCGAACCCTGTGCCGCAAGCGCAGGAAGGCTCCTAGGGCCTAGAAGGGCCCAAAATGGGGTCACAGTGGCCCTGGCCCACCGGCCCCTTAACTTCGTCGGCAAACTGTCGGTGGTTGGGACAGGGCCAGGGAACAGCGGATACATCACCCTTCAGGCCAGAGAGGCCATAGAGAGGGCGGACTGGATCGTCGGGTACAGGCTGTACGTGGACCAGCTCCCCCAGGAGTGGCTGGACGGAAAGGGAATAGAGAGGTACGGCATGGGCCAGGAGGAGGAACGGGTCGAGGCGGCTCTGAGCCTGGCCCGGAAAGGCTACAGGGTGGCCCTGGTGTCCGGTGGGGACCCTATACTTTTCGGGATGGCAGGCCTCGCCAGGAACATGGCGGTGGGAGTACCCCTAGAGGTTATCCCAGGGCTGTCGGCGGTCCAGGCCGCAGGGGCGACCCTGGGCGCCCCCTACTCCAACGGCCTCATAATGCTATCCCTCTCCGATTACCTCCAGCCCTGGCGGGCCATAGAGGTTGCGCTGGAGGGAGCGGCCTCCACCGACCTGACTGTGGCTCTGTACAACCCGGTCCGCAAGGGACTGGAGGAAAAGTTGGATAAAGTAAAGGACACCTTTACCGCAAGAGGTTACATCGACGGCTGGCTCATAAGGGACGCAGGGAGACCGGAGGAATCGATGAGACCGATAAAGCTGGCGGAACTGGACCACCGGGACGTGGACATGAGGACGATGATACTGCTCCCTGGGAAGAACACCGTCTACCGGGACGGCGTTCTCGTAGATACCAGAGGATACGGCAAGGAAAGGACTGACTCTATATGAAGCGAACCCTTATAGGCATAGGGGTGGGGCCCGGCGACCCGGACCTGGTCACAGTCGGGGCCATAAAGGCCCTGAAGGAGGCCGACGTGGCCCTTCTCCCTCTGGCGAAGGAGGGAGGATCCAGCGTGGCGGGCAGCATAGTGAAGAGCCATCTGGACCGAGATTGGACCTCCTTCGTCTTCCCCATGAAGGGAAGGGAGGAGGAAAGGGACGGAGTGATACTGGACCAGCTTGAGAGACTGCGCCCCCTTTGGGAGGGAGCCACCACCATAGCCCTGCCGGTCATAGGGGACTCGACCCTCTACGCCACCGTGGCCTGGCTCTTTATGCAGTGGCGCAAGCTGGACCCCTACATGGAGCTGAGGCTGATCCCGGGAATATCCGCCCACTCACTGGCGGCGGCCAGGACCGGGAGCTTTCTGGCCATGGGAGAGGAGAGGCTGTCGATCCTGCCGGGGACCGCTCCCTATTCCGACTTAAGGGACTCCCTTCATGCCTCCGACTGCGCCGCAATCTACAAACCCTCCGCCCTGGGGGAGGACCTGCCCAGGCTGATGGAGGAGACCGGTCCATGGCCATCGGCGGTTCGGATAACCAAAGCTGGACTGCCCGAGGAACGTATAGAGGTCGGAGAGACTGCCCTGACCCCCTGCGAAGACTATCTGTCCATACTGATACTTAGACGGCAGGGGGAAGGGGAATGAACCTGAGCTGCGTCTATCTGGACCACCGAAACAGCACCGTATCCCAGAGGTCCGGCCTGTGGGAGGACCTGGACCAGCTTGAGAAGTTCGTAGAGGGGGGAACCATCTCCGAGTGTCTGCCCCTCCACACCTGCAACAGGGTGGAGCTGTATATGCTCCACAGCGGCAACGAACTTCCGGCGGAGATCCTTCCCACCATGCCGCTCTCGACACTAAAAGGCCTCGACGCCGTGGATCACCTCATAAGGGTCCTTCTAGGGCTGGAGAGCATGGCCTGTGGAGAGTCCTTCGTGGTCTCCCAGGTCAAAAAGGAGTACGAAAGCTACAGGCCTCTCTGCGGCCCGATCCTCAACAGATTGGTCCAGCGGTGCCTCAACGCCGCCTCCATACTGAGGACCGAGTTCCATCCCGGCAGGGCCCCGTCCATTCCATGGCTGATGGTCCAGTCCCTCAGGGAACACCGCCTTTGGCCGTCGATAAAAATCCTGGTCCTCGGGGCCGGTGAGATGGGAGAGGAGACGGCGAAGGTCCTGAGGGCTTCCCAGGTTCCCTTCTCCATCGCAAACAGGACCGACTACAGGGCAAAGGAGCTCGCATCGGCCACAGGGGGGTCCTTCCTGCCCTGGGACCGGTGGGAGGAGGAGGCCAAGGCCTCCGACGTGGTCATATTCACCACCGCCTCGCCGGAGCCCATTATGGACTGTGCCCCCAAGTCCCCTTGGTGTATGGACATGGGGGGATCAGCCCAGGTCCGAGATATGGGTGGTAAGGTCCTGTCCATAGACCATCTGAAGGAGAGATCCGAGGAACTGCTCAAGGACTACCGAAAGGATCTGACCAGGCTGGAGAGGGAGACCCAGGAGACCGCCCAGGCCATATGGGCGGACCTTCTGACCGTCCAGGGTGACGCAAACAGGAGGCTGGCGATGATGAGGGTGGGGCAGATCGTGGAGAGCCGAGCGACCCAGACCGCCCAGAAAACCGGGGCATCGGAGGAAGTTCTCAGACAGATGGCATGGAGCGTGGCAAAAGCGGTCCTGGCCCCGGTTCTGGACAGGCAGGGCCCTCACTCGTCCAGGCTATGGCGGGTACTAGCGGAGGGGGTAGACCATGACTCGTAGATTTTCTCTGATGGCAGCGCTGGACAGCTCTTTGGGGCCGGTGCTGGTGGTCGGAGGGGGCTGCGTCGGGGAGAGAAAGATAAGGACCTTGCTCAGCGCCGATTTTCCCGTGACACTGGTGTCCCCGGAGGCCACGTCGGGGCTTCAGGGCCTGGCCGGCAGGAGGCAGATAACCTGGCACAGGAGGACCGTCACCGAGGAGGACTTTTCGTCCCACAGAATCGCCGTCCTGGCCCTTTCCAGAGAGGACACCCTGTCGGTGATGGCCCTGGTGAAAAGCCCCTGCCTTTTGGACTGCTGCGGCGCAAAAGAGCTTGGCAACTGGTCCCTGGCGGCCCAGTTCAGGACCGACGGACACCTGATAGGGGTCGGCAGCTTCGGCACGTCGCCGTCGGCCTCGGCGGACCTCAAGATGAACCTCCAAAGCTGGCTGGAGTCGGAGAGGGAGAGGCCGATCCTTTTCAGCAGAAAAAGCACCTTGGCCAGGGCTCAGACAATGGAGGCCGCCAGAGCCCTCCAGTCCCTGGGGCTTCCGGTGGAGATAAAGACCATGTCCACCTGCGGGGACGCGAACCTGAGCTGTCATCTCTCCTCCTTCGGGGGATACGGCGCCTTCGTCAAGTGTCTGGAGGAGGCCATACTGGAGGGCAAGGGAGACGGGGCGGTACACAGCCTTAAAGACGTCCCTACTCTGCTCCCCGACGGCCTAGAGCTGGTGGCGGTGCTTCCCAGGGGCGCCACCTCCGACGTGCTGGTGTCCTCCTGCCCAGGGGGCCTGGAGGGACTGCCGGAAGGGGCCCTGATAGGGACCGCCAGCCTGAGGAGAAAGGCCCAGCTTTTGAAGCTCAGGCCGGACCTCAACTTCACCCTCATAAGGGGAAACGTAAACACCAGACTGGCAAAGCTGGATACCGGCGAGATGGACGGCATAGTCCTCGCCAAGGCGGGGCTGGACAGGCTGGGCATAAAGCCCGCTATGTCCACCGAGCTCCCGACCATACCGTCGCCCTGTCAGGGGATTATAGCCATAGAGGCCAGGACGGGATCCGCTCTCGCCGAGGAAGCCAGGAGGATAAACCACCGTCCGACCTGGCTCATGGCCCTGGCGGAGAGAGAGCTACTGAGGACCCTTCAGGTTGGCTGTCACGTCCCCTTCGCCGCGGTATCGTCCTGGGATGGAGAATCGCTCCACCTGAGGGCTCAGGCCCTTTCGGAGCTAGGTGATTCGGTGGATATGGACATATCGGGGCCGGTCTCAACCGACGAGCAGGCCCAGGACCTGGGCAGGGAGATGGGCAAAAGACTGCTGTCCTCCCCTGAGGCCCTCTCCATGTTGAGGGCGTCGTCATGACGGTGTTCTTAACCGGAGCGGGATGCGGAGGCCCCAGATGGCTCACCGCCGAGGCCAAAGAAATTCTGTCCCAGGCGGATCAGGTGGTCCACGACGACCTGATCCACCCGGATCTGCTACAGATTGCCCCGGAGGGATGCGGCTTTCACATGGTGGGCAAGAGAAAGGGACTACACTCTTCATCCCAGGAGGACATAGAGGCCCTCTTGGTGGACCTGGGAGGTAGGTTTAAGGTCGTGGTGAGGCTGAAGGGGGGGGACCCCTTCGTCTTCGGCCGAGGGGGCGAGGAGGCTCTGGCCCTCCAGAGGGCCCAAATTCCATGGAGATACGTCCCCGGTATCACCGCCGCCATAGGCGGGCTAGGATCCCAGGGGATACCTTTGACCCACAGAGGCTCGGCAGAGACTGCTACCCTGGTAACAGGCCACAGAAAGGAAGACCGAGACGACCGGGAGCTGTGGGAAAGGATAGCCCAAGCCGGTGGCACCAGGGCGATCTATATGGGGGCCTCCAAGGGACGGTCCATA
This sequence comes from uncultured Synergistaceae bacterium, assembly GCA_964395085.1. Lineage (GTDB taxonomy): Bacteria > Synergistota > Synergistia > Synergistales > Dethiosulfovibrionaceae > Dethiosulfovibrio. The sequence continues at coordinate 11,338 of CAYNAN010000060.1, forward strand.
GCCCGGTGGCTTATGGAGTCCGGCGAAAGGGAGAACCTTCCCTGTTCGTCGGTACACTGGGGCGGCTGGGGTCGGTCCACCAGACGAGACTTCAGCTTGAAATCCGTCCCCGAGGACCTGTCCAGCCCGTCGATAATAGCCCTAGGGGACGTGGCGTCTTTAGGGCTAAAGCCCGAGGACGGACCTCTCAAGGGGCTTCAGGTGGGGATAGTCAGGCCCTACCCCGAGAGCTGGACCACCGCCAGGGAGTTGGAGGCCCTTGGGGCGGACTGCTACTCCCTGCCCCTCCTAAAACTAAAAAGGCTCGAGCATAACTGGGACCGAGACGCCATATCCCGATCGGACTGGCTGGTCCTGACCAGCCCCAGAGGAGCGGCTCTCCTGCCTGAGGCCCTAGACCTCCGTAGGATAGGCGGCAAGGTGGTCTCCATCGGGCCTGGGACCTCCAGAGCCCTCAGGGAAATAGGCATAGAGCGGGACCATGAGGCCACAAGTCCGACCTCCGAGGGGCTGGCGGAGGCCCTTTCCAGGCTGGTTCAACCGGGGGATAAGGTTTGTTTTTTCCGAAACGCTCGGTCGTCCCACATGCCCTTTCAGGCCGTATCGACGGCAGGGGCGATTCCCTTGGACCTCAAGGCCTACTCTATGGAGGCATCTAGTCTTCCAGGGGAGGATGCCTATCGGTCCTGCTGGGAAAGGACGGGACTGGACTCGGTGGCCTTCGGAAGCGCCGCGTTGGTGGAGGCCTATTTCGACCTGTTTGGCCCTCTGCCAGAGGGGACCGTCCCTGTAGCCTGGGGAATCCACTGTGCCGAGGCGGTTAGGGATATCCTCAAAAGGGAACCCGTGACCATGGAGGAGCCGTCCTATCAGGGGCTGGTTTCGTCCTTAATAAAATTAAAAAGATAAGCACAGAGAGGATGGCTATCATGGACAACAAGAGCATGTTCGAGACCGCCTGTTCCCATCTGGTGGGAGGGGTAAACAGCCCTGTCAGGGCCTGGAAGGCGGTAGGAGGGACACCGAGGTTCTACATCAGAGGAAAGGGCCCCAGGGTCTACGACGTGGAGGGAAGGGAGTATCTGGACTACGTCTGTAGCTGGGGCCCTCTCATACTGGGCCACTCCCATCCATCGGTGGTGGAGGCGGTCCAGAGGGCGGCGGAGATGTCCACCTCCTTCGGCGCTCCCTGTGTCCAGGAGGTTATGCTGGCCATGGCGGTAAAGTCGGTGTTTCCCTCCATGGAGAAGGTCAGGTTCGTCAGCTCCGGGACCGAGGCAACCATGTCGGCTTTGAGGCTGGCCAGGGGCTTCACCGGCAGGGACAAAATCGTCAAGTTCGACGGGTGCTACCACGGCCATAGCGACTCCCTCCTGGTGGCGGCGGGGAGCGGAGCCCTCACATTCGGGGTCCCAAACAGCCCGGGAATAACCGAGGGAACAGCAAAGGACACTTTGGTGTTGCCCTTCAACGACCTTGAGAGGGCGAAGGAGCTTTTTAGCTCCCAGGGAGACTCCATAGCGGCGGTGATAGTGGAGCCATGGGCGGGCAACATGGGCCTGGTCCCTCCTGCGCCGGGCTTCCTCCAGGGACTCAGGGACATAACCGAGAGCCACGGAGCGCTGTTGATCTTCGACGAGGTCATAACGGGCTTCAGAAACAGAAAAGGCGGGGCCCAGCAGATGGCCCAGGTCACCCCCGACCTGACCTGTCTCGGCAAGGTAATAGGTGGAGGGCTTCCGGTAGGAGCCTTCGGTGGACCGGGAAGGATAATGGACCGCCTATCCCCCGTCGGCGACGTCTACCAGGCTGGAACCTTATCGGGCAACCCTCTGGCCATGGCGGCGGGGCTTGCCACCTTAGAGGAACTGTCAAAAGAGAGCACCTACGACTCGCTGGAGTCCAACGGCCTGGCCCTCCAGAGGGGGTTACAGAGGGCCGCCGACGAGGCTGGCGTTCCCCTGGCAACCGTGGTCATGGGAGGGCTGGTGGGAATGTTCTTCTCCCCTTCCCACCCGACGAACCTGGAGGAGGTAAAGGCCTCCAGGGCGGACCTCTACGGACGGTTCTTCCAGGCCATGATGGACCGAGGGCACGCCTTCGCTCCGTCGGCCTACGAGACGGTGATGGTGTCATCCTCTCACAGCGAGAGGGACATAGAGTCCACCGTGGAGGCGGCCAGAGAGGTATTCGGACAGATTGCAAAAGGAGGGCTCGACGTTGAGTGATATGAGATGTGGCTTCCCGGCCAGTCGGCTCAGAAGGCTGAGGGGGAACCCGGTGCTGGCGGACTCGGTAAGGGAGACGGTCCTCACGGTTCAAAACCTGATGATGCCCCTTTTCGTCGTCGAGGGAGAGGGAATAAGGGAACCCCTG
>CAYNAN010000061.1:0-2470 GCA_964395085.1 uncultured Synergistaceae bacterium
GATTGCGATTCGATCATAGTGGCTGTGAGCCAAGGGCCTCGATCCCTCATAGGCTCGGAGAAGGACGGCATAGAGGAGAGGCAGGGATTCTTGGTCGCCGACGAGTGTGGCAGGACCTCCCGCCCGGGGGTCTTCGCCTCCGGTGACGTGGTCACCGGGGCGAAGACCGTCGTAGAGGCGGTCAGGTTCTCGAAGAAGGTGGTCAATGCTATGGATTCCTATCTGAAGGGCGAGGGGGTAATGGACTGAACTATAGAGTCCCACACCGCTGTTACCGCTTCTCCCCTGTAGACGGTTCCATCCATTGGGCCATCCCACCGTATTCTGGTCTCATCCCAGTTGGGGAAGTTTACCTTGATAAGCCTCGCAAGCTCCGCTCTGGAGACGAAGGTCGTCTCCTCGCTGGAGTAGTATTTATCGAAGGCTTTGGACAGCATCTCCATCACCTGGAACTCCTCCATCGGCAGGATGGCTCCGAACATCCGTTGAGACATGGGCTCCAAAAATCCGTAGAGGGTCGCGGCCTGGACCCCTCTCCAGTGGCGGTGGTCCAGGGCTACGTCGTGGAATGAGAAGAGAGATAGCCGGCTCTTCCCGCCCAAAAGTGTGTCCTGGACCAGTATCACCGGCAGTTCCCTGGGCTGAAGCCCATATCTCACCGAAAGGGCTGCGGCAGCTCCAACCGCCTGTCCCGTCAGGAGGGTTATGGGCTGTAGTCTGGTGGCCCCGTTGGCGAGCCTGGATACGGATATGTTCTTCTCCGCCGCCAGCAGGCCGTCCACCTTCTCCGGTATCAGAGTCCCGTAGGGGACCTGAAACACTCCCTCGTCGGATCTCCACTGGGAGGGATAGTCCGCCATGGATTCGTTGAGGTCCGATTCCAGGCTGCCGAACAGCCTCGATCCGTGGATGTCCATCGGGTATTCTCCCAGGGCTATGGAGTTGGTCCTGTTCACCAGGGCCCGACCCAACTTGTGGGATCTGGCAGAGCTCTTGGCCGTTAAGGTCTCCATCCCAACGATCCTCCTGCTCTCCCTGACGTAGGGGATAGGCGGGAAGTGGGCAAGCAGACCGTCGTTGCTGTGGTCAAGCACAATGGCCCTCTCTCTTACCGAGTCTCCCCTTCCGTCGTATCCCTGAGATACGTCCACGGTCCAGTCCATGCCAAGCTCGCTCTGTAGGTATCTTATAAGCCTGAGGGTCCTGTTGACCGCCTCTCCGTTTATCATCCTGCGGTAGTCTTTGTCCTCCAGGTATCTCGCCGTGAGGCCTGTAAGGTCCCCTCCGTTGCCAGGGACATCGTTGCCCCAGTTGAGGGCGGTCTTGGTTATCCATCCCCAGGTGCTGGGCTCTCCTCCGTCGATAGGGTTGGGGTTGCCTCGGTCAGGCAGGGCCCTGTAGGCGTTGAAGCTGGGTATGTCGAAGGGATAGCTTCCGGGCCAGGTGGATCCGTCCAGCCTCACGACCTTCCTGAACCTTCCCACGTCTCTCCCGTATCCCTCCGGCTCCTGGGCGATAAGCTCCTGTGGCACTCCGTCCTGTTTTTTGACGACCGCTACCCAGGTTATGTCCTGTATCTCCCCGTCCAAGTTGATGTTCGGCGAGACCGAGTTGCCCACTCTGTATCTTGCTGGGGTCAGGGGCAGGAGGTCGCCGCACTCTGTGGCGTCCACGGTTATCTGTCCTTTGATCGTCACCAAGCCGTCTTTCACCTTAAACGAGATTCCAGCGACCCGGTTGCCCTCTACAATGGCCTCCGTTACCTCGCTGTGGAGGTATAGGTCCACCCTGCCTGGCCCTGCGTTGGAGAGCATATCCAAAAGAACGGTCTCGGCCACGATAGGCTCCGCCGCTATGGTGTCGCTTCCCCAGTAACATACGTTGGTCGGGGTGTTCGTCGTGGCGTAGCTTTCCCTGATCCTCTGGATGAACTCGAGGTATAGGCCGGAGCGGTTGTGGGTCACGTCGTCCATGGTGGAGACCGCCGCCGCGGTTATCTGACCGCCGACCCATCCTGTTTCCTCCACCAGAGCAACCGATGCGCCGCACCTAGCTGCCTGTATCGCCGCCGCTGTCCCACCGGATCCAGCTCCGACGACTATGACGTCGTAGTTCTTTCCCTCTCCGTATGCCATGGCTGGATATGAAGCCATGATGGATAAAATAGCCAAGCAAAGTGCAATACGTCTCAATATATTTGATCCCCTTTGTCGTTAGGATAGCTTTTCTCGACAGTATAGCCGAAAACGATCAGATTATCCTGTAGAGGTTTATCGGTCTACCGACGGACCTGTGTTCCTGATCAACCGAGGCCTGGCTTATGGACACAAGGTATTCCAGATATCTCCTGGCGGTGACCCTGGAGACACCGGTTATTCGGGCAACGTCGTCAGCGGCTAGTCCATTGCCTGCTTCCCTAAGACAGGCTAAAACCTTCTCCAGCTGTCTAGCACTCAACCCCTTTGGCAGG
>CAYNAN010000061.1:2570-12204 GCA_964395085.1 uncultured Synergistaceae bacterium
TCTCTCCTCCGTAAGCTTCAACTGCGCTCTTTACGCTGTGGAGACCTAGCCCTCTGTTTGTGCCTTTTTTGGTCGAAAAACCCTTCTCGAATATACTCTCTCTCAGCTCTTCCATAACGCCGGGCCCTTGATCTTTGACTGAAATCATTATTCTGCCCGATTCATCAAATATAGAGAGTTCCATGATCCTCCTGCTAACAGGGACCTCCAACAGGGCGTTCATGCCGTTTTCCAGCAAGTTTCCCACTATCACGACGAGGGAATTGGAGTCTACTCTGCCCTGAGGTCCAAGGTAGCTGTCTGGGTCGATCTTAAAATCGATTCCCAGCTCTCTGCATCGTCCCATCTTGCCGAGCAGTAGTCCCGCGATTGACGGATTTTTTATCCTGCTGGTTATGAACGACATCGTAGCGTGGGTGAACTGCACCGTCCTGGATATGAATGAGAGGGCCTTGTCCGATTCTCCAAGCTGTATCAGCCCGCTGATGGTCTGGAGCTTGTTCATAAACTCGTGGTTGCCGACCCTGAGTGCGTCCACGTAGCGGTTGACGCTGGTCAGCTCCTCCGCCATTGCGGTTATCTCCGACATATCCCTAAAGCTGGCGATAGCCCCGACCACGCTGCCCTTGAATGTGATGGGAACCCTGTTGGTCATTATCCTCACCGATCCGAGGAGCTGCTCTCTGTCGTATTCCGATATTCCGGTCCTCAGCACCTCTAGGAGGCGGCTGTTAGGTATGGCCTGTTCCACCGGTTTACCTATTACGCCAGATCCAGGCAGTTCGAGAAGCCGTCTCGCTTGATTATTAACCAGGGTAACTTTACCTCCACCGTCAACCGCCACGATACCCTCCCTGATGGATTCCAACATGGCTTCCTTCTCCCACAGAAGTCGGTCTATCTCCTCCGGCTCCAGGCCTCTCATTGAGCTTTTTACCTCGTCCGCCAGTGTAGTCGCACCTATTACCCCCACCACAAGCCCAAGCATAAGTGCCAAGAGGATATTTAGGGTGATGCTCCATATCTCTCTCTTGACGTTGTCCAGCAAGGTCCCCACTAGCACCGCCCCGACCTGTATTTTGTCCCTATATATGGGCACGAAGGCCCTGAGGGACGGCCCCAGCGTTCCCACCGCCTTGGATATGTAGCTTCTGCCCTGGAGGGCCGGTCCTTCGTCCCCCCCCACCACCTTTTTCCCGATCCTCTCTGGGACTTTGTGAGAATATCGTATACCATCCATATCAACCACCACGATAAACTCGGCGCCCGTATCCCTCCTGATGGAGTCCGCCAGTGGCTGAATCGTCGACGATCCGTCGGCTTTCCCCACGTTTTTGACTATGTCCGGGATGGTAGCTACCGCTATGGCTATGTTCATGGTGTTTTCCGCCATTCGCCTCTCAAACTGGTGTACCACCGTGGTTCTCACTACGAAGCCCGTCACCAAAAGGCTCAGGGCGAACAGGCCCAATATTAGAAGAATGAGCTTTCCCCTCAGAGAGAGCTTTTCTAACTTTTCCCCATGATATAACTTATTTGTCATGTTTGTCCCCTCTCCCTGAGCGTTATTCACACACGGATATTATAGCTTTATCTGAGGGACCATATCGAAGCTTCCGTTAGACGTTTTGCGCTTTACGTAGGACAAGATTGTCGACTGGACCCTGACGTTGAGTTAAGTCGAAATAATATTAACTGCGTGAATTAAAAAGTAAAGGTCGACCTGCACAATTAGCTGAATGTGCAGGTCGACCTTTATAGCAGGTATTATCTATACCGTATGACGTTTTGAAATACTAGAGGCTCCTCCGTGGGATTAGCGTAGGTATGCTCGGAAAATCCTGGAAATGTGAAGGCCATTTTTTCCCGTAGCAGATAGCTTTTATCCTCTACGACCATCTCCATGGAACCACGCATCACCATAATGTACTCGTTGGCCACGTTGGCATGAGGGATGGATTTGTGCCTACATTGAGGTTCCATGGTTATGTAGAAATAATCGAATCCAGATACAGGGTTGAATGGGAATACGTTGTAGAGCAACATCTTCCCCTCCTCCTCTGGGACGGGAGTTATATCGTTAATGTCGATGACGGCGCAGTTGGTGGATTGCTTGTACAAAAAACTGGATACTGTGACCTTCAACCCTGTGGAGATCTTCCAGAGAGTTGATATAGTTGGTATCGACTCTCCCCTCTCTATCTGTCCCAACATGGCTTTGGATACCCCTGTCAGGCTGGCCGCCATATCCAGGCTTATCTTCATGCTCTGTCTAATTTCTCGTATCGCTATTCCGATGTTCGGTTGGGTGTCCTCCATACAGGCCTCCTAGGTTATCTATCCTCGGCGATCGCGATGCCGAAGGATCTGAATACGGCGTAGGCGGTTTCTATTTCTTCTTTCGACGGTGTAGTAAATGAGTGGAAGGCGTCCTCTATGCCGAAGGATATGTACTTGGCCTTACCCAGTTCGTGATAGGGAAGGAGTTCCACATCTGCTTTTTTCAGGTTCATCGCGATGAACTTAGCCGTGGCCTCCAGGTTCTCCACGTCCATGTTGACCTCAGTTATAGCCGGAATACGGATGGTCATGGGAATTCCCAGTAAATGGATTCTAACTGCGTTTAGTAGGATCAAGTCGTTTGAGACACCTGTATTCTGTCGATGACGATCGGGGTCCATGCACTTTATGTCTAAAAATACGTGGTCCATCATCTCCACGACATCCTTGGCTTTATCCCATTCGAAATATCCACAGGTCTCCACCCACAAGCTGATCCCTGAGTCGAGAAATCTTCGAGCCATTGCTCGGATAAACCGGTCTTGAAGAAAAGGTTCTCCTCCTGAAAAAGTCACCCCTCCTCCGGTGTATCGAAAAAACAGGGCGTCCCTCTCGATTTCTTTAGCCGTTTTCGAGGCTTCCACGTCCTGACAGGCCATTTCAAGCGCATGGTCAGAGCAGGCCGAGACACAATTCCCGCAGAGGGAACATCGGTCGTTGGAGTACTTGATGGCTCTTGGGTCCAGTCCTTCAGGACAGACCTCAATACAGCGCTCGCACCCCTTGCAAAGATGTCTGTGGAAAGCCAGCTTCTTTCCCTTTGTCCAGCTCTCCGGGTTAGCGCACCATCTACAGCGAAGATGGCATCCAGCCAAGAAGATGGTGGTTCGCACTCCGTCGCCGTCGTGGATCGAATACCTTTGTACCTGGACGATGCTGCCTATGTCGACGGTCATGATGCTACATTGTCTCGTGGGAGGTCCTGGCGATTATGGCCTCCTGCATCTCAGGGGATAGGTTGACGAACTGAGTGCTGTAGCCTGCCACGCGAACTAGGAGATCTCTATAATCCTCAGGGGCTTCCTGGGCTTTTCTCAGCATCTCGGTGGAGAGTGTGTTGAACTGGACGTGGAAAGCTCCTAGGGAGAAATATGCCCTTATGACGTTGCCTAGGTCTCGCCGACCTTTGGGGGTCTTTACCAGGGATTCGCTGAGTCTAAGGTTTAGCAGGGTCCCTCCTGTGTGTAAATCGTGGTTCATCTTGGCGGATGACCGCATAGCGGCCAATGGACTGGTTATATCGCTTCCGACGAAAGGGGAGACCCCCTCGCTGATTGGTTTTTTGCCCTTTCGACCGCATGGAGTGGCACCGACAACTCGTCCAGTTGGGATGTAGTTGGATATGCCCATAAAGGCCGAATTATATTTTGAGCCAAAATTGTCCCTGTGTCCAGCGGTTGTCTCGTAAAAATGGTTTGCCAGCTCTCTTGCGATAGAATCCACGTAGTCGTCGTCGTTGCCGTATTTAGGGACTGCCATGGCTCTACATCTGAGGCTTTCATAGCCCTCCCAATCGGCGTTCATCGCTTTGTTCAGCTCGTCAAGGGAGGTCACCTTCTCCTGAAAAACCAACTTCTTGACGACGGCCAGAGAATTGGCCACCACAGAGAGGCCGATCCCGGTGAGGACCGGTCCGATGTTGTATCTTGCACCTCCCTTGGAAAGATCCTTACCAAGGGAGAGACAGTCCTCTACGCAGGTGGAGAGAAAAGGCCTGGGGACCATCTCCATGTGGAGCCTCTGTGCGATATTGATGGAAACCACCGAGTGATGGATCAGGTTGTCCAACTGATCCATCACTGCGTTATATAGTTCGTCGAAGGATCGGTAATCCTGCATCGGCTTGGCGTCCAGTCCCAATTTTTTACCCGTTAGGCGTTGTTTTCCCTGGTTAAGGGCGAACTCCATCGCTGCGGCGAAGTTAACGTTCACTGCCGAGGTCATCTCAGCTGTCTTGCGAAAATGAGGGACTACGCAACCGCAGTTGCTCCAATCCCTGGCGTCTTCTGCCTCATAGCCTGCACGAAGTAGCATCTGACTGCCGGCTTGATCGTTGTGGATGGCGGGAAAACCACAGCCAGTGCTTACCAACTGTGTCACCGCGTCCATAAACTCTTGGGGGCAGTCGCTGTGGATACGGACGCTCAATCCGGGCTGGTGTGTTCTGACGCTATCTGTGGCCTCAATACACATGTAGGATAGTTCGTTTGTGGCATCCGTCCCATCACGCTTTTTGCCTCCTACGGTCAAGTTCTGAAACTGATTATACCCGGCGAAATATCCGGTGGTGTTGGCGGATATGGTCCACACCCACTCGGATAGTTTGAGCCAAAGGGCCTCTATGAGCTCTCTTGAGTCTTTTTTTGATATAACTTTTTTTACGTTAACATCTTGGTCGAAATAAGGAAACATATACTGGTCAAACCGCCCTAGGTTAAGGGCTAAAGGGTTTTCAGATATGATGGCCCCCAGCTGGACGAACCAGACGAACTGCACTGCCTCGTGGAAGCTCTTGGGTGGATTTGCCGGGACGTTCGTGCAGACTTGGGCTATTTTCGATAACTCAGCCTTTCTTATCTCATCCCTTTCAGAATTTGCCATGCTACGGGCTTTTTCGGCATATTTTTTCGCGAGCCGAAGAATGCCCCTTGACGTCAGGATCACCGACTTATAGAAAATGATCTTGTCAAAATTATCTGTCGTGGCGAAATCCAGCTTTGCTAGGTGCCCCTCGGCCTCGGAGAGTATCCCATTAAATCCCTTTGAGAATAGAACGTCCTGATAGTCCGGTGTTATCTCGCCGATGGCCTGGCGCCATTTTGAGTCGCTGTCGATGATCCCTGTGTCTACACCTATGGCTTTTGTCTCCTCCGGCAGGAGGGCGAGAAAATGTTCCTCCAACGATTTTCCCCTCCAGTAGGGAAATATCTCCCTGCGAACGAAGTTCCGTTGTTCATCGGTCATCTCGTAGGGATCCTGGGGGCGCTTGTCGAAGGAGTTCATCTCCTGGTCTACCCAACTCCACGAGAATTCAGGAGTGAGGATGGCGCTACGTCTGAATATACCGGCCGTTCCCACAATCAACTCATCGTCGAAAATACGCACGTCGAACTGATCGCAAAAATCGTAAAAGGCCTGAGCTGTCCTTATCGGTGTGGGAGAGCCCTCGCTCCTTTTGTAGGATTCGGTGAAAATTCGGGCTCGCTCGGTACAGATGGATGGTTTTGAGTTGATGTAATTTTGGCGGAGCCTCTCTATCCTCTCGGTAATGCTCATGGTTGCAACCTCCTCATGGTCTTTTAGAGCTAACCTCAGCCTTTTTGTGCGTTATAACGCACAAAGCTTGTTCCCATGTTACTACTTCCCGAAAAAGTTTGCAACGACAGGGCGATATTTTTGTGGTTGATCGGTCCAACAAGCTGAAAGTAGCGGAGCTCGATCTTTTGGGATACCATAACAACGTGCTTTGGCGGTGGTTTGTACTTTATGTTCAAAATCATTTTTTATATCCAAATAGGTTGTCTGATGGGCTATGTCGCTGTAAATTAAGAGAGCAGAACTTTATCAGACGTATCTGTAAATTCTGAAGGGAGAGGTTGCTATGAGCGACATGGATATCTACGGCGAATCGCTGGAGGCCCACTCCAGGGCAAAGGGAAAATTGACGGTGGACAGCAAAATTCCGGTGGAGGATATGCACGATCTGGCGGTGGTCTATACCCCTGGCGTGGCAGAACCCTGCCGTAAGATCCACGAAAATCCCGACGACGTCTATACCTACACGACCAAGGGCAATATGGTGGCGGTTGTCACCGACGGCAGCGCGGTCTTAGGCCTTGGGGATATCGGTCCCGCCGCTGGACTGCCGGTGATGGAGGGCAAGGCGGTTCTGTTCAAGCGTTTTGCAGGGGTCGATGCGTTTCCTATCTGCGTCGGTAGCAAGGACGTAGACGCCATAGTTGAGACAACAGCCATGATCTCCACAGGGTTTGGCGGCATAAACCTGGAGGATATCTCAGCTCCTCGCTGTTTCGAGGTGGAGAGAAAGCTGAAGGAACGGCTGGATATACCGGTGTTTCACGACGACCAGCACGGAACGGCGGTCATAGTCCTGGCTGGCCTTATAAACGCCCTGAAAATAGTGGGCAAGTCCATAGAGGACGTCAAGATAGTCATGAACGGCGCCGGAGCCGCAGGGATCGCCATATGCAAGCTGCTCCAGTCAGTCGGGGCAGGAAACGTCATCCTCTGTGACAGGGCTGGGGCCATCTACAGAGGCAGGCAGGCCAATATGAACTGGATCAAAGAGGAGATGGCCCAGGAGACCAACCGAGACAACGAGAGCGGCGAGCTTGGCGACGTCATAAAGGGAGCGGACGTTTTTCTTGGAATTTCAGGCCCTGGGCTTTTCACCTCTCAGATGGTTAAGGAGATGGCCAAGGACGCCATAATATTCGCCATGGCCAACCCAACACCGGAGATATATCCCACTGAGGCCCTGGAGGCAGGTGCGGCTGTGGTCGCCACAGGCAGGAGCGACTTCCCCAACCAGATCAACAACTGCCTTGGCTTTCCGGGGATATTCAGGGGAACTCTGGACGTTAGGGCCAGCGACATAGATGAGTCGATGAAGTTGGCCGCCGCCTACGCTTTGGCTGGTCTGGTTAGCGATAGCGATCTGTCACCTCAGCATATAATTCCAGAGGCTCTCGACGAGAGGGTCGTGCCAGCGGTAGCCCAGGCGGTAGCGGAGGCCGCCCGGAAGTCCGGTCTGGCTCGGATTTAAAACGGGAAGGGAGACGGTATCTATGGTGCAGTCGGAAAACAGGTCTTTTACGATAGGCGGGATGTCCCCGATTCTTTTCGGTGTGGCTATGGCTTTGCTGATCGCCGCCGTGGCCTTAGGCAAGTTGCCCAAGGGGATGATAGGGGCTTTCGCCGTTATGATGACCCTTGGGGCTATCATGGACGTTATAGGCAGCAAAACCCCCCTGGTGAACGAATATCTAGGCGGAGCTCCTCTGGTGTGTATTTTCGGCACCGCCGCACTGGTCTATTTTGGAATTATGCCCGAGGATACGGCGAAAATAGTGTCTGACTTCATGAAAGGCGGAGGTTTTCTTAATTTTTATATAGCTGCCCTTATCTGCGGCAGTATCCTCGGGATAAGCTCCGACCTTCTCATCAAGGCCGGTGTGAGATACGCGATACCACTGATCGCCGGTGTCATCGTCGCCTGTGGGTTGGCCGCGGGGGCGGCTGGTCTCATGGGATACGGATGGCAGCAGGGGATTATGCACATAGCTATGCCCATAATGGGTGGCGGTATGGGGGCGGGGGCCGTGCCTATGGCCCAGATATTCAGCTCTGTCACCAAAATGGAGACGAAAGAAATTCTCTCCATCCTCATTCCGGCGCTGGCTCTCGGGAACGTCATGTCCATAGTGGCGGCGGGGCTGTTGGATAAGCTGGGCAAGATGAAGCCCTCCCTTACAGGCAACGGACACCTGATGAAGGACTTCAGGGTTGAGAAGGAAGTCGAGATGACCCCAAACCTTGAGATGATGGGAACGGGGATAACGGTTTCCTGTCTGTTCTTCGTCTTGGGCAATCTACTGAATAAATTCATCCCCATGGTTCACGGTTATGCCCTTATGATAATAGCGGTAGCGCTCTGTAAGATATTCGACCTGATTCCCGAGATGATCCAGAAGAGCTGCAATATGTGGTATAAGTTCGTAGCAAAGAACTTCACCGCTGCACTCCTGGTGGGCATAGGAGTGGCCTACACCGATTTGGGGGCGGTCATAAACGCCATTTCGGTGCAGTATATTGTCCTGGTGGCGGTGGTAGTCCTCGGTGCGGTTCTGGGTGCGGGATTTGCCGGTATGTTGGTGGGATTCAACTTCGTCGAGTCCGCCCTGACAGCGGGGCTCTGTATGTCAAACATGGGAGGAAGCGGAGACGTGGCGGTCCTTTCCGCCGCAAAGCGGATGGAGCTTATGCCTTTTGCTCAGATTTCCTCCCGTCTCGGAGGCGCATTGATTATGATAATGGTTAGCCTTCTTCTGCCTATTTTGGGCTAGTAGATGTCTGTGATAGACGCCGGAGTTTTCGACTGTTCGGTGACAGTAATGGATAGAGGGGCTCTTGACTGCACTATCAGAGCCAGGGTCGAGGCCGCGGTTCTCCGAGGAAGCAGGAGTATCTCATGAGGCGGCGAACTCTGCTCTTTGTTCCGGGAAACAATCCCGGTATGGTGGTTAACTCCCAGGTGTTCGGCTCCGACGGGGTTATATTCGATCTTGAGGACGCGGTATCTCAGGACCAAAAGGACTGTGCCAGGATACTGGTCCGAAACTGCCTTATGTCCTTGGAACATCGAAGATGTGAGAGGATAGTCAGGATAAACTCCCTCGATACTCCCTTCTGGCGGGAGGACGTGAGGGAGACGGTCGTCGCTGGGGCGGATACGATAATGTTGCCCAAGGTCCAGTCGGCTCAGGACCTGATCTCACTTGATCAGGCTCTCTCTTTGGAGGAGGCCGATGCTAAGAGCCCTCTGTCGGTCATAGCCCTTATCGAGACCCCTGAGGGAGTCGAAAACGCTAAGGCCATAGCAGGAGGCCCCAGGGTCGGCGGTGTGCTACTTGGAGCGGAGGATCTGACCGCCTCTTTAGGGGTCCAGCGCACCAAGGCAGGCTCAGAGATATCCTACGCCAGAGGGCGGCTGGTGATGGCCGCAAAGTCCTGCGGGGTCGACTGTATCGATACCCCTTTCACTGACGTCGACGATATGGAAGGGCTTAAGGCGGATTCGGAGCTCGCCAGGTCGTTGGGGTTCGACGGAAAGGCGGTTATCTCTCCTCGTCACGTGGAGGTGGTTAATAGATCCTTCACCCCTTCCGACAGGGAGATAGAGTGGGCGAGGCTGGTGGTAAACGCTCTCGAGGCTGGAGAGAGGTCGGGCAAGGGGGTCGTATCGGTGGGAGGCAAGATGGTTGACGCTCCTGTCGCAGCCAGAGCCCAAAAGATCCTTGCCCTGATAGGAGGGGATTAGAGTGGGTTTTGATAAAACGGTGACAGGGCTGGCCCAGGCCCTTAAAGAGGCGGGGCTCAGAGATGGCATGACTATCTCGTTTCATCATCACCTCAGAAACGGCGATGAAGTGCTGAACATGGCAATTGACGCCGCATCGTCCCTCGGCGTTAAAGGTTTAAAGGTCGCCGCCAGCTCTGTATTCCCAGTCCACGCTCCACTGCTGGACCACGTCAAAAGCGGCACTGTAACCGA
>CAYNAN010000061.1:12304-13707 GCA_964395085.1 uncultured Synergistaceae bacterium
ATAGACCAAAGCCTTGTGGATATGGTCGTTCCGGTGGAGTCGATAGGCGATCCGTCCGGGATAGTCTCGGGAACGACAAAGCTTCCCAGGGATCCCGTTGCCCTGACCATCGCCAGGTACGCCGCCTCGGCCATAGACGCATCGGGGCTATGGCGTGAAGGGGTGTCGTTCCAGACCGGAGCGGGAGGAGCCTCCCTTGCGACGGCCCTCTATCTCAGGGAGATCATGGCGGACCGTGGCTTTAGGGGCAGTTTCGCCATGGGAGGAATAACCTCCCAGATGGTCCGTTTTCTTGAGGATGGACTGGTGGACAACCTTTACGATGTCCAGTGTTTCGACTTAGACGCAGTCCGTTCTCTCGGGGCCAATCGGAAACACGTTGAGGTGTCGGCGTCACTCTACGCCAGTCCGGGCAACAAAGGTCCTCTGGTGGACGATCTGGACGTGGTAATACTTGGTGCTGCGGAGATAGACCTGGACTTCAACGTAAACGTCCATACCGATTCTTCTGGAAGGATAATCGGTGGTTCCGGCGGCCACAGCGATACCGCGGCCGGGGCCAGGCTTACGGTGGTCGTGGCCCCACTGGTGAGGGCCAGGCTCCCTATCGTTGTGGACAGGGTTATCGCTGTCAGTACGCCGGGGAGCACAGTGGATCTGTTGGTGACCGAGAGGGGGATGGCGGTAAATCCCTCCAGGCCTGAGCTTAAGGAGGCCCTTGAGAGGGCTGGTCTACCTGTCCTCTCCATCGGACACTTGCGGGATATGGCCCTGTCTCTGACCGGAGTGCCCGAGGAGGTCAGGCCACAGGGGCGAGTCGTGGCTGAGGTGGAGTACAGGGACGGTCGGATAATAGACCGAATCAGGGCTATCGAATGAACAGCTCCCTTGAGTCGATACTTAGGGCCAGAGAGGAGCGATGGGAGCTTAGACAGGGGCTGGTCAAAGAGCACCGTAGACCCCTTCTGTCCCTTTCAATGGTGATACCTGGTCCCGATAAGAACCGCCCTGGGGTGCTCGACGGTTTTATCGCCCTGCTTCGAGCGGTGGAAGAGTCGTTAGGAGATGCGGTTTTGCAGACTTCCCAGGTTTACGGCGAGGACGGATCTTCCAGACATTGGGTGGTCGATATGGCTGCCAGGGACCTAAAGGCCTTGTCCATCGATATAGAGGAAACTCACCCTCTAGGGAGGCTAGCCGACCTTGACGTCCTATGTGAGAATGGAGAGCCTCTGGGCCGTGTCGATATAGGATATCCTCCCAGAAAATGTCTGCTCTGTGACAAGTCGGCAAAGGAGTGCGGTGTCGCTAGGGTCCACCGACTGGATGAGCTTATAGAAGAGGTAGACCGTATTTTAGGGAACCTCTAAAAACTCTGATCCTCGGAAAGATCGTTCCGAGAG
>CAYNAN010000062.1:0-11116 GCA_964395085.1 uncultured Synergistaceae bacterium
CTTGGCTGGCATCAGAAAAAACCCCATGAGGGATCTGTCTCAGGGACAGAGGCAGAGGGCCCTCATAGCCAGGGCGCTGGCGGGGGATCCCGACCTTCTCCTTTTGGACGAGCCCTTCGCCAGCGTGGACCCCGAGTCAAGGCAGTCGGTGTTTCGGTGTCTGAAGGAGGCGGTCGCCAGCAAGACGGTGGTAGTGGTCAGCCACGATTATTCCATAATACCAGCCTGCGCCACGGCGGTGGCCTGCGTGGACAGGGGTATCTATTACCACGACAAGGGGGAGCTGACCGAGGAGCTTTTCCGCAGGGCGAGCTGCTCCTGTCCAGTGGAGGTAATAGGCCACGGACTGCCTCACAGGGTATTGGGGGATCATTCATGATAGAGCTTTTGCAATATGATTTTATGCAGAGGGCCCTGGTGGCGGCGGTCCTGGTGAGCGTTATCTGCGGCGTACTGGGGCCTATATCGGTCATAAAGAGGTCGATCATGACCACCGGAGGGATAGCACACGGGGCCTACGGTGGACTGGGTCTGGCCTGGTTTATGGGGTGGCCTCCCAGGGCGGGGGTATACGGCGCGGCGGTGCTTCTGGCGGCTATGGCAACCTGGATGGAGAGGAAGGCCCCTAACAGGTCTGACACGGTCATGGGCATGATCTGGGCGGTTGGTATGGCGACAGGGGTCATCTTTACCGATCTGACTCCGGGATACGGGACGGAGCTCACCAGCTATCTCTTCGGCAGCATTTTAACGGTGTCCTCCGGGGATATCGCCATAATGGTGGCGCTGGCTCTGGGATCGCTGGGCCTGGTGACTTTGGGCTTTCGACCGGTTGAGGCCTTTTTGTTCGACCACACCTTCGCCAGGACCAAGGGAGTTCCTGTGGGTATTATAGATCTAGCTATATCCCTTCTCACGTCACTGGCTGTGGTAGCGGTCATAAGGGTCGTGGGGCTGATTATGGTCATAGCCCTGTTCACCATGCCATCGGCGCTGGTTGAGAGAGGCTGTCGGTCTCTGGCCTCGATGATGGCTCTGTCGGTGCTGGCATCGCTGTTTTTCTGCCTGTCCGGCCTCTGGATCTCCGTGGCCTTTGACCTGACCGCAGGAGCGGCGATAGTGGCCGTAGGCGGCCTGATAACAGTGGCTAAGAGGCTGCTCTCCTAGAGGGAATGCTCGGCTCTCATGACCTGTGGATCGCCGTAGTCGGAGAGACTGTTTCGACTGAACCATGTCGAGTACGCGGGCTCGAAGCGCTAGAGAGCGGCGCGAGCGATAGGATTCACAAAAGCGACAGCCTGCCCCCTAACCAGGGCAGGCTGTCGCTTTTTCTTGCAGAGGAAGAACAAGGGGCTATTCACTCAGAAACTCCAGGTTTTCCCTGTCCTTGAGCAGGGCCAAACAGGCGTCCACCGAGGCGAGATCGTAGAGGCTCCCTCTGCCTCTCCTTATCTCCTCCAGAGCCGCGTCCAGGCCAAGCCCCGGCCGATAGGGCCTGTGGGACGTCATGGCCTCAACCACGTCGGCCACGGCAAGGACCTTCGCCTGAGGCAAAATGTCGGCGCCGGAAAGTTTTTCAGGGTAGCCGGAACCGTCTATCCTCTCGTGATGCTGAGCCACTATCTTCGCCACAGGCCAGGGGAAGTGGATGTTGGACAGTATCTCCGCCCCTATCTGGGGATGCTCTTTTATCATATCGAACTCCAGGGAGGAGAGGAGGCCCGGTTTGTTCAGTATCTCCGTGGGAACCCTTATCTTACCTATATCGTGGACCAACGCCGAAATCTTCAGTCCCTTTCGGAGATCGTCGTCCATTCCCAGCCTGGCGGCTACGAGATCCGCCAGCCGGGATACGTTCTTTTGGTGTCTCGCCGTGTAGGGATCCCTCGCTGCCAACATCTCTCCCATGGTTTTGATGCTGCTCTCAAAGGTATCCTGGATAGTCAGATAGTTCGATTGAAGAGTCTTCTCCCCCTCGTGTCTCTCGAGGGCACCGGATATTATGCTTGAGAATACGTAGAAGTCGGAGGTCCCCTCGGAAAGGTCCCTCGCTTTGGCCGGACGCCCTAAGCCGATTATCCCTGAGAGCTTGCCTCTGAGGAAAAGAGGGTAAAAAAGGAACGTCTCTGATCCAGCCCTGGAGAGTATCTTTCTCTCAAAATGTGCGTGCGATGGAAGAGCGCTCAATCCATCGACCATAACCACGTCGTCCTTCTGCAGCCTTCCCCACAGCCACGGGATATCGTCGATAGAGAACGTTTCCTTAGCGTCCTTGATCTCCTGGTTTGGGTTTTTGCCGTTCCACCCAAGAGATCTAGCGACCTCTCCGTCCTCACCGAACTGTAGAAGACGACAGAGGTCAGCCTGGAAGAACCGGCCGAAGTCCTCCAGGGACTGGATTATCAGTGAGTCCATCTCCTCCGAAGGGAACACGAACCTATATGATACCCTGGCGAGGAGGTTCTGAAGGCTGGAGTGATACCGCAGTTTATCCTCAGCCTTCTTCCTGTCCGAGATATCCCTGTAACCGCAGTAGGCGAATGTCTCTCCTCCAAACCTGAACGGGGATGCGTGGATCGATACCGGCATGAGCGATCCGTCCTTCCTGGTCCTGTAGGTATCGTAGACGAAGGATTCCCCACTGAAGAGTTTTTTTGTCATCCTCTCCGAGTCCATCTGAACCCCCGGTGCCCTTCCGACCAGGCTGTTTATGGATAACCCCTTAACCGACTGGGAATCATAGCCGAACATGGAACAAAACGAGTTGTTGACCTGTATGATTCTGTCCTCCCCGTCCAAAAAGGCTATCCCCTCGGGCGATTCCTGGAAAAGCTGCTCCCAGAACCTTTTGCTCATCTCAAGCTCTTCCGTCCTGTTTGCGACCTCCTGCTCGAGCTTCTGTTCCCACTCTATCCTCTCGGCGAGCTCCTGCTGGAGGGCTGCGTAGGCCTGCTCCAGAGCCTCGGTACGGGCGACGACCGCCTCGTCATCTCCGACGTTGGCGTTGACCATGGTAAGAAGATAGCACTTCACTCCTCCATCCCCAAGAACTGGAGAGACTGTCAGATCTACCCCGAAAGGAACTCCGTCCTTTCTGACGTAGTTCCTTTTGAGCTTTTTTATCCCCTTGCGATAGATGGCCTCTATGTCGCTTTCTGTGGCAGAGGAGACCTCCGAGCCCCCGCTGTTCCACCATGGGAAGGGAGGTCTGGTCCCGACCACCTCGGAACGGGCAAAGCCCGATAGGTCCAGAAATGCGTCGTTGGCCAGCTCCACCTCGAGGGTTCCTCCCACGACTACTATTGGGACAGGGGACTGTAACAGCAGATCGGAATGGACGTTCTGTGACAAAAAAACCCCTCCTCCAGCACTAGCTTCTCTAGAGAACAGTATAGATGCAAAATACCCCTTCTGAAAGAGCCCATGTACCCAGAATACGAAAAGGTTCTTTTACCATACCGTTACACTGTCTCAATAGGGTCGTTACATAGCCGGGATATACTCTCATCGTAACGCACAGAGCAATCTACTTTTATATCCCATAGGAGGATGAAAATGAAGAAATCGGCTATAGCTTTGGCTTTTGCGGCAAGTTTGTCACTGGTAGGTTCGGCCTTCGCGAACAACCTTGTGGTCAACGGGTCCACCACGGTTCTGCCCATCGCCCAGTCCGCGGCTGAGAAGTTTATGGAGAGCAACCCCGAAGTTTCCATCACCGTGTCCGGTGGCGGAAGCGGAAACGGTATAAAGGCCATAATCGACGGGACCACCGACATCGCTAACGCCTCTCGGTTTATCAAGACCAGCGAGGTAAAGGCCGCGGTGGAGAAGGGATCTTACCCTGTCCCCTTTGCTATCGCCATGGACGCACTTCTCCCTGTGGTCCACCCCTCCAACCCGGTCAAAGACCTGTCCATAGAGCAGCTTTGTAAAATCTACAAGGGAGAGATAACCAACTGGAAGGAGCTCGGAGGGGATGACGCCAAGATAGCCGTCGTCGGAAGGGACACCAGCTCCGGCACCTATGAGGTATGGGACGAGAAGGTCATGAAGAAGGAGAGGGTTACGCCTAGAGCCCTGGTCGTGGCCTCCAACGGAGCCATGGTTCAGACCGTGGCGAAGAACAAGCTAGCAATAGGATACATAGGGGTCGGATACGTCAACGACACCATAAAGACCCTCTCTGTCCAGGGCATCGAGGGCAACGTGAAAACGGTGCTGGACGGCGAGTTCCCCGTATCCCGCTACCTTTACATGTTCACCCAGGGTTGGCCAGAGGGCAACGCCCTGAAGTTCATCAACTTCGTCCTCAGCGACGCCGGTCAGGAGATCGTAGGAAAGACCGGATACATTCCCCTAAGGTAGGGCAATCCCTTCCCTCCGGGCCTGTCGCCTCAGGTGACAGGCCCAATTTTATACCGAAAGAGAGGATGAAAGATGAACGAGAAGACCCCGGGAGCGGTGATAACCGCTATCGCCAGCGTGAGCTTGGTGATAATGGTCTTTCTGCTTTACTTTCTGCTTCAGGAAGGGCTTCCGGCACTTAGGGAGGTCTCAATCAGGGAGCTGATACTGGGCTTTGACTGGTATCCAACGGAGGAACCCCCAGCTCTGGGCATGGCCCCGTTGATAGTGGGCTCTCTCTCCGTGACGGCCCTTTCGGCCCTTATAGCGATTCCCCTGAGCATAGCCATAGCGGTCTTTCTGTCGGAGGTAGCTCCTGCATGGGTTCAGGAGGTCTTGAAACCGGCCCTGGAGCTGCTTGGATTTTTGCCCTCCATAGTGCTGGGATTTTTAGGGATGGTGGTGCTGGCCCCCTGGCTTCAGGAACGTTTTGAGCTGCTGTCGGGGCTAAACCTGCTGAACGCATCGGTCCTCATGGGGGCCATGATCGTCCCAATAGTGGCTTCCCTCGCGGAGGAGAGCTTTCAGGCCGTGCCCAGGGAGCTTCGGGACGCGTCCTTCGCCCTCGGCGCCACCAGATGGGAGACAATCAGAAAGGTGGTCTTTCCCGCCGCTCTGCCGGGACTTCTAAGCGCATCCCTCCTTGGAATAATGAGGGCTCTGGGGGAGACCATGGTGGTGCTCATGGCGGCCGGAGGGGCGGCGCTGGTCCCTGTGTCCATATTCGACCCGGTTAGACCTCTGACCTCGGCCATAGCCGCCGAGATGGGGGAGACCCCTGTAGGATCCACTCACTATCATGCCCTGTTCTTCGCCGGGTTGATTCTCCTGACGATGACGCTGGGGATAAACTTGATTTCCATGTGGATAGAGAAAAAAGGGAAGGAGAGGTGGATGGCTTGAGCCGTAAATGCATCGATAGATTGGCCTCTGCGATCCTTTGGGCCTCGGCAGCCACCTTGATTATCGTCCTTCTCTCGGTGATGGCCTATATCCTAGCGAACGGAGCTGAGGCCATCAGCTGGGAGTTCTTCACCCAACCTCCCAGGGACAGCATGACGAAAGGGGGAATAAGCACCCCCATAATAGGGACGTTTCAGCTGGTGCTGGTGTCCATGACCTTTGCGGTCCCGGTAGGGATAGCCACCGGCATCTTTTTCGCCGAGTACGCCTCGGCAGGGATATTCACCACCATGCTCAGGCTATGCGTGAGATGTCTGGCGGGAGTTCCGTCGGTGGTCTACGGTCTCTTTGGGCTCTCCCTCTTCGTCATATTCCTCCGGTTCGGGTCCTGTCTCCTGTCAGCGGGCTTGACTCTGGGATGCCTCGCACTTCCTCTCATCATCACCGCGTCGGAGACGGCGCTTCTGGCCGTTCCTCAGGACTTTCGGCTCGCCTCCTACGCCCTGGGGGCCGGAAAATGGCAGACCGTGAGAAAGGTGGTGCTCCCGGCCGCAATGCCAACGATCCTGACAGGGGCTATACTGAGCGTCGGCAGGGTCGCGGGGGAGACCGCCCCGATAATATTCACCGGCGCGGCGTTTTTCGCCCCGAACGTGGCAAAGAGCCTGTTTCAGGAGGTAATGGCCCTGCCATATCACATAATGGTACTGGCCACAGCCGGAACTCACATAGAGCAGACCAGGCCGATACAGTACGGGACGGTGCTGGTCCTCCTGATGGTGGTAATGGGGGTCAGCTCGGTGGGGATAATAGCCAGAGCCCGGCTACGCCGGAAGAGAAAGTGATTCGGAGGTTTTTTAGATGGCTAAGGACATCACCGCTATCGAGGTAACGGACCTCAACCTGAACTACGGAACGACCCATACCCTCAAAAACATATCCATGAGGATCAAATCCCACTCGGTAACGGCCTTTATAGGCCCCTCCGGCTGCGGGAAAAGCACCTTTCTCCGGTGTCTCAACAGGATGAACGATTTCATCCCCTCCGCATCGGTGTCAGGGTCGGTTATGATAGACGGAAGGGACATATACGCCCCTGGCGTCGACGTGATAGAGTTGAGGAAAAAGGTGGGCATGGTGTTTCAAAAACCGAACCCCTTCCCCATGTCCATATACGATAACGTCGCCTTCGGCCCGAGGATACACGGAATAAAGGACAGAACCGTGCTGGACGGAGTGGTAGAATCGAGCTTAAGGGGATCAGCTCTGTGGGACGAGGTTAAGGAGAAGCTCCACTCACCGGCCAGTGGGCTATCCGGTGGTCAACAGCAGAGGCTATGTATAGCCAGGACCATAGCCACCGAGCCAGAGGTAGTCCTCATGGACGAACCTACCTCAGCTCTGGACCCAATGGCCACGGCTAAAATAGAGGAGCTATGCCGCCAACTGAAGGAGAAGTACACTGTGGTCATAGTAACCCACAACATGCAGCAGGCCGCCAGGATCTCCGACGACACGGCGTTCTTCCTGATGGGAGACCTCATAGAGTTCGGCCCTACAGACAGGATTTTCACCTCACCGGAGGACAAAAAGACCGGCGATTACATTACAGGGCGATTCGGTTAGCCCTGAGGGGAGGCTTTTGCGGTGATGATGACCATAGATTCGAGAAATCACATAGAGGAGGAACTGGGATCTCTCAAGAGGGAGGCCCTTTACCTGGCGGCACTGGCCAGGGAGTCCATAAACCGATCCGTATGGGCGCTCAAGGAACGAGATAAAGCCGTGGCCATGGAGGTAATAAAGAAGGACGACGAGATGGACGATCTGGCGAGATCAATAGACCAAAAGTGCCTTCAGTTCCTCGCTCGTTTCCAGCCCCTGGGCGAGGATCTCAGGACCGTGCTGTCCATCATGCACATGGCGGTCGACATGGAGAGGATAGGCGACTACGGAGACAACATAGCCAAGGTGGCGATGGAGATGTCCGATCAGCTACCGATAAAGCCCTTGGTGGACATCCCTAGAATGGCTCAACTGTTCTCTCAGATGTTGGACCGTTGCATGGAGGCCTTCGATCGGTGCGATGTTGAGACGGCCATGACCGTATTCCCCATGGACGACCAGATGGACGACATCGAGACCCAGATACTGAGGGAACTACTTTTCCTCATGATGGCAAAGCCCGAGAGGATAGAGCAGGCAACCCAGCTTCTGACCGTGGCCAGGACGTTGGAGCGTTCCGGCGACCGAATCACAAACATGGCGGAGAGGGTGATCTACATCTGCACAGGAGAGACTGTGAGGGCCAGCGGCTTCAGAAGGCCAAAACAGGAGGGGGCCCTCTAACCATGCAGGGGAAGAGGATCCTGTTGGTGGAGGACGAGAGTTCCATAGTGGACGTGGTGTCCCAGGCCCTCAGGCGGCACGGCTTTGAGGTATCAACCGCCGACAACGGCGACGACGCCCTAGAGATGCTCTACCCGGTGCTTCCCGACCTAGTGCTGCTGGACCTTATGCTGCCCGGTATGGACGGATGGGAGGTCTGCCGCAGGATCAGGTCGGCATCGGAGACAAAGTCCCTGCCCATAATAATGATGACCGCCAGAAGGGACGAAAGAGATCTGGTCCAGGGCCTTGGAATCGGGGCCGACGACTACATAAAAAAGCCTTTCTCCCTGGTGGAGCTGGTGGCAAGGGTGAAATCCGTCATCAGGCGGACCCAGATGGTCCAGAGCGAGCCAACAGTATCGGTGGGGGATCTGGAGATAGACCTGGAGGGTCAGGTCGCAAAGCTAAGAGGCGAGGAGCTGAACCTCAGCCTGACCGAGTACAAGCTACTTCGTATACTGGCGGAGAGACCTGGCCAGGTGGTCCCCAGGGAGAGGCTGCTGTCTCTGATATGGGGGGTCTACGGCGGAGACACAAGGACCGTCGACGTCCACATATCGAGACTGAGAAAGAAGCTGACCCAGGCAGGGGACGACGTAGCTCCGGCCATAACGGCGCTAAGAGGCCGAGGCTATAGGCTCACGGTGGAGGAACACCATGAAAACCCTTAAGGGAAAGATCCTGGTCGCCGTAACCTCAGTGGTGGTGGTGGCCTTTTTAGGTTGTTGGTTTCCGATAAGCCACATGATGAAAAAACACATCACCGCCGAGGCGGAGAAGGAGACCGCTAGGCAGGCTTCTCTGGTCGTTAGGATATTAGAGGAGGAAATGGTCTCCAACCGCCTTACGGACGAGCTTTTATCGGACCTGGCGGAGGATCTGGAGTGCCGAATAACCCTGATCGACGGTTCGGGATCTGTAATAGCTGACACCGAGGGATCCCCCAAGTCCATGGACAACCACAGGGACAGGCCGGAGGTGGCGGCAGCCTTCTCTAGCGGGAGGGGCTCGGAGATACGTTACAGTCGAAGCCTTGGGACCACCATGGTCTACGCCGCACAGGTACTGTCGGTCGGGAACGATCGACAGGTTGTGCGACTGTCCTACAGGCTATCCGCCCTGGACCGGGCCATAAAGGAAAGCCTGATTGGGCTTATGTCGCTACTGTTGATCACCGCACTGGCTACCCTTTTTCTGACCCAGATACTCATTCGCAGGCTGTTCCGCCCCCTGGACAGGATAGTGGCGGTGGCGGGAGAGATAGCCTCGGGCCATAACGTCCCGTTCCCGATAATGAAGGACCAAGAGCTCCAGAGGCTCTCGAGCGCCCTGGACGACATGTCGAGACAGGTACACCGTTCCATGGACGAACTCAGGCGAGAGAGGGGCGACCTGGAGACGATAATATCCTCAATGCCTGCTGGATTGATACTCCTGGACGGCAAAAAATCGGTCAGGATGGCAAACCGCTACGCCAAGGACCTACTGGGGCTCCAGTCCGGGGTCCTGCTTCCGGGCAGACTTCATCCTCTCATAGAGGAGGCCGCGGAGGGGTCCTGTCAGTCCATATCGATGGACATACCGGAGATGGGAATCTTCATAGGGGCCACGGCCAAGCCGATAGAGTCGGGAATACTGCTTGTCCTCCAGGATCAGACCGAGGAACACAGCCTTGACATGGCGAGGCGAAACTTCATAGCCGACGCAAGCCACGAGTTTCAGACCCCTCTGACGTCCATAGGGGTCACGGCCGAGTTTCTGATGGAGGAGGAGGACCCAAAGGTAAGGGACAAGTACCTGCGCTCAATCCTTGAACAGCAGAAGAGGCTGACCGAGTTAGTTGACGATATGTTGCTTCTGTCTCGCCTGGAGGCTGAGCCTCCGTCGGAGGAGCGGGAGAAAATGGACCTGTCCGAGTTAATAGAACAGGTCGTCGCGGACCACAGAGCCCATCCCATGGCGTCTAAGATAAGGCTGTCTTTATCCCTGCCGGAGAAAGCCCCCTGCATAGGAAGAAGGGACGACCTAGCAAGGGCCATAGGCAACGTGGTAGGAAACGCGGTGAAGTACGTCAGGCAGAGGTTTGATGGCGAGCAAGGGGGGTCGATCTCCATATCCATGGTCGCGGAGAATCCCTACTGGGTCCTGACCGTCGAGGACAACGGGGTCGGTATAAACGAGACCCTCGGAGCCTCCATCTTTGAGAGATTTAACAGAGGGGACAGTTCGAGAAGCAGAAGGGGCTGGGGTCAGGGAGGCTACGGCCTGGGACTGGCTATCGCCAAAAGGATCATAGACTCTCACTGCGGAAAGATCGAGTTGGTCAACTGCCAAGGTGGAGCTACATTCAGGATATCCCTACCGATGCAGTGAGCCATCAGGACCGGAACCGGCCGAAGCCGGCTCCGGTCCTTTTGCAACTCAAATTCCTGGTTGTTTCATGGGATTTACGCTTTTTTCTTTTTCCCAAGTGATGTAAGATAGTGGGATAGAAGTAGACTAGGAGGGGTGTCCGATGAGCACTTTCAACACATCTGTTCTGTTCGAGGAAGGCAATCACAGGTTTATACACCTTGGGTGGGAGGAAAAAGAGGAAAAGAGCATAGTCCAGACCAACCAATACATGATATCCCACGGTAACGAGGTGGTGCTTCTGGATCCCGGCGGAGCCCACGTTTTTCCCAGGGTACTGGCCAACGTGGCGGAGATAGTTGACATACAGTCCATAAGCCATATATTCTACTCCCACCAGGACCCAGACGTCTCCTCTGGCATAACCCTGTGGCTGTCCATAGCGGAGAGGACCATGGCCCATATATCGGAGCTTTGGACCAGATTTTTGCCCCATTTTGGCATATACGATTCTAAGAGGATAACCGCCATTCCCGACAAGGGCGGGGATATCACCCTTAAAGACGGCCTGAAGCTGAAGTGCGTCCCGGCCCACTTTCTCCACTCCACAGGCCAGTTTTCACTCTACGACCCGGTCTCACGGATAATATTCACCGGTGATATCGGGGCGGCGGTGTTCCCCGAGGGCAAACGTTACCCCTCGGTGGAGAATTTTAACGATCACGTGAGATATATGGAGGGCTTCCACAAAAGGTATATGGCCTCCAATTCGGCGTGCCGTAAATGGGTGGACCAGGTGTCAAAGCTGAAGGTGGACGCCATAGCCCCTCAGCACGGAGCGGTCATGAAGGGCGAAAACGTCGGCAGGTTCCTCGACTGGTTCGGCAACCTCCGCTGCGGCGTCGACATAATGGACCAGCTTTTCTAGTCAGGAGGGGTTTTCTTGGACAACAGAGAGAGGGAACTGATAGGCCGACTTTCGTCGGCCTATTTTGGGAGCGTTCTGATGAACTCCTTCATGGACCAGCTCGACGAGGCCTTGGTCCGTCGTGTCACGTCGGTCCAG
>CAYNAN010000062.1:11216-13559 GCA_964395085.1 uncultured Synergistaceae bacterium
GACCGGTTTGAGGCCATGGCCTCTATAATTTCCTCCATAGTGAGAGCACAGAAGAACCTTCAGGACATAAGGCTTTAAATACTTATTTTTAGGAGATGAGCATGAACTTTTTTAGAAAAATCATTTTAGCCGCGACTATCAGCCTTCTTATAATGCACACAGCGTGGGGGACACAGTTTGCTGACACATTGGATCCTTCGGATAAGCATAACCCCAGAGAGACGATGGAATCTTTTTTGGAAAACGTCAATCTGAGCTATCGCTATATCATGGAGGCAAACGACATCACGGCCCAATCAGGTTCTTTTTTATTTCATCCTCCTCAGGCCCTATCGAAAGCCAGAAAAGCCAATATATACCTCAACAGGGCAGTTCAATGCCTGGATCTGAGCGAGATACCCGAGGTCTACAGGGACGAAATAGGACGAGAGAGGGCCCTTATGCTGAAGGAGATATTGGACAGGGTGCCTGTACCTGAACCTCAGGATATTCCTGGAGCACAGGAGATGTCGTCAAAGCAAATACCCAGATGGAGAATCCCTGGAACTGAGATAAGGCTTGAAAGGGTTAGCTCGGGGGAACAGGAGGGATATTTCCTGTTCTCCTCGGCTACGGTAGATAAAATACCTTTTTTCTACTCTTTAGTTAAGAGCATGCCCTATAAAAACGAATTCACCACGACTCAAGGCTTTTTTGACTGGTATAACGATACCCCTGGACATCTTTTCCCGCCGAGATGGTCCCTGTTTCTACCGAAGTGGTCGATGGTAACCTTAGGGGGTAATACCCTGTGGCAGTGGTTCTCCCTGATCGCAATTGTCCTCTTAACGACCTATCTGATAGCCCTGGCTATGGGCTTTTTCAAGGACAAAAAGACGAACAGAGAGTCAGGGATAAGGCATGGTTTTTTAAGGCTATCCTTTACGGCTGTGTCCGTGGCTATAGCCCTCACCAGCCGCTACCTGCTGGATGAAGTGGTAAACCTGACCGGCGAGGCTATGTTGTTGTCCACAGGGTTTCTCACCGCCTTCATCTGGGTGTTAGGGTCCTGGATAGTCTTCCAGATAAGCTATCTCATGGCGGAGATGATTATCCTCTCCCCCAGGGTGACCCCTAACAGCATAGACGCCAGTATGCTGAGGACCTCCTCACAGCTGCTGGGCATAATGCTGTCCCTGGCGTTTTTGGTGTACGGCGCATCTCAGCTGGGGATTCCCCTGGCATCGGTGATAACGGGGCTGGGGGTCGTAGGGTTGGCCATATCCCTTGCGGCTAAACCCACGGTGGAGAACGTCATAGGAGGGATAACCCTTTTCGCGGACAAACCTGTACAGGTGGGGGATTTCTGCCAGTTCGGCAGCAATACCGGAACGGTTATAGAGATAGGGATCAGGTCCACCAAGCTTCGAACCATAGACCGGACGGTGCTTTCGGTTCCCAACGCCGAGTTTTCCCAGCTTCAGCTCAAAAACTTAAGCAGGAGGGATAAGCACCTCTTCGAGGCCACCATAGGCCTCCGTTATGAGACATCTATGGATCAACTGAGATGGATACTAACGGAGATCAAAGAGATGCTGCTGGCCCACCCTAAGGTCCACCATTCTCCTCCGGTGAGGGTCCGCTTTTCCGGTTTCGGCGATTACTCCCTCAATGTGACTACAAGGGCCTTTATCCAGACTAAAGAATGGGAGGAGTTTTTGGCGATAAAGGAGGATCTGCTTTTCAGGGTATCCAAGATCGTGGAGGAGTCGGGCTCGAGCTTCGCCTTCCCCTCCACCACCGCCTACCTGTCCGAGGACACTCCGCCGAACCGGGAGACAAGGGAAAAGGTTGAAGCGGAGGTCCAGGCTTGGAGAGAATCGGGAGCACTTCCTTTCCCCAACGTGAGCGAGGAGCGGGCGGGGGAGCTAAAAAACACCCTCGATTACCCTCCTAAGGGCTCCCCTGAGAGATAGAGGAGATCCCGTCTACCGTGGGTTGCACGTCCCTGTTTAAACGCTCCATTATAAGGGCCCAGTATATCCGGCTCATCTCCCTAAAGTCCCTCATGTCCGCCTTGAACAGCGAGGAGAGCTTTTCGAGCCGGTAGTTTACCGTGGTACGATGGACGTGGAGAAGCTCGGAGGTTTTGGTGACGTTGAAGCCGCTCTCACACCAAGCCACCAGAGTATGGCACAGGTCGTCCCTGTCCCCTCGATCCTCCAGGGGGGACAGTTCCCTTTTGGACATCTGGTCCATCACGACCCTGGGGGACGAAAAAAGGACCTCCTCGACACGGTAGTTCCAGATAGGATGGAGACTGCTGGAGCTGGAGGTCCTTCTGCCGATCCTAAGGGCCAGCCT
>CAYNAN010000063.1:0-13418 GCA_964395085.1 uncultured Synergistaceae bacterium
CCATAAAAGAGCGACCCCGGCCCGGGGTCGCTCTTTTTGTAAACTAAGGTTTTTTATGCCAACAAAAATACTTGACAGTGCACGTAGCTTGCTGTATTATCTCGCCTCATAGAGAAACTATACTTTATGATTAGGGCTAGGAGGGAACTAAAATGACCGTGAACTGTGTGATATGCGATGGAGCCATCTCAATTCCGGACAACGCTATGGTGGGCGAGCTACTGATCTGTGGAGACTGTGGGACCGAGCTTGAGCTTGTGAGCCTCGATCCCATGACCTTAGAGGAAGCCCCAGAGATCCAGGAAGACTGGGGAGAGTAATCCATGACGACCCTGTGGATTCTGTATACCCGACTCAGGGCGGAGGAAAAGATGCTCAAAAAGGCCGCCGACGATAGAGGGATATCCTGTCGTTTTGTCGACATCAGAGGTATAGCCTGGCCCGGTGGCCTGGACGTGTCGGAGGGCGACGTGGCCCTGTGTCGCTGTGTATCTCATGGGCATAACCTCGCTATAGCTAAACTTATGGAATCCCGGGGTGTAAGGACGGTAAACCATTCATCGGTGATGGAGGCCTGTGGTGATAAGGTGGTCACCGCGTCGATTTTGGACGTCGCCGGCATACCTCAACCCGACTACAGGGTGGCCTTTTCCCCGGAGGAGGCGGTGAACGCCGCCGAATCTCTGGGATATCCCGTCGTCTTCAAGCCACCTGTAGGAAGCTGGGGGCGGCTTATCTCCAAGGTGAACGACAGAGACTGTGCCGAGTCCCTTGTGGAGCATAAGTCCTTTATGGGGCCGAACCACGGAACTTTTTTTATACAGGAATACGTCGAAAAACCGGGCTACGACGTAAGAGCCTTGGTTGTCGGAGGTAAGCCTATATCGGCCATAAAGAGGGCTAGTTCTCACTGGATCACCAACACGGCCAGAGGGGCGGAGGCCCAGTCTATACCGCTAGACGATAGTCTGATCGACGTACTGTCCTCGGTATACAAGGCCTTCGGAGGGGATCTGTTGGCGGTCGACCTCTTCCAGAGCGGGAACAGCTGGTCGGTCAACGAGGTCAACGGTCAGGCTGAGTTTCACGGTTCGGTGGAGGGCTCAGGCGTGGACGTGGCTGGAGCCATAATATCTCACTGTCAGGGCCTTATGGAGGGGGATAAGTGATGTCCTACAGGGTCGCAGTGTGGGGAGCCACCGGAATGGCAGGAGGGGAGTTGCTTCGGATACTGGCAAATCACCCAGATCTGGAGGTCGTCTGTGCCGTCTCCCGTGGCTCCGCTGGAAAGCCACTCTGGCACGACCATCCCCATCTCAGGCTGTGGTATCCCGAGATGGCCTACAGTTCTCCTGATGGGGCTATGGATATACCGACGGACCTGGCCTTCCTGGCACTGCCCCACAGAGGGGCCTGGAAGGTGGCGGTGGACTACAGGGAGAGAGGCGTTAAGGTCGTGGATCTGTCGGGAGATTTTCGCCTTAAAGATCCGGCCCAGTACGCTCGGTGGTACGGTGAGGAACACGGTGCTCCGGCCTATCTGGAGCAGGCGGTCTACGGCCTGCCGGAGCTCCACAGAGAGGATATAGCCAGTTCGTCACTGGTCAGCGGGGTCGGCTGTAACGCCTCCTGCGCTATTCTCGGTCTGGCCCCTCTGGCGAGCACCGGACTGGTGGACTCGGTTCGCATGGAACTTCGGGTAGGCTCCTCCGAGGCCGGTGGCTCGCCCAGCAAGGGGAGTCATCACCCCTACAGGACCAGGACCATGAGGGTCTTTGAGCCCTTCCGCCATCGCCATCTGGCGGAGGTGACCCAAGAGACGGGGCTGCCCGAGGAGCTGTTCACCATGACCATGACGGCGGTTGAGATGGTCAGAGGGGTCCAGATGCTGGCCCAGGTGACGTTGAAAGAGCCGGTCAAGGAGGCGGTCCTCTGGAAGGCCTACAGAAAGGCGACCGAGGAAAGCCCCTTCTGGAACGTCTGTCCCGCCAGGCCATCCCATCTCAGGTTGCCCGACCCCAGGTTCGTCCTGGGCAGCAACCACTGTTCCGTCGGCTTCGTCCTCCACGAAGATGGAGTCAGGTTGCTGGTGGTGTCCGCCCTGGACAACCTTATGAAAGGTGCGTCAGGCTCCGCCGTCCAGGCGGCCAACCTGATGCTCGGCCTTGAGGAGACCTCCGGTCTGGACGGAGCTCCCATGTATCCCGCTTAGGAGGTGTGTCATGACCGTTGGAGTGGTCAAAATAGGGGGAGCAGGGGGCAACGATCCTATTCCTCTCCTGAAAGAGCTCGCGGCCAGGACGGAGCGGGGTGAGAGGTGGGCACTGATCCACGGCGGTAGCCATGAGATGGAACAGGCATGTCTCTCCCTGGGGATCGAGCCGGTCTACGTGATGAGCCCTAAAGGGTTCAGGAGCCGCTTTACAGGGGATAGGGAGATGGTGGTCTTCAAGGGTGTATGCGGAGCCATCTCGGCGGAGATAATATCCTCCCTGTCGGAGATGGGCTGCTGTGGCTCTCCTGTATGGCCCGGCGTCTACGGTGCGAGGGCCCTCTGTAAAGACGTCCTGAGGAGTGTGGAGGACGGTCGGGTCAGGCTGCTAAGGGGCAACAGAAGCGGCTCTGTGACCTCCTTTCTGGTCGAGGCGGTGGAGAGGCTGTGGGACAAAGGTATACTGCCGGTGATCCCTCCTATCGCCCAGGAAGAGAGCTCAGGTAAGCTGTTGAACGTCGACGGAGATCGCCTTGCCGCTCTGGTGGCGTCGTCTCTTGGGTCGGAGGTTTTGGTGATACTCAGCAACGTTCCAGGGGTCCTCTCAGACCAGCACGATCCTAGGTCTTTGGTCTCCAGCGGATCGGTTCAGGATCTCATGGCTTTGGCCAAGGGCAACATGAAGAGAAAGATCGTAGCGGCGGAGGAGGCACTATCAGGTGGGGTGAAGGACGTTATCCTGGGCGATAGCCGGCTCGACGAACCTCTGTCAGCTGCTCTGAACGGAAAGGGGACCAATGTATGTCTGAACTCTACAACGGTCGGGGTCTGACCGTATCAGCCGGTCAGGGAGCCGATCTGTGGGACGATAAAGGGAAAAAATACGTGGACTTTATGACTGGACACGGTTCCTCCCTGTTCGGCCACTGCCATCCTGAGCTGGTATCGGTGGCTAAGGTGGCCTCCCAATCTCCCTGGTCCGTGGGGCTTGGTATCTCCTCCGCGCCTAGGGATCTTTTCCTTAACGCTCTGAGGTCGCTGTTGCCCGACGGAAAGGCCTTTTTGTGCAACAGCGGTGCTGAGTCGATGGAGGCGGCCTTCAAACTTGTCACAGCTCGTAGCGGGCGGCGCAAGATTCTCGCCCTGCGAAGGGCCTTTCATGGCAGGACTATGGGAGCTCTCGGGCTAACCTTCAACCCTAAGTACAGAAAACCCTGGCAGACCTCCCTCTATCCGGTGGAGCATCTCTCGCCGGAGGGCCTTCCCGGCGCCGTGGACGAGGATACCTGTGCTGTGTTCGTGGAGCCAGTCCAGGGCGAGGGAGGGGTCTATCCTTTAGATTTGGAGATAGGGAAGGCCATCTCCAAGGCCTGCTCTAAGTTCGACGTCCCTCTTGTGGCCGACGAGATCCAATCGGGCTGGGGACGATGTGGCTCCATCCTCGCTTCTACCCAAGTGGGTCTGGACCCCGACGTGGTGTGCCTTGCGAAGGGAGTGGCCGGTGGTTTTCCCATTGGGGCGGTGGTCTGGAAGGGGTGGATAGGAGATTTCCCGACAGCAGGACACGGGACGACCTACGGCGGAAATCCCTTCGTGTCGGCGCTGGGACTGGCCTCATGGCAGCTTCTGCAGGACAGAGAATATCCGCTCCAGGCCAGCACCAAAGGAACTCGCTTTAAGGAGATGCTCGGCAAGTTGAACTCTCCCATCCTAGGGGAGGTCCGGGGCATGGGGCTCCTTTTAGGGATAGATACGACGGTAAAATCCTCCGAGCTGGTCAAAGCCCTTCAGGATAGAGGTGTTCTTGTCCTTCCCGCTGGCCCTAAGGTCCTGCGCTTTATGCCTCCCTTCGTGGCGGAGGACCGCCATTTTAGCCAGGTCTTAGAGGCTCTAAAGGATGTCTGTGATGAGCTGGAACGATAGGGACGGTCGGTTTTTGAGTGGGCTGGTCTCCTGTCGCAGCGAGAGCGGATCGGAGGAGCCCTGTTGCTCCCTTTTGGAGAAATCGCTGCCGTCCCTCGGTTGGGATTGCGTATCAAGGGATAAAGTCGGTAACGTCCTGGCCTCCAGAGGTAATGGGGACAGGGAGATACTTCTCCTTGGCCATATAGACACCGTTCCCGGTGGCCCCGAGTGTGAGGTTTTGGGCGATGAGCTGTGGGGCAGAGGATCGGTGGACGCCAAGGGGTCTCTGGCGGCCTTCTCTCTTGCTGGGGGCAGGGCCGAGCTTCCCGACGGATGGCGGTACTCCCTGGTTGCGGCGGTAGGTGAGGAGAGGGACTCTCGGGGGGCGAGATATCTCATGACCTCCAGGGGAGCCCCCGCCGCCTGCATAGTGGGAGAGCCCTCCGGCGGTAACGGGATAACCTTGGGTTACAGGGGCTGTATGTTTCTGGAGTTGACCTCCTCAGACGAGGGGAGCCACAGGAGCATCGGTCCTGGGCCGTTGACCGATGTCCTGATGGCAGCTTCGGATATACTCAGGGAGATCCAGCGTATGGACGACGACTCCAGGCCGGTGATAAACCGGTACAACGGCGCCGTCTTCCGCATGGAGGGAGTGGAGTCTGGAGGCAGGGTCGCTAAGGTAGGGCTGGACATAAGGCTGCCCCTAGGGGCCTCCTCCGACGAACTTGGAGGTCTGTTTGGGGATATAGCCTCTCGCTTTGGGGTTGCCTTGGAGGTGGTCCAGCAGGTGGAGGCATATCAGTCGCCGAGGTCCAACCCGGTAGCTCAGGCCCTGTCGTCCTCCATAAGGGAAGTCGGCGGCTCCCCTCGCCTGCTGGCTAAAGGAGGAACCGCCGACTTTAACGTGATAGCCCCTTGGAGGACCCCTATGGTTGCCTACGGCCCCGGAGATTCCTCCTTGGACCACCGCCCTGACGAGAGGTTATCCATAGGGGATTTTCTGTCCTCTGTAGAGATTCTCGAGAGGGCGCTGCCTAAAATATGTGCACTGATCGACCGCTAGTCCTTTTTGCGTACCGGGATGGCTATCTCGGTGCGCAGATCCTCAGGCTTTTCCACCGTGGCGGGGCAGTTGAAATAGACCTCCCTGTCCGGGCCGATCTTCTCGTAGTCGTTCTCGCCGATCCACTCGTAAAGCGCTCCGTAGGCCGCCTGTATTCCCTCGTAGGGGCCACAGTGGAGAATGCTCGCCACAGTTCCTCCTGGGAGGTTTCGGAAGGTAAACTTTTCCGAGGAACCGTAAAGCTTGTCCACCGCCATAGCGACCTCCACGTCCAGATGCTCCGGGTCGAACTCCTGGCAGTGGTAGAGAGCTATCCCTACCCCTTCTGTGCTGAGTCCCATCTTCGTCATGTGGTCACACACCTCGTTGAAGGCCCTTCCCATGTTCTCACCTATTTGGGATATGGACGTCTCTATCCTGGTGGATATTATAGGTTGGTCCTCTACCTCTTTTACAACTACCATGTAGTTCAAGAAAATCTCCTCCCTCTTCTCCGTTAGCTTGTCCAGAAAATCCATGTTTCGTCTCATGGACGACACCTTTCTCTCAAGTTCTTTTCTGTAGCTTCCCAGTTTTTCCCTAAGGACCGTTGGGTCCTTTTCCTCAAGGAACGACCTTATCTCCTCCAGTGGCATATCCAGGGACCGGAGGATCCTTATCCTCTCCGACTCTATAACCTGTATAGGGGCGTAGTAGCGATATCCCGTGGATGGATCTACCGCTACGGGCTTTAGTATGCCCTGTCTGTCGTAGAGCCGAAGGGCCTTGGGGGATAGGTTACTGATTCTGGAAAAATCGCCTATGGTCATCTTGTAGCTCATACAGGAGGCCTCCTGTTCGTGTGAAAAGGGTATTCCTTGCCCTTGGGGAAAGGTCAAACACGGTCTTAACGTCCTAGATTCGTAAGTCCTTTGGCGTTTTGTCTTGATCGACATGGATGCTACAATGAAAAAAACGTCAACGATGGGGGCTAATATCCATGTCTCAGACAAAAGTGATGGTAGTGGAGGACGAGTTTATTATAGCTATGGACCTGAAGATGAGGCTGGAGAGAATGGGGTATTATGTTCCAGAGCTTCCCGATATCTCCGGTATATCCTTGGAATCCGTGGCTGCGGAATCGCCGGACATAGTTTTAATGGATATCCGTCTTGGCGATGGCATAGACGGAATATCCCTAGCTGGTGAAATTTACAATCGACTGGATGTTCCTGTTATCTTTACGACGGCCCACTCTGACTCTATCACTTTGGACAGAGCTGGCAGGACCAACCCATACGGTTATCTTATAAAACCGATGAAAGATCAAGAGGTCCAGATAGCCATAACCATGGCTCTGCATAAGCATCACACCGAAAGCCAGCTCAGAAAGCTCTTCGCCAACATCCCTGATGGCGTGGTGGTTATTAGGCGTGACGATGAACTGAGAGACTTCGTGATCGATGCGGTAAACCCCGCAGCGATGGAATTAGACGGTGTAGGTGAGGACATGATAGGCCGTTCCTTGGCATCATATCTGATGAGGTCAGTCTGCTACGACCTTGAGGGGGACGGGTGTTTTGGCCTTATCGAGACGGTTTTCAGGGTTTGGAAGGATGGGACCTCCCTTCCCTACACTCTGACTGCGATAAGGGATAACACCATAATCGGTTGGAGAGATTATTTTGTCTATAGATCCTCCAAGGACGAGGTCACGGTCGTATTTCGGGATATAACCGAACAGAAGAGACTGGAGGAGGCTCTTAGACTGAGGACCAGCGACATGATGTACAGCATAGACCATCTCAGCGCTCTTCGCTCTGCCCTTGAGATATCCATGCAGTCCCGTCTCTCTATCCCAAGAAGGCTCTCTTACGTAGTGGACTTTATGGCACAAGCGGTTCACGAGCCGGAGTTGATGTCGGTGAGGGTATCCTGGAAGGACCACGAGGTTAGAAACTCCGGATTCAGGGGGATGGAGTGGACTTTCTCAAGGCCTATCCTTTCCGGAGGAAACAGGGTCGGGGTGGTGGAGTGGGGCTACGCGGCCGATAGAGAGAGGCTTTTCGAGGGGCCCTTTTCAAGGGAAGAGGTCGATCTTTTCGAGTCCATAGTACAGATAATATCCCACCTTGTCGAGGATGACCGCCACGAGGAGCTCCTGGAGGAAAGGTCGAATAAATATCTTAGCCTGCTCAACGTTGTGAAAGATCCTCTAATGTTTGTGGGGTCAACCGGTAAAGTAGATTTCGTAAACGAGGCTATGGAGGGCTTTTTGGACATGGCTAGCGAAGAGGTAGAGTCCCTACCTGTTGATATGATCCCTCCCGTTATGGGGAGGGAGTTAGGGAAGGTCTGCGCCAGGGTCTATGAATCAGGGGTAGGTGAGGTTCTATCCTTGCCAGGAGGCAGGGGGGAGGTGCGACCTGCCCCTGACAGGGATGGGAACGTCGCTGGAGTGTTGCTGGTGTTCCCTCCACAGGAGGGGGATCAAGATGAGTCTAGATGACGTCCGTAAAAAACGTGAGGAGAGGCGGATAGACCTTGGTATAGCGATGGCTGAATCTGCCCTCGATAAAATACTGAAGGAAGTGGAGGATCTCGTCTCGTCCAACCCTGTGGACAAAGAAGTAACCGCAGAGGACGGGTATTTTTCCACGAGGGTAACGTCCGATAGGTTGACGGCATTTGTAGATATTCATCCTCCAATAAAGGGAGGTCGTCCAGTTGAATCGATAGAGATATTGAGATCCTTGAGGGACGACGGGGTAGAGCATGTTCTGGAGGAAAACGTTATTTCCGCGGTCTCTACCTGCAAAAAAGAAGGAGAGTCTATCTACAGGGTCGTGGCAGCACAAGGTATACCGTCTAAGCCGTCTCAAGACGGCTCGGTTCGTTTTCTCTTCCCCGTAGGGAGTGAGTTCGATTTTTCAAAGGATGAGTCTGGAAGGGTAGATTATAAGGATAGGGGAAAAATCCTGTCGGTCTTGCCGGGAGAGGAGCTGGCCTATCTGGAACCCCCCGTTGAGGGTGAGCCTGGGCGTGATGTATACGGTAAGCCGGTTTCCGTTCCAAAGCCAAAGAAGGTGAGCCTTATCGCGGGCAAAGGCGTTGAGACCGATGACGGAAGGATCTTCCGTGCCTCTGTTCAAGGACAGCCTATCCTGATGGGCAACGAGCTTTCGGTCAGAGAGGTATATGTGATCTCTGGAGACGTTGATATGTCCACCGGGAACGTGGATTTTTCCGGTACCGTCGTTGTCAATGGGACCGTAAGAGAGGGCTTTTCCGTCCGATGTGACGGGGACGTTGAGATAAAGGGAGCGGTGGAATCCGGAACAGTAGTGGCGGCAGGTAACGGCCATCTGAGCGCGGTAATAGGGGATAAGTCCTACGTCGAAATAGGCGGTGACCTTTCTGTTCGTTTCATTCAAGGAGGAGAGGTCGTTGCTGGCAAGGATATAGAGGTGGGGGCCTACGTCCTTCACAGCAGGGTTATGTCCGGTGGGGATATAAAGGTGGAGGGCAAGAAGGGGGTTATCGGAGGCCATCTCACAGCTCTGAAGAGGATCGACCTATCCAGCGCAGGAGCCATCATGGGAACGGTGACGATATTGGAGGCAGGAACGAGCTATTATCTAAAAAGGGAGCTCTCCGAGCTTGAGGAAAGAATATCCCATGCTCAGGAGGCTATGGACAGAATATACGCCCTGCTTCAGTCCACCCTTCCGGCCTATAGAGCGGGGAAAGAGATTCCCCGCGAACTCGCAGAGAGGCTAAGGCTTATTCAGAGGAAAAAGGATGAGCTTGCGTCGGTGCTCAGGCTGTGGAAGGATAGGCAGATGTCCATAAGGAGGCAGATAGCCGATGCCGGTGATATCGTACCGATAGTGTCGATCCGTAACAAGGCATATCCTGGCGTAGAGGTCAGGATAAGGGGAGAGGTAAAGCATATAGAGAGGGAGGTAAGATACCTCTCCCTCTCGAGGGATCCAGATAGTG
The DNA here is from genome assembly GCA_964395085.1 of uncultured Synergistaceae bacterium. Taxonomy (GTDB): domain Bacteria; phylum Synergistota; class Synergistia; order Synergistales; family Dethiosulfovibrionaceae; genus Dethiosulfovibrio. The sequence continues at coordinate 9,165 of CAYNAN010000063.1, forward strand.
GGCGAATCGTCGTCGGTCCTTATAAATAGCTTAAAAGGGGCCATCGGTATGTACCGGTGGCCCCTTTTTTCACTCCCGGGGGGTTTTCTAGGGTTCTTTGGAGAGAGCTTCCTCCACCTTTTTGATCCTGGGGTCGTTCGCTATGGGGAACCATCTCCTCCATTGCTCTGGGTATTCCCTCAAAAACCAGACCACCGCCTGATCCAGTGTGGCCTTGTTTCTCTCCATGTATGCCAGTGCTGCGTTTGTCTGCTCCAACGTTGAAGAGTAGTTCGCCAGGATGGTGACGGCCTGAGGGGCCTTCTTAAAAAGATGGGTCCCTATACCCACGTGTACCCTGGATGGCGGGAAGGCCCCGTCGTAGGTTTTTTCGTCCCACTTTTTATGCTCGTAGGGGGGCTCCTCAAGCTGAATCATGTCCAGCATTCCCATTAGTGGCGTTGGCTCCCAGTAGTAGGCCAATATCGGCTCGCCTCTCTCGTAGGCTGAGAATATGGCGGTGGCCAGTGCAGTGGACGATCCTGCGCTGAAGTCCTCGTAAAGTTCGTCCAGTCCGTAGGCCTTCAGCTTTACCCCGTTGATGGTGTAGGTAACCCATCCTGTAGGTCCGTTGTAGAACCTCCCCTTGCCCTTTTCTCCGCCGGATTTTGGGACGAAGAGGTCTTTGTAGTTTTTGAGATCGTAGACCGATTTAAGGTCCGGTGCCATCGGCTCTATCCCTCTTTTTGGGTCTCCCTTTACCACGTAGGCCGGGACGTACCATCCCTGAACCGCGTCAGGATAGGTTGGCCCTAGGTCGACCGCCTTGCCGTCGTCTATCATCTTGGTCCAGGCTTCCTTCAGGTTGTCGGACCATATCTCGGTGGTAGCGTCGACGTCGCCCCTTCCCATTCCCATCAGGAGCGGTAGGCTCTCGGCGAACTCGTATTGCACCTCATAGCCAAGACCGTGCTTGAGCACGTAACCGACCAGTCGGTTGTGGAGCTGGACGCTGTCCCAGCTGAAATCTCCCATCCTTATCACGTTGGCCGCCCAGGACGGGGAGGATAGGGATACCACCGCGCAAAACGTCATGAGAAACAGTGTCTTAGAGATAAATTTCATATCATACCTCCTTGTTTTGATAGGCCCTATGGGCCGCTACGGATTCTATAGCGACATAAACCCGGGAGAGAAATGTCATAGCTATCATGATAACACAGAAAACGGCCTCTAGTAGGGAAGGGAGGACGAGCTAAATATATGTGATATACTAATATGATAGGAAAAGGAGCTTTTAGCTCCTAAATGGAACAGGGAGAGTGATGAAACATTGACAGCGATTATAGAGGTTAATGACCTGTGGAAGGTCTACGGTAGAAACGCCGCTGACGTTGACGTGGAGGACGAGGATCTGATCTCCCAGCTTGACGAGTCGGACGATACTGTGGTCGCGATAAGAGGGATATCCTTTGATGTTCAACAGGGGGAGGTCTTCGTGGTTATGGGACTTTCCGGCAGCGGAAAGTCGACCTTAATCAGGAGCATACTTCGGCTGGTGACCCCTACTTCGGGGGAGATCGTGGTGGATGGCCTGAACGTGTCGTCCATGGGGGATAAGGAGCTCGTCGATTTTCGAAGAAACCACGTGGCCATGGTCTTTCAGCATTACGGCCTGTTGCCCCATCGAAATGTGCTCCAAAACGTCGCCTTTGGACTTAAGCTCAAGGATGTACCCCAAAAGGAGAGGTTGGAAAGATCTATGGCCGCCCTTGAGAGGGTGGGGCTGAAAGGATGGGAGAGCTATTACCCATCGTCGCTTAGCGGAGGCATGAGGCAGAGGGTTGGAATCGCCAGAGCCATAGTGATGGACTCTCCGATATTGCTCATGGACGAGCCCTTCAGTGGGTTGGATCCTCTTATCCGTAGGGAGATGCAGGACGAGCTCGTCCGTCTTCAGGAGGAAATGCATAAAACCATATTCTTCGTGACCCACGATCTGGACGAGGCGATGAGGTTGGGGGACAGGATGGCTGTAATGAAAAACGGCGAGATAGTCCAGTTAGGTCACCCATCGGACATATTGGCTAATCCCGCTGACGAGTACGTGTCAAGGTTCGTCCAGGACAAGAGAGAACAGCTCAGAAAGGCCGACGAAAGGGCCATAGCTAGAGCTCAGGAGGTGGCTGCCCATGTTTCCTAGTGGTTGGAGTTTTCACGTTGCTCCCTACGTCAACGACGCTGTTGACTGGCTTCTCAGCCGCTTCTCTACCGCTTTTGACACTATTTCTATGTTTATCTCCTCTGTTCTGTCCGGTATTCAAAACGCACTTAATTTTATCCCATGGTGGCTGTACGTGGTGTTGGTTGCTTTCGCGGTATGGAGGTCGACAGGGAAAAAATTGTCTGCCCTGATATTGGCCTCTCTGACCGTGTTCATAGGGCTCTTCGGACTTTGGGCTTTGGCCCTCGAGACGTTGTCAATTATCCTGGCCTCGGTGTTGATCTCGCTGATCCTTGGAATCCCACTTGGGGTGATGATCGCGGAGTATCCACGGTCGGCCTCGTTTATGAAGCCACTACTAGATGGTATGCAGACCATGCCCAGCTTCGTCTACCTCATACCGGCGATGATGTTCTTCGGTCTCGGTAAGGTCCCGGCGGTCTTCGCCACCCTAATATATTCCATGCCTCCGGTAATAAGGTTGACGGCTCTTGGGCTTCAGCAGGTCCCTAAACCAGCTCAGGAAGCCGCTATAGCCTACGGAGCCACCAGATGGCAACTTCTCAAGGAGGTCAGAATTCCACTTGCGATGCCTGGCATAATGGCCGGCATAAACCAGACCACCATGATGGCGCTGGCGATGGTGGTGGTATGTGCGATGATAGGGGCCAGAGGGTTGGGCCAGGAGGTCCTGCTCTCGATCAACCGTATCGACGTTGGTAGAGGGTTTGAGTCTGGCATGAGCATAGTCATCATGGCTGTGGTCATTGACAGGATCACTCAGGGATTAGGCAGAAAGTGGGAGCCTAAAAAGAGATAAGAGTCAACCTATGTATTTTTATGGTTGACAATAACGCATCGGTACGTTATCCTCATCGTCGTTGGCAAAATCCCACGGCGATGAGGTGTTTTTTATGAGGATAAGATCCAGAGATATGATTTTAGTGGCACTTTTTGCGGGATTGACCGCTGTGGGGGCTTTCATCAAAATACCGATCGGCCCTGCTCCGATCTCCCTTCAGAACTTTTTCTCCCTGATGGCCGGAGCCCTTTTAGGGGCCAGGTGCGGTGCCCTATCACAAGCGATATATATAGGCATGGGGTTGATGGGCGTGCCGATTTTTACCTCCGGAGGAGGGCTTTCCTACCTAATGAGCCCGACTTTTGGCTTTTTGATCGGTTTCGTTCTATGTGCCTGGGCCGTTGGAAAATGGATGGAGGGAAGGGACCTTTCCATGCTGAATTTTTTTATCGGATCGGTCATAGGCTCTGTTCTTATCTACGTCATTGGTATTCCCTGGATGTATTTGATACTGACGAAGATCTCTGGCGTGGAGATGAGCTTTTTGAGGGCGGTAAAGTTGGGATGCCTGGTCTTTATCCCTGGAGATTTGGCGAAGATTGTATCCGTTTCCTGGCTAGCCAGCAAAATAACCCCTAGGATAGCCCGCATGTGACATATTGTTCGCCCGCGATGCCGCAAGGTATCGCGGGTTTGTTTTTTAATGACTAAAGATAACAAAAACAAACAGATGCGACGTTAACGAAAAACTTAGGCTCTTGTCTCCTTTTTGGGAGTTCAGCGTTTGACAATTTTTCTTCAGAGGGCTAAAGTTGAGAAGGCCTAGATGGCCTAATTCTATCTAAGGGGGCAGGTTCATGAAGAGGTATTGCGTTTTATTGTTGAGCGTCTTTATGGTAGTGGCTATGGCATCGGCTTCTCTGGCCGACGCTGCGTTCCACATCGGCATCTGTACCGGTACGGTTTCTCAGTCTGAGGACGATCTCAGAGGTGCTGAGGCCATGATAGCCAAATACGGCGACGTGGCAAACGGGGGCATGATCAAGCATATCACCTATCCCGATAACTTTATGCAGGAGATGGAGACCACCATATCCCAGATAGCCTCATTCGCTGACGATCCTCTGATGAAGGTCGTCATCGTCAACCAGGGCATCCCTGGGACCACCGAGGCTTTCCGTAGGATAAGGGAGAAGAGGGACGATATTCTTCTCTTCGCAGGAGAGGCCCATGAGGATCCCGGCGTCAT
>CAYNAN010000064.1:0-13189 GCA_964395085.1 uncultured Synergistaceae bacterium
AGCACCGTGGTGGACGTAAGGTTTCGTTTTGAGAGCATGGAGAGCAATCCCTTTTTCGTTCAGATATGTCCCGGTACGGATATGGTGTTGCTCGTGACGTTAAAGGTGTCGGTGGGTGACGTCGAGGGGATGGTCAGTCTGTGTATTCCCTACTTCGTGATGGAGCCGGTTATGGACAAGCTGAGCTCTCAAATCTGGTTCGCCTCTACGGGAAGGAATAAAGAACAAGACAGCAGGTCCTTCCTGGCTGCCAGCATGGGAAAGGTCAGAGTTCCCATGAGCCTGGAGTTGGGGGATACTGTTTTGTCTCTGTCGGATATAATGAGACTTCAGGTTGGGGACGTGATTAGACTGGACGCCGCTACGGAGGACCCAGTCAAGATCAGGGTCGGGAGCAGGGTCAAGTTTACGGGACGGCCTGGCACGGTGGATGGGCACTATTCCGCCGAGGTCCTTGATGTGGCCTGGGATGGCTCGCTGGAAGAGTACGAGGAGGGATAGGCCATGGCTGATGATCTGCTCAGTCAGGACGAGATAAACGCTTTACTTGAGGGTACTTTAGGCGGCGGTCTTGGTGGAGAAGGTACTCCAACAACACCTCTGACTCAGCCCCAATTGGATTCCTTAGACGGCATGGGGAAGATGTTCAACGATGCCGTCTCAGGTGTGGTCGGGATGCTGGCCGGTAGGGATGTGGAAGTAACCGTCTCCGAAGCCGGTGAGATCCCACAGGAAGACCTATCTAAAACGGAAACCGACGGCAAAAACCTTTTGTTTTCTGTTGACTGCGATGGATTCGATAATGCCCCAGTAGCTATGGTTATGCCGGAGCTTGGGGTTTTGATGCTCGCCGACCTGATGATGGGAGGAGAGGGGAAAGATCTGCCTGAGGAGGCCAACGAGCTTTTCGTTAACGCCGCCCAGGAGGGATTGAGTCAGGTGGTAGGTGCCGCAATGACGTCCCTCAGCGGTGCTCTCAAAGGCCGCAAGGCCATGCCAAGCAACCCCTCCGCCAAGATGGTGGAAGGGGAGTGGTTGCCCTTCCCCTCGAAGGGGGAGTCCAGCTCCGTGTGGCGAGCAGTCATGAACGTGGAGATACAGGGGCTTTCGTCCTTCAAGGCCATGGTATGTGTCCCGTCCGATTCTGCTGCTGTGTTTGCCGATGCACTGATAGGCGATCCAGAGCCTGTTGCCCCTCCGACTGCTCCGCCTAAGCAACAGGTGGCGTCATCTCCAAATGGAGGACAGCCTCAGGCTAGGGCTCCTCAGCCCGCTACAGGGTACAGCTCACCACCACCTCCTCCACCTCAACCTCAGGTGGACGTCAGACCAGCTGAATTTGCCCCTATAGTGCCATCTGGAGGACAGCAGGAGCCCTCCAACATAGGCCTTATAGTGGATATCCCCGTAAGGGTGACCGTCGAATTGGGCAGGACTAGAAAAACCGTCGGAGAGGTGTTGTCATTTGCCCCCGGTTCCGTGATAGAATTGGACAAGATGGCAGGGGAGCCTGTGGACGTGCTGGTCAATGGAAAGCTTATCGCTAAAGGAGAGGTTGTCGTCATAGACGAGAACTTTGGAGTGCGGGTTACGGAGATTCTAAATATGGGCGACAGGATCAACTCTATCGGATCCTGATACCTTGCGGGGCCCCTATAAATACGAACAGGAGGGACAAAATGGCTACAGTCCTTATCGTCGACGATGCTGCTTTTATGAGGATGATGCTCAAGGATATTCTCTCTAAGAACGGTTTTGAGGTTGTTGGAGAGGCGGAAAACGGACAGGTTGCGGTCAATATGTACAAGGAACTCAACCCTGATATCGTCACTATGGATATAACCATGCCGGAGATGAACGGTATAGACGCCGTAAAGGCTATAAAGGCGGTCAATCCTGGCTGTCGTATCGTCATGGTCAGTGCCATGGGGCAGCAGTCCATGGTTATCGAGGCAATCCAGGCGGGAGCTAAGGACTTTATCGTTAAGCCCTTCCAGCCTGATAGGGTCGTCGACGCTCTATCCAAGGTATTGGGGTAGCCGATACCCTTGCTGAGGGGGCCTTTTCGTTCGGGACTTATGGTTTGCTTTCTCTTCATGTCGATTGGAGAGATGGCTTTTGCCCAGTCCCCTGTTCCTTTGGAGACGTATCTGACAAAGGTTTTTCTAGCCGTGGCTCTGCTGGGAGTTGCGGGCACTCTCCTCGTCCGGTGGGGGCCAAGGTTCCGCAGGGCTTCCGGCTCCGGCCTTGAGGTTCTGACGTCTCTGTCCCTGGGCAGAGGCGTTATTTATGTTGTCAGATTTTGTTCAGAGATAATCCTCATCGGTGAGACAAAAGGGGGATTTTCGGTTTTAGGTCGCTATCCGGCCGAGCAATGGGAGAGACTACATGGTATTTTCGATAAAAAAGATAATCCCGATTAGCTGTTTAGCTTTTTTGTTTATATTGGCCATGTGTCCTGCGATCACTGCAGCGCCTCAGCCGCCTATACCTCCGATCCCGGCCATTAAAATAGCGGTTGAAGGAGCTTCATCCCCTCAGGATGTATCAAATACGATCCATATAGTTGCCCTTCTCACCGTCCTCAGTGTGGCCCCTGCCATACTGCTTATGGTCACTTGTTTCACGAGGATAATAGTCGTTTTGGGCTTCGTAAGAAGGGCCCTGGGGCTTCAACAGACCCCTCCAAACCAGGTTATAGTTACCCTGGCCCTTTTTTTGTCCCTTTACATAATGTCGCCTACGTGGGACAAGGTTTACCAGGAGGGTCTTGGTCCCTATATGGCAGGAAAGATCGGGGCGGCCCAGGCCTGGGAACTTTCGTCCGCTCCCATAAGGACCTTTATGTTGAGCCAGACCAGACAGGAAGAGCTATCTCTGATGGTCTCTATGGCGGACATCCCAAGGCCGGAGAACGCCGATCAGGTTCCTTTAAAAATTCTGTTGCCCGCTTTTATGCTGAGCGAGATGAAGTCCGCTTTCCAGATGGGCATAGTGATATTCGTCCCTTTCATCGTGGTTGATATGATAATATCCAGCGTTCTGATGAGCATGGGAATGATCATGTTGCCTCCAATGATGATATCACTTCCATTTAAAGTTCTTCTTTTTGTCATGGCTGACGGTTGGAACCTGGTTATAGTGAGTTTGGTAAAGAGTTTCCGTTGATATGTGAGGAGGTGTCCCTATGGAGGTTCTTAGCGTCAGCGATATGCTGATAGAGTCCATGAAGGTCTCTCTTTTGGCCTCCCTGCCTGTCCTGCTGGTCGCTATGGTGGTCGGATTGATAATAGGCATATTGCAGACCGCGACGTCCATCCAGGAGCAGACCCTCTCGTTCGTGCCCAAGATAGTGGCCATAATGGGAGCTCTTCTGGTCGCCGGTCCATGGATGTTTGGACTTGTTAATCAGCTGACCATAGACCTTCTAGGGCAGCTCCATAGGTTTGTCCGCTGATGACGATGGACGCCCTTACAGGGCAAGTTCCCCTTTATCTGCTGATCTCCATGAGGTTTTTGGGATTGCTGTACGTGGCTCCTGCATTGGTCGGAGCTTCCTTCCCGGTAGCTTTCGTTTTTTGGCTCTCGGCCCTTCTCTCTGTGATAGTTATGCCCGGCTTAGGAGGGTCTGTCCCTGAGGCCCTGTTTTCCGGTTTATTCCCCCTGTTCATGGCTGGAGCAAGGGAGCTTTTGGCGGGGTCGTTTATAGGTTTCGTCTCTGCCTGTCCTTTCTACGTTCTACAGGTTTCAGGGCGAATGATAGGCACTAGTATGGGACTCGCGATGGTGAGCGTGTTGGACCCCATCTCCCAGGACGAGGAGTCGATCGTTGGCCAGTTTCAACTTCTCGTCGGCCTGTGGTTTTTTCTATACTGGAACGGCCATATGCTTTTGATCAAAGCCGCCACGGAGAGCTTTCGTCTTCTTCCCCTCGGAGGAATGGGGTTGGCCCTGTCCGGCGATATGGGGCTGGCAAAATGGACTGGTGACCTGTTCTCAATGGCTTTTATGGTCTCCATACCGTTTTATGGTGCTCTGCTTCTCGCCGATATAGGGCTTGGCTTCTTGGCTAGAACCGTCCCCCAGATGAACGTCTTTATTCTGGGCCTGCCTATAAAGATAGGTCTAGGGCTGTTTCTCCTCATGGTTCTCCTGCCTCCTATTGTGGATATCCTCCACGACAATATAGAGCCTTTTCTGAGGCTGGCCCTGATGGGACTGGGTGCCTGGCGATGATGGAGGCTTTAGGGCTTCAGTTTTTTGCCCAAGAGAAAACCGAGCCAGCTACTCCCAGAAAGAGGCAGAAAGAACGGGAGGAAGGTCGCGTCGCCAAGAGCCAGGATCTGGGCGCTGGGGTCGTGATAATATCCGGGCTTTTGATGTTGTTGCTCTTCGGAGGTTGGGTCTTCGATGGATTATCCTCCTTTACCAGGGAGCTTGTTTTTTTTATGGGAGACAAAGCTCTATGGCAGGATGGCTGGTTTAAGGTTATATCTGTCAAGTCCATAGAGGTTTACGCCGTATACCTCTTTCCCTTAGCCCTGGCCTGCTTTTTAGCGGCTTTTTTTATATCCGTTGTACAGGTCGGCTTTTTTATCTCCTCTAAACCTCTTATTCCTAAAATGGACCGTTTTAACCCGATCTCAGGGCTCAAAAAGATAGTGTCCCTGAGGTCTCTGGTTGAGATGCTTAAGGGCCTGTTCAAGGCCCTGATACTTGCGATAATGTTGTACTCCGCGCTGACCGGGGATCTGGAGGAGATGGTCGCCTACATCCGCTATCCTCTGGGGGACGCTGTGCCACTCCTTCTTTGGAAAATCTGGATGTTGAGTTTTAAGATGACTTTACTTCTTCTGGTTATCGCCGTGTTCGATTGGGGATATCAAAAGTGGGAGTTCGAGAAGAACATACGCATGAGCAAACAGGAGATCAAGGAAGAGTACAAGCAGATGGAGGGTGACCCTCAGATAAAGCAAAAAATTCGCCAAAAGCAGAGGGAGATGGCCCAAAAACGGATGATGGCCGACGTACCTAAGGCCGACGTTGTTATAACCAACCCCACAACCTTGGCGATCGCCGTAAAGTACGAGAAGGGAAAGATGGAGGCTCCTGTGATCCTGGCCAAGGGAAAGGATAGGGTGGCAGAGAAGATAAGGGATATAGCGCAGGAACATAAAATACCCATAGTTGAGAATAAGCCACTTGCGTGGGCCCTTTACGAAGGGGTAGACATCGGAGAGGCTATACCTGAAAGGCTGTACAAAGGAGTCGCGGAAGTTCTGGCCTTCGTATACGGTTTGAGGGGTAAAGGCAGGGGCAAATAGGTCCCGATTCGCGATCTAGAAGGGAAGGTTTAAATGGCAGAGGAAAGGGCTACTACCTCAGCGGTAAAGAGTATGATGAGGTTCTCCGACGTCGGCATCGCTGTATTGATGATAATGGTGGTCGTCATGATGATCATCCCCCTGCCGACTTGGCTACTGGATATGTTGCTGACTTTGAACATCACGCTTGGTGTCGTGGTGCTTTTGGTCACTTTTTATGTCAACCGTGCCCTGGAGATATCGTCCTTCCCCTCCATTCTCCTGATCGTGACCCTTTTTCGGCTGGCCCTTAACGTATCCACCACCAGATTGATACTTCTCAAGGGGGACGCTGGGAATATCATAAGCTCTTTCGGCAATTTCGTCGTAGGAGGAAACTACGTTGTAGGGGCGGTGGTGTTCCTTATCCTGGTTATCATACAGTTTCTCGTCATAACCAAGGGTGCTGAAAGGGTCGCTGAGGTCGCTGCTAGGTTCACTTTGGACGCTATGCCGGGAAAGCAGATGGCCATAGACGCCGACCTCAACGCCGGTCTTATAGACGAGCTAGGGGCTAAGGAGCGAAGAAGGGATATACAGAGGGAGGCCGACTTTTACGGGTCCATGGACGGAGCTTCCAAGTTCGTCAAGGGAGACGCCGTAGCCGGGCTTATCATAACCATGATAAACATCGTAGGCGGCCTCTCCATAGGCGTTTTTCAGCGTGGCATGACCATGGCTGAGGCCGCTGGCATGTACAGCCTTCTCACGGTAGGTGACGGACTGGTCTCCCAGATACCGGCTTTGCTCTTCTCCACGGCAACCGGTATCATCGTAACGAGAGCCGCCGGCGATTCAAACCTAGGTCAGGACGTTCTATCCTCTTTCATCAGATATCCCAGACCTCTGATGATAGGAACAGCTCTGTTGTTCGGCTTTGCCATGGTGCCAGGGTTGCCGACCGTCCCCTTCATGGTCTTGGGGATTTTCCTTGGGATGATGGCATACGGTGTTTACAGAGAGGCAGTCTCACAGGAGGCTCAGACGAGGGACGGAGACGGCAGAGGATCCGGTTCTCCAGGAGGACCTGGAGGAGGAGAGGGGGCGGAGCCTGTCCGTCCGCCGGCATCCCCTGATGACGTCATGAAACTCCTAGCTGTTGACCCGATGGAGATGGAGATCGGCTACGGAGTTATCCCTCTCGTCGATCCAGGCCAAGGCGGAGATATGCTCGACCGTATAAGCACCATCAGAAAGCAGATGGCGATGGACATGGGGTTGGTTGTTCCGTCCATAAGGATCAGGGACAACATCCAGCTAAAGCCCTCCGAATATCTGATTCGAGTGAAGGGAGCTTTGGTCGGTCAGGGTGAGCTTATGCCGGAGCACTATCTGGCTATGGACACCGGCAACGTCGTGGATGAGGTAGTAGGGGTTCCCACGAAAGAGCCCTCTTTCGGTCTTCCTGCTCTCTGGATATCCCCGGAGCTCAGAGATAGGGCTGAGGCAGGAGGCTACACCGTGGTTGACGCCCCGTCGGTGTTGGCCACCCATCTTTCCGAGGTGATCAAGACCCATGGAGCAGATCTCATAACCAGACAGGAGATACAGAAACTTACCGATATGGTCAAGGAGAGCAACTCCGCTGTGGTAGAGGAGATGCTCGGAGTTGTGGGGCTGGGAGATATCCAGAAAGTCCTTCAAAACCTGGTCTCGGAGCATATCCCCATAAGGGATCTGGTATCCATCTTCGAGACCTTGGCGGATTACGGAAGACTCTCTTCCTCCGTCGATTATTTGACCGAAAGGGTCAGGGAGAGTTTGGCCAGGATAATATCCATCCGCCTAAAGGAGGACGACGTTATAACCGTATCAACCCTTTCCCCTGCCTGGGAGCAGAGGGTTAGGGACGCTCTAGAGGGCGACCTGGTCAAGGGTTGGAGATTGAACATGGACTCAAGGGAGATCTCCAGGCTTGTCTCTGCGGTATCCGCCAAATCAGAAGAGATAATGATTCAGGGGCACAATCCCGTACTTTTGGTAAGCCCCGATGTCCGTCTGGTGATCAGACGAATTCTTGAGGCATCCCTGCCTGCGCTTTTCGTGGTATCCTATAATGAAATAAGTCAAGGCATAGATATTCAGTCTTTAGGGATGGTGGAGTAGACGATGAGGGTTATCCAAAAAATCACCTTTGAGGCCAGAGACGACGCCGAAGCTATAAGAATAGCCTCGGATCGGCTTGGCAGGGACGCCGTGGTCTTGTCCACCCGCCCAGTCAACAAAGGGGGATTTATGGGGCTTTTCGGCAAGCCTGCTCTGGTCGTCACAGCTGGATTGTTGGAGGAGGATCGACTGAGAGAGGAGGCCCCTATAGGAGACGATCTGGCTCAGAGGGTTCGAGCCTTTCAACAGCTCTTGGAGGCTAAGGCTCCTCTCTCGGAGCAACCTAAAAAGGTCGATCCGCCCCAGCCGTTGCTGGATGAGCTTGACGATAGAGTGGAGATCCAGGGCCGTGTGGTGGCGGGCACACCCATCCAGGTCCGTCAGGCCGCTCATGCTTACGGTGAGTCCTCCACCGCTAAGAAACCGACTGGGCCGGAGGAGGATCTAGCCCAGGATGTTCAAAGGATACAGCAGACCCTGGCTATGGTCCTTAAAAAACTGGACGGAGTTGAGCCCCCCTCCAATGTAGAGGTTAGGGAGCAGGTTGGTGATGTCGACGAGGAAGGGCGCTCTAGATTTCGCGATATTATGGTCGCAGCCGACATGACCGAATCTTTCGTGGATGGCTTCCTAGACGACTACGATGGTCCCTGGGATGACAGAAGCTTTTTTAGCTGGGTTTCCTCTCAGGTGAGGGCTCCTTATCGCGATAACCTGGAGGCTCTCGGCGGACCTAGGGCCATGTTTATCGGCCCAACGGGAGTGGGAAAAACAACCACTATAGCCAAGCTGGCTGCGATCAGCTCTCTGTGGGAGGACAGAAAGGTAGCTCTTGCTACGTCCGACACCTACAGGATAGCTGCGGTGGAGCAGCTCAGGACCTACGCCAAAATCTTAGGGGTCCCAGTGGAGGTCATCTTCGACTCCAAAGATCTTTTGAAGATGAGAAAAAAGCCTGATTCGGATCTTATCCTTCTTGACACAGCTGGTAGAAGCCAGAGGGATAAAAGACGTGTCGACGAGGTTCGCGAGCTGTACGATGCCTTTGAGCCTAACTGCGTCCATTTGGTCGTGTCCGCCAGCTCCAAATTCAGGGACATGATAGACGTGATAAGTCGGATGGGAACGGTTCCTGTCTCAAACTTGATATTCACCAAGATAGACGAAACCCTTAGCTTGGGACCTGTGCTGGAGGTTGCACTTAACTTCGATATACCTGTCTCTTTTTTCACCTTCGGGCAAAACGTCCCCAACGATATAGAGGTAGCGTCCGCTGATAAACTTGTCAGTATGGCGTTGGGCGGTGAGGACCTTGGCTGATATAAGGTCAGGAGCGGTTGATCAGGCCGCGGAGCTACGACGCATGATGGCCTCGGTTGTGGACCAGCCTTCCTCTAAAATATCCAGATCAATAAGATCCCTTGCCGTGGTAGGAGGCAAGGGTGGAGTCGGTAAGAGCAACCTATCGGTCAACCTAGCTCTGGCTATGGGGCAGCAGGGCGTCAAGGTTGCCCTGTTGGACGGTGATCTAGGTCTTGCCAACGTCGATATACTTCTCGGGGTTCAGCCCGAGTATAACCTTATCCATCTCGTCAGGAGAGAGAAGGACCTCAAAGACGTGATCTGTCCCGTAGGAGACCAGGTATTTTTGGTACCAGGAGGGGCCGGCGTCGAGGAACTTGCCAACCTCGACGATAATTCCCAGTCCGCCCTCATCGACAAATTGGCCGATCTGGATGCCATGGCTGATATAATAATAGTGGATACCGGGGCTGGAATACACAAAAACATGGTCTCTTTCGCTCTGGCTGTGGATACGGTGATCTTGGTCACCACCCCCGAGCCGACCTCGATAAGGGATGCCTACGGTCTTCTTAAGTCGCTGGTCTTCAGTGCTATGGGAAAGTTGGACGTCAAAGTCTTGGTTAACATGGCCGTTTCTAAGGAGGAGGCCAAGCTCGTTTCTGACCGTATGAGATTCGCCGCAAGTCAATTTTTGCGCATGGATCTGGGATATGCCGGGTATGTCCTTTTAGATCCCAAGCTGACCGAGGCGGTCAGAGCTAGAAAACCTCTTCTTCGCCTGTTCCCGAGATCTGCAGCGTCCGAGTGTATACGTATGATCGCAATGGACCTGCTAGAATCGGAGGAAAGGATCTCTGGGAACGGAAAAGGGGTGAAGTCGCTTTTTTTCAAGCTTTCCCGACGCCTAGGGATGAAAGTAGAGAGGGGGTAGGCTATGGAAGCCTCCAAATTGCTAGAGTCAAATCCGCAGATCCTTGGTTCCAGGACGGATATCTCCATTCACTCCGGGCTTTACAAGGGCGAATATCCGTCTAGATTGGAGAGCGTAGATGGATCGGTATGGAAGCTGGGACACCCCTTCCTGGGAGGGGGGCTTCTGCCTCTCTACAAGGGGGTTGAGGTTATCCTGTCGGTCAAGACTGAGGGCTCGGTCTATCGTGCCGTCGGATCGGTGCTTGGGACCGTCAGAGAAGGGTCGGTAGTGCTCCTTGTCCTTCAGATAACGGGCGAGATAGAGAAGATCCAGAGGCGTCAGTTCGTGAGGGTGTCCTGTCTGCTGGACGGCAAGGTCGCTCCGTTGCTGGATCCTCCTAGGCTGGGGGACGTTGGGTGGCTTCATAGTACCATAACCGATATCAGTCTCGGTGGAGTTCGCCTCTCCATACCGGGCAGGCAGAGTGTAGCCTTTGACGGGATCTCCAGGGCGATTCTCCGTGTATCTGTGGAGGATTGCGGCTATTACATCCCATGTAAGGTCGCCATGGCTAGGTTTGTGGATGAAACCCAAAACACCGATCTCGGACTGGCGTTTGAGCTGCTTCCCAGCGTGGTGGAGAAGGCTCTAGGTCGTTTTGTGCGCCATCAGGAGCTGTCATCTCGGAGCGAAAGGCGATGAGGATAGGTGGTGGGGCGATGAAGGAAATTAGGGTGCTGGTTATAGATGACTCCTCTTTCATGAGAAAGGTCATCGGGGATATCCTCGATGAAGTTCCAGGTGTATCGGTTATCGCCAGGGCCAGAGATGGGATCGATGGTCTTGAAAAGGCGGAAAAGCTTCGTCCTGACGTAATAACCCTGGACGTAGAGATGCCCAGGAAAAACGGCATTGACACGTTGCGAGAGATAATGGAGAGATTTCCAACTCCCGTTATAATGGTGAGCAGTCTTACCCAAAGCGGAGCTACCATAACAATGCAAGCCCTTGCTATGGGGGCGGTCGATTTTGTGGCCAAACCTTCTGGGACGATATCTCTTAATATGAGAGAGGTTGGTGACGAGTTGATACAGAAGGTCTTGGCTGCGGCTTATGCTAGATCTACATTGCCTGGTAGACCGTTTCCATCCAGCCCAAGAGCGACTGAGCAACAGAAATCCTCTGCATTTAAGGGGATAATAAAGCCTCCTGTTCCGGGTGTTAGACCTAAAATTGTGTGTATCGCCTCATCTACAGGAGGACCTCAAGCTCTTCAGAGGATGTTGACTGAGCTTCCGCGGGATTTTCCCCTGCCCATAGTGATAGCTCAACACATGCCGAGAGGGTTTACTTCCTCCTTTGCCTCAAGGCTGGATGACCTCTGTGCCTTGGACGTGGTGGAGGGGGCTGAGGGAACTCGTCTCAGGCCGGGGTTGGCGATTATAGCTCCTGGCGGTTATCATATGGTTATAAAGGGAGGACCTAGCGATATGTCCGTGGGGCTCTCAGACGCTCCACCGGTGTTATCCGTCAAGCCATCAGCCAACGTGCTCTTCTCCAGCGTAGCTGAGGTACTCGGGGGTGATGCTGTCGCAGTTATCCTCACTGGAATGGGCAGGGATGGAACCGAGGGAGCTCAGGAATTGTCGTCCAAGGGGGCCTACGTTTTCGGCGAAGCTCCGGAGACCTGTGTCGTGTATGGTATGCCGCGATCTGCTATGGAGGCAGGGGTCATAAACGAACAGCTGCCTCTGCACGATATGGCCGGAGCTCTGAATCGCTTTGTGAGAGAAAAACGATAGAGGGGATGGATAAGACATGTCTACCGATATGAGCCAGTACCTGGGAGCCTACCTGGATGAGGCGACCGATAACCTCCAGCAGCTTAACGACCTGATCCTTGCCGTGGAGCAAAATCGGCAAAATCGTGAGACTGTAGACGAAATTTTTAGGACCGCTCACACCCTTAAGGGAATGTCGGCGACGATGGGTTTTCACCACATGGCAGAGCTTACCCACGCCCTTGAGGATCGATTCTCTAAGGTCAGAAGCGGTGAGGTTGACCTCACCGATGACGACCTCGACCACCTCTTTCAGAGCCTTGACCTGATGCAGACAATGGTTGACGCCATAAGGGACGGTGGAACGGACCAGGATACGGATATCTCAAAACTCGTCTCTCAGCTCAGGGAGGAGGAAGCCAAACCGCTGGCCGCTAGCGTCAAAAAGGACCAGGGGCTAAAGCCGGAGGAGCTCTCACCTCAGGAAAAGGAATGGATAGAAGAGGCAAGCAAGATGGGCATGATGGTCCACGAGGTGACCGTGACCCTGGATAATGAGTGCCTTTTGAAGGCTGCTAGAGCCTACATGGTTATCAGCCGTCTAGAGGAGATAGGGGAGATCATAAAGTCCGACCCATCCGTGGAGGATCTCGAAAAGGACGCCTTCGACCATTCCTTCAGGCTTTACCTTGGGACCAAAGACGATGTCGACGCGGTTCGTAACGCTGTCATGGGAGTGAGCGAGGTCGTCGGAGCGGATATAAAAACCCTCGAGTTCAGCTTCTCTGGCTATGAGGAAGAGCTTAACGAGGATGAAGATGTACCAAAGGTAGAGCCTGTAACGACTAAGTCGTCCTCCTCTACTCAGGATACCGGTAAAGGAGCCCCCAAGGCTAAGCCTAAAAAAGGCAGTCAGACGGTCAGGGTCGATATCGGTAGACTGGACAGCCTGATGAACTTGGTCGGAGAGCTGGTTATAGGCAAGGCCAGGATAGAGCGGTTGGTAATGGAGTCCAGCCTCAGGGAGTTCGACGAGCCTCTATCTCAGCTGGGAAGGATCTCCGGTGATATCCAGGAGCTGGTCACAAAACTCAGGATGGTTCCGGTGTCCTTTATCTTCGACCGCTTCCCCAGGCTCATAAGGGATATCTCCAAGACACTGGGCAAAGACGTGGAGCTGGTTATCGAGGGACAGGAGACGGAGCTTGACAGGACAGTTATCGACGAGATCGGAGACCCGATGGTCCACCTGATAAGAAACTCTGTGGATCACGGCATAGAGACCCCTGAGGTTAGGAAGGCAGCTGGAAAACCCACCAAGGGAACTATAAAAATAGCGGCTTATCAGGAGGGTAGCAGCGTCATAATCGAGGTCTCCGACGACGGTAAAGGTATCGATCCCGTCGCGGTCGGTCAAAAAGCCATAGAGAGAGGGCTTGTGACCAAAGAGGCTCTGGCTGAGATGTCCGACGAGGAGATCATCCAGTACGTGTTCCTTCCCGGGTTCAGCATGGCTAAGGAGGTAACCGACCTTTCCGGCAGAGGCGTCGGAATGGACGCGGTCAAGCGGAAGGTCGAGTCTCTAGGGGGTCAGTTTGAGGCTAGGTCCAAGGTCGGGGAGGGAACCAGCGTCTATATCAGGTTGCCTTTGACCCTTGCTATAGTCCTGGCTCTTTTGGTCAAAGTCGGGGAGGAGACCTACGCTATTCCCCTTGAGAACG
>CAYNAN010000065.1:0-13030 GCA_964395085.1 uncultured Synergistaceae bacterium
GCGACGTCCTGTCGCCCCATTCTACTACACGACGGCATGTCGAAAATACGGGCTCAAATGGGCTACGTCGGAACGATCTCTCCGAGGAATAGCGTTTTTAGAGCGGTCATAAAGTAATCGGTCCCTGGATTGGACCAGGGACCGATTATCACGCCAAGTACAGGAAGTAGCATCCCGCTATCACCACCAGCCAGCCGCATAGCTGGCTTACTATGAAGGCCCCTTTGCCCTTTTCCGACCAGCTCATGTATCGGTCCAGGACGTCCGCGAAGGTCCCGGCTGCCAGTATAACCGAGCAGTAACCCAGTCCGTACAGAGCGACCATGGATATCCCTCTCATCAGGCTGGCGGTCGCGGCCTTCATGGCTATAACCAGCATCGGGGCCATGTAGGCGAAGGTGCAGGGCCCGAGGGCCATGCCGGAGAGGGCCCCTAGAGCTAGGGCTCCCTTTAGACCCTTTCTGTTCCCTGCCTCTATGGACCCGGAGACGAACCAAGGTATGGTTATCACGTCCAGAAGGTGAAGGCCGAAAACGATCAACACCGCCGCGACCAAGTAGTTCATTGCAGAGCTGAGGCTCTCCATGAGGGCGCCAGCGGAGGCTATCACAACGCCCACCAGGGCGATGTTAACGAATATACCCATGGAGAAAGCCCCCGATATAGCCAGGGCGTTTTTGGTCCCCTTTCCGCCCTGACCCTGTATGTAACCTATGACCAAGGGGATGCTCACCAGGCTACAGGGACTCAAGAGGACGCTGAAAACACCCCACACGAAGGCCCCGATGAGCGCTCCAGGACCCATCCCAGACAGGCTTGCCTGGACCGAGCCTATTATCTCTCCCACTTCGAATACCTCCCCACAGGGTTATTCCCGCTTATCAACGGAGTACCCAAGCTCTTCCCACTTGGACCTCAGCTCTTCCGACGACATGATGCCCTCGTGACGGTATAATAGCTCGCCTTGAGGGTCGAGGAAGACCAGGGTCGGAACCACCCTCACGCTGTACTTCTTGGCGTAGTCCATGTTCTCCATCAGGTTTATCTTGGACACGTTGACGCCTTTGTAGCTGTTTTCGAATCCCTCCAGGATTCGCGCCATCTCGACGCAGGCAGGTCAGCCAGGGGCCCCCAGGTCGAGGAGAGTAGGCCCTTCACCGGAAGGCTGGGCTGAGACCACCTCTCCCTCTCCCGTGGTTTTCTTGCTCTTTGCGTATAGAGTTCCGGTTACGAGCAAAACAACCATGGCCAGTGTTATTATCTTTCTCAGGTTCATCCTAATACCTCCCATCTTAAAGTCCTAGCCCTATTATAGGGTATAATACCCCGCTAGGGTAGTGAAAAATACCTATCTATTCCTCTAGGTTGGGTGGATCGTTGCTGGATGATATATTAGGGACCTCTAAAAACGCTGATCCTCGGAGAGCTCGTTCCTCATGAGACCGTTCGAGCCCGTATACTCGACATATCGGATGCGGAACGATCTCTCCTTGGGGACTCAAGGGCGAGTCTTTAGAGATGTCCTAGTGACATATTCGTCTTTAGGAGGAGTTCTTTATGCTAACTCGGTTGTCCAAAGGCCTTTGGCTCATTATGCGAGATTTTTTCCGCAGGGAATGGAGTACTTTCTGTCTAGCCACCATCGGAACGATCCTGATGAGCTTCGCCATAGTTGCTCTTACCGTCCCCTATCGATTTGCCGGGGCTGGCCTGGCGGGGATAGCCCTGCTGACCAAGTACGTCTGGGATATCTCCCCCGCCTGGGTCATAGCTATAGGGAACATCTTCCTCCTGGCCTGGGGATGGAGGGTACTGTCCCCCAGGTTCGTCCTCTGGACCCTCTACGTGTCTATGTTGACCTCCGCAACAGTGGCCTTCTTTGAGCTTTTTCAGTATCCTATGTTGAACGACATGCTTCTTGCTGCGATCCTGTCCGGTATCCTGGGTGGACTTGGCATAGGCTTGGTGTTCAAGGTCGGATCGTCCACCGGAGGAACCGACGTCATAGTCATGGCGGCCAGGAAGAGGTGGGGGGTGGACGTTGGAATGTACTCCTTCTATATCAACATAACCATACTGCTTTTCTCCTGGTTCGTCGTTGATATAGAGAGGCTGCTCCTAGGTGGGATACTGCTCTACGTTGAGAGCTTAACGATAGACAACGTCCTCAAATCCTTCGACAGAAGGAAGCAAGTTTCGGTTATAACCGGCTGTCCCGACGAGGTTAGGCGTTACATAGTGGAGGTCATGAACAAAAGTGCTACTTTGATCAAGGGATCGGGGGCCTACACCGGTGATGAGAGGACCATGATAATGGTCGTTTTGAACCGAAGACAGGCCATGGAGCTGAAGCGATTCGTCGTATCGGTGGATCCAAGGGCCTTTATCGTCCTGGCCGACGTGGCCGAGGTCGTTGGAGAGGGGTTTAAACACTGGAAGCATATATAAAACAAGCCGAGGGAAGACCCTCGGCTTATATCATATATACGGCCAATATTCCGGCCACCAGAAGGGCCGGCAGCATGTTCATCACCTTTATCCTCTTTATCTCCAGGATCCCCAGGGATAGGCCTATCAGCATGATTCCACCCACCGCCGAGATCTCAGAAGTCATTCCGTCGGTAAGGTATGGCTGCAAGGCCCCTGCTGCCAAGGTTATGCTTCCCTGGTAGACCAGCACCGACAGCGCCGATAGCGCGACCCCTGCACCCAGCGATACGGCGAACGCCACCGAGGCAACCCCGTCCATGAGGGATTTTGTCAGGAGTAGCTTGGGCCAGTGACCAAGTCCCTCCTCTATGGAGCCAAGAATCGCCATGGATCCCATGCAAAAAAGCAACGTAGCGGCCATAAAACCCTCGGTGAAGTTTCCAGAGGCCCCTATCCTTCTCTGAAGCGACTCCGCCCCTCGCCTCAGCTTGCTGTCCAGGTCCCAAAATTCCCCTGCTATGGTCCCTATCACTATGCTGAGCACCAATATCAGTATGTTGGACGTAGACCCTGCCATGGAGATGCCAAGCCAAAGTGTAACCAGGCCGATGGCCTGAAAGGCCGATGTCGTGACCCTCTCCGGCAGGGCGGATCTAAACACCAGACCGAACGCGGTCCCTCCCATTATCGCCAGTGCGTTTACGATAGAGCCAAAAAGCGGCAGTTGAGACAGATGCTCCAAGTTCATCGAGACCCCCTTTCCCTCAAAATAATTTCGCATCATACCACAGGTTGGAGACCTTTGGCCTATGTCGGGTTTCTATGAACGTTTTTTTCAAAACTCAAACACATGTGAAAAAAACAGTTCAAAAATTGCCTTCAGTGTTTTACAGGAGTACAGTGGGATGGGAGGTGGTATCAAAAGTCTCTAATTTTGCGGTAGAGGTGGATTTTGGGGCCAGAGTAATAGGTTTTGTCAGACAGAAGGGAGCGATTTGCTTTGAGGAAAAGCTGCAAGGTGTTTTTGTGTTCTGCCGTCTTATCGGTTTTTATCGCGTCTTCGGGCTTTAGTTGCACCGACATAGTAGCAGGTAAGAACGCCACAGTGGACGGATCGGTCATAACCTCCCACACAGCCGACGGGGCGTTTTACGACGCTAAGGTCAGGGTGATCCCTGGGGCAACCCACAAAAAAGGCGAGATGGCCCCTGTTTACTGGAACATCACCGGCGAGGAGGACGGTCCTGCGGTCAAAATAGGCGAGATCCCTCAGGTTGAGAGGACATATTCCTATTTCCACGTGGGATATCCCTTCATGAACGAGCACGGAATCGCCATAGGCGAGACCACCATCGGTCAGAAGGAGGAGCTCAAGACCTTCCGTCCCGACGCCCGTGCGATCATGACCATAGAGCAGCTTGAGGTCTTCGCCCTTCAGAGAGCCAAGACCGCAAGAGAGGCTATCGCCGTGATGGGAGAGCTCGCCGAGAAGTACGGCTTCCTCCCCTCCTGCGGTTCCGAGGGAGAGTGCCTTACCGTCACCGACTCGGAGGAGGCCTGGATCTTCGAGGTCCGCAGCACCGGCATGATGTGGACCGCCGATAGCGGTAAGCCTGGTGCTACCTGGGTCGCTCAGAGGGTCCCTGACGATATGGTCGTCGTGGTTCCGAACATGAGCAGGATCCAGGAGATAAACCCCGACGACAAGGATAACTTCATGGTCGCCAAGGATTACAAACAGTTCGCTATAGATATGGGATGGTACGACCCCAATGGGACTGAGCCCTTTATATGGCAGAGGGCCTATTCGCCTCTGACGGGTAACGACGATTGGTCTCTCTCCTCTATGTGGGTGCGCAACAGACTTCACACGATCCATAAGATCTTAGCTCCTTCACAGGAGTGGGATCCCAACGCCGAGACAATGTCCTATCCCTTTGCGATCAAGCCGGAGAAGAAGATCTCCGTCGCTGACGTGATGGAGATGCTTCGCAGTCATATGGAGGGAACTCCTTTCGATATGTACGAGTCGGCAGCCTGGTTTGTTAGCGACGGCGAAAAGGTCGTCAAGAGCCCCCTCGCCACTCCGTTCCCCACCAGGGCGGTTCGCAAGATTCTCAATATACCCTATAACCGCCCCGTGTCCAAGTGGGACTGTGCATATAGCTTCGTGTCCCAGGCGAGGGCTGGTGTTCCTGACGTGATGAAGACCGTCCTATGGTTCGGATACGATAACCCTCATACCACCTGTTATGTGCCAATATACAACGGCGTCACAGAGACCAAGGAAAGCTGGAGGACCTTCGATCGCAACCAGTTTAGCCTCGGGTCGGCCCAGTGGAGCTTCATCCTGGCCGACGACCTTGTGAACGATCGCTACGGCGACGCCATGGCCGATATGCGTTCCGTCAGGGAGCCCCTGGAGAACGGGTTCTTCGCCCGGATACCGGAGATAGACGCCAAGGCAGCGGAGCTCTACAAGAAGGATCCAGCCGCCGCCAAGAAGTACCTCACCGAGTTCACCTTAGGGTGCATGGACGAGACAGAGAAGGCCTGGTGGAACCTCAACTGGACCCTCATCACAAAGTACAACAACAACAAGTTCAATTAGGACCTACATGGCCCCCGCTTTCAGTGAGCGGGGGCTTTTCTATCTAGCTCTGGAAAAGATACAATAGACCGATAGTCTATGTCTTGGAGGTGCTTTGTATGAGGTCTTTTTTCTTCTCAGGATACGCCGATCTCCATGGAGGACCTGTCTCAGGTGCTGTGGTCCGCTCAGGGGGTGACGGACCAAGAGAAGGGGCACAGGACCGCGCCATCAGCAATGGCCCTCTATCCCCTGACGGTCTACGTGGTGGCGGATAAGGTGGATGGGTTGCCCAGGGGGCTTTATCGCTACGAGCCTGGACATAGGCTGGTACCGGTCTTTGACGGTCCCGCAAAGGACAGGACAATGACAGCCATCCATCAGCCCTGGATAATGTCTGCTCCCGCTGTTTTGCTGATATCCGGCCGATACGACGACCTCAGAGGACCTTTTGGCGACGCCGCCGAGTTCTGCGTCCACGCTGAGATGGGACACGTCGCCCAGAACGTATATCTCCAAGCTCAGTCCCTGGGGCTCGGGACCTTGGCCTCAGGCGGTATCGACGGCGATAAGCTTAAGGCTGCCTTCGGCCTTCCCTCCGAGGAGTCCTTCCTCTACGCAATGCCTTTAGGGGAGCCCCTCTAAACCCCACGATGAGCTCCCCCTATCGTACAAGGGGCTTTACAGCTGGGGTTTCGTGTGATAACTTATAGACTATCAGTCTAGACCAATGGTCTATAGGGAGGAACACGAAATGTCTATTTGGAAAAAAATATATAACCTCTTTGCTCTTTGCTTTTTTAGAAAAAGTGCAGGGTCAGGCGATAAGTCTGTCGATATTGTAAAAAATGAATTTATTTTTGATATTTATTTTATTGATATTTATTGAAGGAGGGCCTTCCCCCTATCGAATGAGCTCTTGAACTTTGCCGTCTTATATGTGGTCCCCCTTGACCGGGTGTGGCTTTAGCCATAAACTGCTCACAGGCTAAGACCCAAGATTCGGCTTTTATGGGGGTGGTGCGCTTGCGAAGGGACGGTGTCAGAGACGTAAAGGGAGATATTCTAAACTCAGCCAAACAGCTCTTTTTGGATGAGGGATACGAAAGAGTCTCTGTGGACATGATCCTTCACGACGCCGGGGCGTCTAAAGGAAGTTTTTATCATTATTTTAACTCAAAAGAGGACTTGATCGATGTTCTGATCAAAAAAATGCTTGATCCAGTTTATTCTCGTATATCCGATATTGTAAGCTCTTCTATGGATGCGGTCGCTAAGCTCAACGAATCGTTTTCCATAGCCTACCACTGGAGATCGGATAACGCTAAACTCCTCAACTTTCTTCTTTTGTCTTTCTGGAATGAGAGCAATTTAGTGCTTCGCAACAAAATGAGAAAGTGGTGTATGGAAAGGGACAGGGCTTTGTTGGTCCAGATCATCGACCAAGGGATTGACGAAGGGGTTTTTTCCGTCCAAGATTCAGAGGACGTTGCGGAGTTGATAGTCTATATGGGGGCTGGAGTCTGGGAGTCCGTAGCGGCGCTTTTTTGTTCCGAGGGGAATTTCTCCGATTTTTTATCGAGAGCGGAGAAAAAGGTGGCGTTGTTTGACAGGACTTTGTCCGCTATATTGGGGCTTAATGAGGGATCAATCAGATCCTTCGATTTAGGGGGGATTGCCTCCGTTTTGACCGATAGAGGAATATATTCCTAGGAGGACTATTTTGTTGAGAGCGTTGTGGTTGTCGTCGCTGTTGTCTATGTTTTTTTTGTCCTTTGGATCTGCCTTTGGCTCGGAGATAACGTCTAATCTGGCTTTTCCGGCCGGTAAAATTCTGTTCGATAGCGCGTTTGCCGAGCTTGAGGCCTCTTTGGACATAGCCGTCTCCAGAGATGTGGTTGTATCCAGAATAGAGAAGTCTATGGTGTCCAGGGATTTCAAGCTGGAGTCACAGTCGGAAGAGGGAGTGGTGTTCAGCAAACGGGACGGAGTTTTCGGTGGGACCAGATATCTGGCGGCCTTTCAGATTGTCGATATCCTAGGCGGCGTAAGGGTCGGAGTTACCCTCAGCGAGCCGGTTCAACTTATATTCTTCGATCCCGGAATATTAGGCCGTAAACGCAGGAGCGTCAGGTTTTTAAAGCCAGTCCTTAAAGAAATAGCAGAACTTGAATAAAAGTCGGGCCTCTTTGAATTTTCGAGGAGGCCCGACTTTTTTGTTTAGTGGGACTTGTTTGCCTTCGTTCTTTGTGCTAGCTTTGTATTGATACATCCGTTGGGATGTTGGAGCGTTAGAGAGTCCATTGTGGGGCCATAAAGCCGCAAAGGAGGGATTTTTGTGAAAATTAGTAAGCTGGGCATCGGTGCTGTAGTCTGTCTGACCATGGTTTTTGCCATAGGTGGAGCTGCCTTTCCAAGCGAAAAGGAGATGGAAAGGGTCAACGTGGTAGGTCATCAGTATTCCCCCTATCAAAACCCCGATCAGTCGGGTTTTCAAAACTACCTGGTTAGAGAGGCCTTCTACGCCTCTGGTCTGGTAGCCGATATCGCTATACTTCCCCCCCTCCGCACGGTAGAGGATTTTTACGATTGCAAGTACGCCGTGTGTGCTGACGGTGAGACTATCACCGATGAGGCTAAAAACAAAGAGCTTGACGTTCGGCGACAGATATACTGGAACGTCCCTATTGGGCTGATGTACTATAAGCCCAATCTAACAGAGGCGGAGATAAAAGGACTTGAATCTGCGACTGATTTCTCCCAAATAGATCCCAGCATGGCAATACTGAGCTACGGAGGTTACGACCCATATACAGAGGAAGGTTTTAAGGGGACTGTCGAGGTCCGGTCATTTAGTCCGTAGCAGACCATGAGGATGGTCAAGGGTGGGCGGTATAAACTTGGGTTTGAGGTCCTAGGGGTAACCCCCTATCTCGTTATGACGGAGGAAGATCCAGAGGACCTCAAAAACTGGGGATTCGTCAAAGTCTGGGTCTACGTCCCCCAGTATATGGCCTTCAAGGGCAAGGATCCCAAGGGAGCCTACTACGAGGGTAAGTTTAACGAAGGTCTGAGTGCCATCAAGAAAAACGGAACCTACATGGAGATATATGAGAAGCTCTATGGAAGGAACAACGTTCCAAGGTCGGCCATACACGACCCACAGGGCGATATAAGGGAGGAAGACCTCTCAAAACTGGTTGACGACGACAAGTTCGACATGGATAAATTTTTGCGCCAAAAACGTGACGCGACGGGAACCATAGTGGAGTACGTGGACTAAACGATAAGGTCAGGCGGAAAGTTCTCGCCTGACCTTATCTGTTATAATTTCTAGGCGGTCGGCTATAATATGTTTCTTGAGTGCTATGAGCATAAATAGGTCTAAAATATGATGGTTTCATTTAGGAGGCGACGGGTTGGGGTGTCCACGTAAGGATTATCGCCCTCAGGTCCACTACTGTTCCGACAGGTTGATGGGTAAATTGAGGCTGATTCGCGATTTCAGGACTACGTTTATAGAGGCTCCCTCCGGTGCAGGCAAAACCACGGCCATACAGGACTTTTTCAATCGGCCTGATATGGCTCTCGCCTCGGTTCGTTGGTTCGTCGCCAGTGAAGAGCCTGGCACGTCGGGCTGGACCAGGTTTTGCCGTGTATTGGGGGAGATAGACCCCTACGTTGGATCTCGCCTTTTACACCTTGGGTTTCCCGTGGATGACAACCAGGGAGAGATATCCCAAGCCCTTTTAGATCTGGTCTGCGACGGTGAGACCTACCTTGTCTGCGATAACTTCCAGTTTATCCATAAAAGCCTTCCTCTGTCGGTATGGAGGGCTCTAGTCGATCACGGTGGGGATGGCCTTAAGATGGTCATCATCACCCAGCAGCTTTCCTCTAGGGGGTTGGCGATTTTGGGCAACGCCAACGTCCTCAGGGTTGAGAACGAGGATCTGTGTCTCACGGAGGATGAGATAGGATGTTATTACGGTCTGGCCGGGGTGGACCTGAGCTTGGATCAGAGGCGCCGTCTTTATCTCTATTCGGAGGGATGGATTGCCGCGCTGTACCTCCAGCTGGTGGGCTATGCCCGAACCGGATCTCTTGAGGGCAGATCGAGCATTCACGAGCTTGTAAACGAGCTGTTTTGGAAGGGACTTTGCTCAGAGGATCGTCAGGTCCTGTTCCGTCTGTCCCCTTTCGATAGCTTTACCGTCCCACAGCTGTCCTTCCTTCTCGGTCTTGATCGGGCTCCTGATAGCTTAGTCGAGAGGCTGAGGGGGTGGCTCTTCGTTCGCTACGATATCGAAAGCCGTCGGTATTTTCTCCATGCCATACTCCTGGACTTCGTTCGCTCCGCTATCCGGGATGAGCCGGAGCCCTTTCAGAGGGGAGTCCTGGCCGCCGCCGGGGGATGGTGTGCCTCTCAGGGAGATAAGACCCAGGCCCTGCTTTTTCTCTATCGCATACGTGATTATCGAGGGATTCTTTCGCTGGATCTCCACTGTTCCGACATGACCCGGGCCACCTTGGACTCGGGGCGAGAATATATGTTGAAATTTCTTCAGGATACGGTAGGTAACTCCACCGTCGAGATGCGATGCGACTACGCGTTCAACTTCATCTCCATGGCTTTTGAGGCCTTTAACCTGGGGGACGTGGAGCTGTATGTCGATCTTTGTCGAGAGATGGAGACAGTCCTGGACGGCTGTGACATGGACGAGGAAAGCCGTAGATCCCTCAGAGGCGAGCTCTACCTAACGAGGTCGTTCGGATTTTATAACGATATAGAGGCAATGGGAAAGGATCACAGCCGTGCCTACGATCTTTTAGGGCCTAACAGCAGGCTTTTCAAACCCGACACCCCATGGACCTTTGGGTGGCCGTCGGTGCTGGGCATGTTCCACAGCGAAGCTGGAGAACTGGACAGGGAGCTGTCCGACATGGATCGATGGCTCCCTCTGTATAATTCCCTTACCTCCGGTAACGGCAGTGGGGCTGACTTGATATTCAGGGCGGAGGCTCTGCTGAATCGAGGAGAGGACGGCGAGGCTGAGCCATTGGCCCTTCGAGCGTTGGAGATAACTAAACGACTGAACCAAGACAGCCTCTATATCTGTACCGCTTTTTTGTTGCAGAGGATCGCCCTGCTTAGAGGGGATGGGCCAGTCTTCACGGATAGTCGTGCTATGAGGGATCGTTGTGCTCGTATGTCATCCTACGCTCTGTCCAACCGTATAACCGAGGTGGCGACGGGCTTTATCTCCTGCCATCTGGGCGACCCAGATGGAGTTCCCGCCAGGGTATGTCCCGATGGCTTCCTTAAAGGGGTATCCCCTGCGGTTCCCTTTTCCTGCATAGTGTACGGTCGTCTGGCTCTTCTGACCGGAAGGGAGAGGGATCTAATCCTGAGATCCGAGGAGCTGCTCTTCCCGGCGCGGAGATATCGAAACCTGTCGGTGGAGATCTACATAGGGATCTATCTTTCGGTGGCCTATTATCGTCTTGGCAGAGAATCCGATGGAGCTGAGGCCCTTGGCAGAGCTCTTGACATGGCCATGCCGGATGGGCTCATGCTGCCCTTTGCCGAGAACGCCGATCTCCTGGGGCATGCCCTCAATACCGTGCTCGAGGAGAGTTGGGGCTCCGAAAGGCATAGAGTATCCTCTCTCGTAAAGCGTTATTCCCTGGGCAAGGAGAGGGTTCTACAGAGTCTGTCAGGGAGGGATGTATCAGAGGACTTGACCCTGAGGGAGAACGACGTGGTCCTTCTAGTGAGCGAGGGATTGAGCAATCGTGAGATAGCGGAGAGGCTTTTCCTCTCCGAGAATACGGTAAAATTTTATCTTAAATCTATCTTTCAAAAGCTTGGCATCAGCTCTCGTAGGGATATAAAGAAGATCCTGTCGCTTCGCTAAAGTCGCAAAGACTACCCGAAAAGGGTGTACCGAAAAACTAGGACGTCACCTATCCTGATATAAGGATAAGGGACGTCCTTTTTTTTATTGGGATGCAAGTGGCTGTGGAGAGGAGTTTGTCTAAATATGAAAAGATACCTGAGAAAAATCCTGGCCGGTCTGGCCTTCGCAGTAACGATGGGAGCTGCAGCGTCAGGGGCCGAGCCGGCCTTCATCTTCAACGTAAGCGATGACGGTCCTGCCCTCTCGGTTACTTTCGACGGTAATACCTTCTACGTCAGGAGCAAGGACGAGGTTATCAGCGAGATCCAGTGCGAGATATACGAGGAGGCGGTGAAGGGCGATCCTTCTTTATGTGTCTCCTCGGTTGACGCGAACTTCGACGGTTTCAACGATCTTATGATAACAGAGACCCTGTACGTTCCCAACCCTTATTGCTCGTTCTATCTGTGGAATCCTGAGACCGGAAAGCTGAAAAGGGACGAGAGTTTGGAGGAGATCATAGGCCCAAGGTTTGACTCGGAGGCAAAAAGGATAATCGGCTTTTCCCATGGAAGCGCCACCGATAATCAGGAGACCGAGTATCGATGGATAGACGGACGGCCAACCTTGACCTGGAGAAAGACCCAGGTTTACGACGTGGATAGTGACCTGTTTGTCATCACCGAGGAAGTTCGAGATGAGGAGGGGGCCATGGAGGTCAGCTCCGAGATCTCCCTTACCGAGGGGCAGATGGAACGCTTTTTGGAGGGCGAGCCGTTTTTTAACAGGGAGACGATAGACAAGATCTCCGAGGCCGCAAGAGAGCTCTTGGGATCTCCAATATCAGGCGACGGCGAGTTTCACGGTCGGTCCATAACCGACGATAAGCCGGTCTCCGCGTGGCTCTTCGAGCTGGATAGTGGGGAGATAGCCTGTTTCGAGGTCGCTGACGACCTCTCAGGGCTATACCTAAACAAGGGAGGAGACGACGGTGTCTTCAGGATCGATTTTGGAGATGCCGTCTCCTTGGGGCAAAGGGTTTACTGACTTAAAAAAGGGGAGGAGGCATTGAAAGTGGGGTTTATCAAGTCGGTGACCGCTCTCAACGACTGGCGTCTATTCGTGGAGATGGAGACTGGAAGCGTTATGGTTGTCGATCTATCCCATAAGCTTGAGACCGCGAGATTTTGCGACCTAAGGGACCTGGAGCTTTTTCGGTCGGTCACCACCGATCGCGAAACCATATCGTGGAAAGACGGCAGGGTTCGGCTGACGGCGCGTGAACTTATGGACGTCGTTTTCGTGGACAAAAAACAAAGAGATGAATGACGATAAAAAAGGAGGATCCGTAGAATGTTTGGAGTCAACGATGTGGTCAAGAGGGTAAGCGTCTGTCTTTTTACCGTGTTGGCATTGCTGTGCGTCTCCCACGAGGCCTCCGCTGCCAAGATCACCCTGGTCAACAGGACCTCCGTCAAGGTCTCGGTGGCACTGATGTGGTGGGCGGACGGATCTGAAAGTCGAGGGGGCACCAAGGGATGGTACGGAGTGGACCCTGGAAAATCGAGGACTATCGTGTGGAACGGCATCGACGGTGCTGCCATCCAGGTCGGCTATATGGGCTACTACGCTAAGGGCAATGGGCTTGTCTGGAGAGGAAATCCAGGAGAGCTCCAAGGATGGATACATCCCAAAAAGGCGTTTGAGACCGTGGCCTCGGATCAGGCTATATCGGGAGGTCAGTTGGTCGATTTTCGTATGTTCGACGTCGGATTTGGCGACGATGGATCATCCGCTGTGGGCAAGATTATCTTAAGGCCTTAAACTTTTATCGTTAGAAATATAACTTAAAAAATAAGGGGGACGATAAAATGAAAAAAATATATAATTTTTTTGTGGTGTCGCTGCTTGTCGTGTTGGGCCTTTTTTCCTATCTGTCCAAGGCTGAGGCGGTAAAGGTCACCTTCGATAACTACAGGGATCAAAAGGTAGCTGCTGCCCTTATATACTACGACGTCAACCAGGGATCCTGGTGCTGCCAGGGATGGTGGATGGTTGAACCAATGGGCGAGAGGACCATCAACGTTCCGCATAACCCTAAAAACAGGAT
>CAYNAN010000066.1:0-5221 GCA_964395085.1 uncultured Synergistaceae bacterium
GTCTACGTGGACATAAAGGACCGCTACACAAACGGAAAACTTCCCCAGGTCTGGGACGAGCTTCGGAGAAAGATAACCGAGGCCCAAAGATACCTCCCCCCTGGAGCTGGCCCCTCCATGGTGAACGACGACTTCGGCGACGTCTTCGGCGTTGTCTTCGCCGTCACAGGTGACGGTTACTCTATGGCGGAGCTGAAGACCTACTGTGACAGGATAAAAAAGGCCCTCCTTCTGGTCCCTGACGTCGCTCAGGTCTCAATATGGGGGGATAGGACCGAGGCGGTGTTCGTGGAGATGGCCCGGTCCAGGATGACCGAGCTAGGCATATCGCCGGAGCAGATCGCCGCCACACTCCAGGGGCAGAACCTGGTGGCCGACTCGGGTTCGGTCATGGCCGGTTCTCTCAGAATCCCCATAGAGCCGACCGGAAACCTAAAGTCGGTGGAGGACATAGGGGACCTCTTGATAAGAGGTGGCGTCGGAGGACGGCTGTTGGCCCTCAAAGACGTGGCCCATATATACCGAGGCTACATAGATCCGCCCAGAAGAGTAATGTCCTTTGACGGACTACCTGCTATAGCCATAGGGGTATCGACCGTCCCAGGTGGAAACGTGGTTCGAATGGGGGATATGGTCAAGGAAGAGCTCAAAAGGATCGAGCAGGACCTGCCAATCGGGGTGGACATAGAGACGGTGACGTATCAGAGCGACCTGGTTAGGGATGCCGTACAGGGCTTCGTGGTCAACCTGATCGAGGCGGTCGTGATAGTGATAGTGCTCCTGGTGGTCTTCATGGGCACGGTCAGTGGACTCCTCATGGGGGCAATACTGCTTCTCACCATCGCTGGGACATTCGTGGCCATGAGGATAATAGGCATAGAGCTCCACAGCGTATCTTTAGGGGCCCTCATAATATCGCTGGGGATGCTGGTGGACAACGCTATCGTCGTCACAGAGGGAATATTGGTGGGAATCTCCGCTGGGAAGGACGGCAAGGCAACTGCCTCTCGGATCGTGGAGGAGACCAAATGGCCCCTTCTGGGAGCTACCGTAGTCGCTGTTCTGGCATTCGCAGCCATAGGGCTGTCCCAGGACGTCACAGGAGAGTTCTGCCGAAGCCTTTTTCAGGTCGTGGCTGTGTCCCTGTTTATCTCCTGGATTCTGGCCATCACCGTGACGCCCCTGCTGGCGGTGATGTTTCTTAAGCCCGAGAGCGACGGGGGGCAAAAAGACGGTCGATTCTACTCCTTTTACAGGGGATTTCTCGTGAAATGTGTGGATCGGCGAAGGCTTACCCTGGGGTCCATGGTCGTTTTGCTCGTCCTGGCCCTGTGGGGATTTCGTTTCGTGGGGCAGAGCTTCTTCCCTGACACGGTGAGGGATCAATTCATGATCCACTATTGGCTTCCCGAGGGGACCGACGTAACCAGGACAGCTCAGGACCTGGTCGAGATCTCGGAGCATCTTCTGAAGGACGAGCCATCCGTGGCCTCGGTGGCGGCCTTCGCGGGGGAAGGCCCCCTTCGATTTTACCTTGCCTTCGAACCCGAGCTTCCCAACAGCTCCTACGGCTTTCTCCTGGTTACGGTCAAGGACTACGAGGCAATAGGCGGAATAATGGCAAGGCAATCCCTCTGGACCGCCGAGGCCTTTCCCGACTCGGAGGCCCGATTCGAGAGGTTCAAAAAAGGACCTGGGGTCGGGGCCAAGGTAAAGCTCAGGATAACCGGTGACGACGTCTCGGTGTTGAGAGGGCTGTCCTCGCAGGTTAGGGCCATAATGGCCCAGGACCCGGCGGGGGTGGACATCAGGGACGACTGGAGACAGAAGGTAAAGGTGTTGGTCCCTGAGGTGGACGAGGCCAGGGCCAGGCGTTCCGGCCTCACCAGGGCGGAGGTCGCGGGAGCCTTGAAGGGCAACTTCGACGGTCGACCCGTAGGTGTATACCGTGAGGGGGACAACCTGCTTCCCATAATGGTCAGGGCTCCTGAGACGGAGAGGCGAGACCTCGACTCGGTGGAGGACGTCCAGATATGGAGCAGAGGGCTGAGGCGCTTTGTGCCGGCCAGTCAGGTGCTCTCAGGGCTTGAACTTGAATGGGAGGATCCGGTTATCTGGCGCAGGAACCGCTCAAGGGTCATAACCCCTCAGTGCGATCCCTTGATCGGGACCGCCGAGGAGCTTCGTAAGAGGATCCTACCTGTCGTAGGCTCTCTAAAGCTGCCACACGGCTACGAGATGGTCTGGGGAGGGGAATTTGAGGACTCAAAGACCTCCCAGGATGCCCTGTTAAAGCCCTTTTTGCTCAGCTTTGTCCTTATGATAGTGGTGGTTATGGGACTTTTCAACGGTTTCAGGCAGCCAGCGGTTGTCTTTCTGTGCCTGCCTTTGGCCGCCATAGGCGTGACCCTTGGACTTTTGGTGACGGGCCAGAGCTTTGGATTCATGGCCCTGCTGGGATACCTCAGTCTTGCTGGGATGCTCATCAAAAACGCCATCGTCCTGCTGGACCAGATAGAGCTTGAACTGGCCCAGGGCAAGGCCCGGTTCTCCGCGGTTATGGAGGCCTCCACCGGCAGAATTCGCCCTGTCATGATGGCGGCCATGACCACCGTCCTCGGCATGGCACCGTTGGCCCTGGACGACTTCTTCGCCGCCATGGCAGTGACAATAATGTTCGGACTCACCTTTGCCACGGTGCTGACACTCATAGTGGTTCCGGTGCTCTACTGTTCCCTGTACGGAATATCCTCAAAGGAGACCTCTCATGGCTCGCAGAACCCGTGAGGAAGCCGCTAAAACCAGGGAAAAGCTTCTCTCCGTGGCTACGGAGCTCTTCTCGAAAAAAGGGGTGGACGGCGTAACGCTGGTGGAGATCGGCAAAGAGGCGGGTTTCACCAAAGGGGCGCTGTACCGCCACTTCGGCGGAAAGCCGGGGCTCTTGAAGGAGCTCATGGACTACGGGGCGGAGAAGGTGGATCTCTTAGAGGAATCGTGCTTGAACGGTCCCGGCGATCCACTGGAGAGGCTCAGAAAAATGGTGATGGAGGAGATGGACGTATTCGAGGGCCATCAGGAGCTACAGAGAATTCTGGCGGTCTTTCTGGATCGAAGAAGCCTCGCGGAGGACCAGGGAATACTCTTGTCCATAGAGTCCCTCCGGGACAGGACCATCGGCAGGATAAGAGCGGTGCTGGAGGAGGCGAAGGAGCTGAGGCATATCTCCTGCGACGTCGACCTTACCGTGGCGGCTGAGGCCCTCAGGTTATTGATATTCGGACTCATGGAGAGGAAGCTCTACTCCTCCCATCCCTACTCACTGCCCTCCCAGGCCGAGCCCGTTTTAGAGCTGTTCTTCAGAGGGCTGAGGCCCTAGAGCGAGAGACCCCCATGGTCCAGTGACCATGGGGGTCTCTCCGTAAGGAGTTGTTGTGTGAGTGAGTGTGTGCGGTGTTTTTGTAAGAAGGTTGCGCGCGTGTCGTTCTATGACGGTAATTATAGGCCTAGTTTGCCCCTGGGCAATCGGCAAAGTCCCCATCCTTTTTTCAGGTAGAACTACCTATCCCATAGATCGGATTCTGTGTCGTGCTCTCAGCCTTCCGATCCAAGGTTAAAACACGAAAAAGGCCCTGGGTTGGGGGACCCTGGGCCTTCCTCTATAAGGAGTTGTTGAAGAAGTGTGTGTGTGGTGTCTTTTAGGAGGTTGTTCGCCTCTCGCTCTGTGACCCAATTATAAGGTAGAGACCGTCCTAGATCATCGGGAGAAACCCCATGTTTTGAGTAGGTAAATATACCTAGAGTATCGCAACGTCTTATCGCCAGGGCCATAATGCCATATAATCCTGTACGAATCATAAAATAAAACACGGAGGTGCCCTCTTGAACATGAACTGCATAATACACCGTGGCAACGACCCCTTTTTCAATTTAGCTATGGAAGAGGTTCTCTTCGATCGATCCTCCCGAACCGGAGATGGCTACATACTCCTCTGGAGAAACGCCCCTACGGTGGTGGTGGGACGGTTCCAAAACGCCGCAGGGGAGGTCAACGAGCCCTTCCTAAGGGAAAAGGGCGTCTCGGTGGTCAGACGGACCACCGGAGGCGGAGCGGTCTATCACGACCTTGGCAACCTCAACTACACCTTTATCCTCCCGGTGGGCGACCGTGACTCCAAGGGACTGGACTTCGCCCTCTACACCAGGCCACTATTGGACTACCTGGAGGAACTGGGGGTAAAGGCGGAGCTCACCGGCAGAAACGACCTCACCATAGAGGGAAAGAAGTTCTCCGGCAACGCACAGCACATAAGCAAGGACACCATGCTCCACCACGGAACCATACTGTTCGACACCTGTCTTGAGGACGTGGCGGCCTCCCTGTCGGTGGACCCAGAGAAGTTCAAGTCCAAGGGAGTGGCGTCGGTCAGGAGCCGGGTTACCAACGTGGTCCCACATCTTCCGAGCCCTATGACCATGGACAGCTTTATAGAGGGGCTGATGGCCCACTTCGCCGCTCCCTTCGGCCAGACGCCAAGGGCCTTAAACGACGACGAGGAAAGAGCCATATCCGCCATGAGGGAGTCAAAATACGCCACATGGGACTGGGTGTGGGGCAGCTCCCCTCCCTTC
Source organism: uncultured Synergistaceae bacterium (assembly GCA_964395085.1). GTDB lineage: Bacteria > Synergistota > Synergistia > Synergistales > Dethiosulfovibrionaceae > Dethiosulfovibrio. The sequence goes on from CAYNAN010000066.1 coordinate 4,630, forward strand.
TCCTTGACCGCAGAGCGCCGCTTTGAGAAGGGGAAGGTCCAGGTCTACCTTGACGTAAAAGATGGAATCATCTCCGACGCCGCCATAAGGGGAGACTTTTTCAGCGTCCAGGATCCCTCGGGCCTTGAGGAGGCTCTGCGGTCGGTCAAGTTCGACCGAGAATCGGTTGCCTCCGCCCTTAAGGGCCTGGACGTGGAACGTCACCTGATGGGGATCTCCAGGGAGGACCTTATAGATCTGGTGATGAGCTGATGGGCCCCAGCTTCAGGACCATCGACGTCGACGACGTCACACTGGCCTACGCCGTGGCGGGACAGGGCGAGCCGCTCCTTCTGATAATGGGCTTCGGTGGAACCATGGACTACTGGGGCTTCCCCTTTCTCTCCCACCTGGCGAAGAGCTTTAAGGTTATAGCCTTCGACAACCGTGGGGTCGGCGAAAGCTCCTTGGGGACCGAACCCCCCTCTATCTCCCGGTTCGCCCTGGACGCGGCGGGCCTTCTGGACCGCCTTGGCTATCCCTCCGCCCACGTCCTGGGTTGGTCCATGGGGGGCTACATCGCCCAGGAGTTGGCCCTTGAGAGGCCCGACCT
>CAYNAN010000066.1:5321-9600 GCA_964395085.1 uncultured Synergistaceae bacterium
CAGGTGAAGGCCATAGCCTCCTGGGAGGGGTGTACCTCAAGGGTGGGCATGATAAACGCCAGAACCTTGGTCATAGCTGGAGAGATGGACCACGTAATACCGCCGGAGCTTTCAAAGAAGACCGCCGAGCTGATGCCTAACGGAAGATACGACTCCTTCGCCGACGGAGGGCACGGCCTGATCTACCAGCACCCCAAGGAGCTGGCCCAGATGGTGGCGGATTTTTTAGGGGCCTGATCTTGAACATGGACCAAGAGCAAAGGGAAATGATCGAGAAGGCCAGGAGACACAGAAACCGGCGGACCTTCAGGGCCGCCACTCCTGTGATGAAGGGCCCCGATCCAGATAAGGTCCACCCCAGAAGGCGGTACTCCCAGCTGGTGTTCCTGAAAAACGTGGTCAAAAGCCCCAACATAATCGTCGGAGACTACACCTACTACGACGACATCCGAGGGGATAGGCCCCTGGAGTTCGAGAAAAACGTCATCCACTCGGTTCAGGAAAAGCTGATCATCGGCAAGTTCTGCTCCATCGGTGCGGAGACGGTGTTCGTCATGAGCGGTGGAAACCACCCCATAGACAACGTGAGCACCTACCCCTTCGGTCTCATGGGCAGCGGCTGGGAGCCAGCGACATTCAGACCGGTCCTAAAGGGAGACATAACGATAGGAAACGACGTCTGGATCGGCTTTCGGGCCACCGTCCTGGGGGGCGTCAAGGTAGGGGACGGAGCGGTCATAGGGGCCGGGGCGGTGGTGACAAAAGACGTCCCCCCCTACACGGTGGTGGGGGGAAACCCGGCGTCGGAGATAAAAAAACGGTTCGACGACCTTACGATAGAGATGCTCCTGAAGGTGAGGTGGTGGGATTGGCCGCCGGAAAAGATAACCAGAAACGTAAAAATCCTGTCGTCGCCGTCGGTCGAGGTCCTGGAGCGGTGCCGATAGGGTATGGTGGACTTCCGTTATGTCGCTTAAGGACAGAACCCTGGCTTCTATAATGAAAAATAAAAGAAGTAGGTGTTAAGACATGAGAAGAGATCGATATAGCTTGTTCGTGATGATCCTGTCGGCGTTCCTTTTCTCCGTTGTTCCAGCCATGGCGGATGTCCAGCCTAAGGGAGAGAAGGTTGGGGGTTGCCTTGGCGGTCACGATGTCTATGCAGTTGAAGCCAACGGCATCGAAATAGGCTACAGCCTGATAGGCTCAGGAGATCCTCTACTGATGCTAACGGGATTAGGTTGTACGATGAATGACTGGCCTGAAGAGATCATAAGGATCCTTTCCGCTGAGTATCAGCTTGTACTCATGGACAACAGAGGTATGGGCTTTTCGTCGGACGACGGAAAGACGTTCTCCTACCCGCTTTTTGCAAAGGATGTCCTCGCACTCATGGACGAGATTGGGATATCTAAAGCCTATGTCCTTGGCTATTCTCAGTCCAGCGTGACGACCCAACAGCTCCTTATCACCGCCGAGGAGCGTTTCAAAAAAGCTGTCGTACACGCAACCTCGGTGGACGGTTCAGCGGTTGCCGACTCTCTCTCCGAAAAATCCGAGGAACAGTCTCAAAAGCTACCCCCTGTAGTAGAGCGACAGATGGAGGCCGCCAAGACATGGAAAAGCCCTCTGGACATGATGGCAAAACTTTCTTTGCCCGTGATGTTCATAGTCGGAACAGATGACACCGTCGTTGGAGCGGAAAGCTCGCTAAAGCTCGCTTCCGTCGTGCCTGGGTCGTGGCTGGTAAGGTTTACTGGAGGGACTCATAAGCTGATGCACGAGGCTCCGAGAGCTTTTGCCGCTACTGTGCTTAATTTCTTGGACGTGGATGAGTCGATAGCTGTAGGGAACCTCTAAAAACGCTGACTCTCGGAGAGATCGTTCCGCCTGGGCGAAACAGGTCACAGGCAGGATGGTCTCTCCGAGAGGACTCAAAGGTCAGTTTTTAGAGGTGTCCTGTAGACAGAGAGAGAACCTATGGACCAAGAGCTATTCCTTGTCGAAAGCCTGGTCGAAAAAATCGAAAACCTCTTGGCTCATGACGCTCCGATTTTCCGTCAGGCAGTGGTTTGAGGCCCCCTCCTCGGCAGGGGTGACCACCAGGGCTTTTTGGTCGTGAGGGACTCCCTCCATAAACCTGCTTTGCTGTTTTTGCACGTTTACGTCGGCGTACTCTCCTGCTCCAACTATGGAAAGGGCAGGGCACTTTATCCTGGCTGGATCGAAGCTGAAACCTCTGTTGGCCTCTACCAACCCCGGTATGTCGTCCATGGAGACTCCCCATCTCCAGGCTATAACCTTGATGGTGTTCCTCTTGAAGGACGAAAAGCCCTTCAAATCCTCCTCGGTTATCGTGGCCACCGGCATGGCGGCAAAGAGATCGTAGGCCTCGACCACGGCGCTGTTCATGGCTATGGCCTTTATCCTGTCGTCCTCCTGCGCCGCCTGAGGCACGAAACCGCCTCCTCCGCTTATGCCGAACATCGCCAGCCTGTCCGGGTCGACCTCCTGTTTGGATAAGGCGTAATCCACGACGGACCGAAGAGGCAGATACATATCCGGCCTAAAGGTAAGGCCCCTTAAGGGCAGAAGGCCCTGGCCCGGGAGGTCCACGGTCAAAAAGTTGTAGCCCCTCTCGTGGGCCTGTCTGGAGATATAGAAGACCAGATCCTCGGCGAAGGTCTCCCCTCCCCCTATCATTATCAGGGTTTTACGTTTTTCTGGTAGGATCGAGGCCCTGCGGTAGAACCCCGGAAGCACCGTGCCCTCGAAGGGTATCTCTATGTACTCCATCTGTGGAGTCATGAGTTTTCCCGCTTTTTTAAGCAGGTCTCTGCTCTTCTTGGCGGTCGTCTCGAACCGTGGGTCGTCGGGAAGCATACCGATCAAAGCAGCACGATAGTAATAGGAGGCCCTCATAAACTGTTCCCTTGCGCTAACTCTGTGGCCCCCGCTCAGGCTCCTTAAGCCCCTGGCCTCCGCCAGTTCCGCTGTCTTAACCCATTCCCTGTGCCAGCTCTCCGAGTCTCCCTCCACTATCCGTCTTGCCGTTACGAAGGCCTCCCCGATCTCGCACCCGGAGTTGGACGTGGCTCCCAGTATCAGTGCCAGGGAACTCCATCTCGTTGTCGTCGAAGTGCATCTTAGTGTGCGACTCGTGGGCATCCCAGGCTTTTTCCGTCTCCCCGTGAGAAGGGGATGGAGTGGTCCCGATCGTCGTTACGCCGATTAACATCATCAGCCCCAGCAGTATCATGCTCTTTTTGGCGGTCTTTTTTCTCATCTTTCCTCCTATGTCGCTTTTTTTGTCCCCTGATGTTGGATCATAGACGGCCTTTCTCAGGGTCCTCTCTGGAGTATACGTTATTCAAGTTCGAAAAGAAAGATTTGTTTGCATAGTCGTGTCGCCGAAGGATGACGTAGTCCTGGGATGTGTTGACAGCAGATACACGTAGACGTATGTTGATCGTATATACAGAGAGGAGGGGTAACATGAAAGAGACTCAGACCAGGGATGCTTCCATAAACATCAGGGCTTTCGATTGTGGAACCGACTCCCTAAACAGCTGGATTTGGGGGCAGTCATTAAAAAACGAGTTCTCCTGGGCGTCCAGGTCCTTCGTCGTGTGTGAGGAAAGTAGTGTTGTCGGAATCCGGGCTCTGCTGGGCCTTCAGGAGATCGAAAACTTTTTCGTGTAGAGTAATGGTAATCTCTAAAGGAGGTCCTGTAGGATGGGTATCACTACGATGAAACTCAAGGACAGAGCCCTGGCTCTCGGGGCGAATCTGGTGGGCATAGCCGACGTGTCATCTCTCGAGGTCCCCTTTGATAGGGCTATCTCCGTCGCCGTAGCGTTGAACCGGGATATAGTCTCCTCCGTGGGGCAGGGTCCCCACATCGAATATCAGGCCGAATATCTCTCGGTTAACGCCAAGATAGACCAGGTGCTTGGGGAAATCACGGAATGGATTAAGGGAGAGGGCCACTCCGCCGTCGTGGAGCCAGCGTCATCGCCTAACTTTGACAGGGAAAAACTGGCCGCTGCCTTCCCCCACAAGACCGCCGCGACTATGTCGGGGCTCGGCTGGGTGGGGAAAAACGACCTCTTGGTGACGAAAGAGTACGGCTCCGCCGTTCGGCTTGGGACGGTTTTTACCGATGCCCCTCTTCAGGCCGACGTTCCTCAGAGCAGCTCTCTCTGCGGCAGCTGCACCGTTTGCCGCAAGGCCTGTCCCGTCGCCGCCCCAGGGGAGGCTTTATGGTCTCCCGGTATGG
>CAYNAN010000066.1:9700-12773 GCA_964395085.1 uncultured Synergistaceae bacterium
TGGACACGAAAACCCCGTCCACCATTGTGTACAGGGACGTAAACACCATCATAACCACCGAGGGAAATGCGAAACGTGCCAGAGAGAACAGGTTAAAATCCTTTGATATAGAGCTTCCCATGATAAACCCTCCATTGCTGTTTTGAACTACGAGAGGTATTCTAAAGTATAGGGTAACTCGATAGTCAAGGAGGGGTTTTATGGATCAGGGATATCTGAACACCAAGGATTTTGCCGATCTGGTTGGGGTGACAAAGCACACCCTTTTTCACTACGATCAGGTAGGGATATTCTGCCCGGCCCACAGGGGAGAGAACGGCTATCGCTATTACTCCCTCTCTCAGACCGAGCCATTTTACGTCATTCAGGTCCTTAAAGAACTCGGCATGTCGCTTAGGGAGATCCGGTCCTACATGGACAGCCGGTCTCCCGGGCGGTTCATGGCCCTCATGAGGGATCAGGGCGACCTGATAGAGGAGAGGATCCAGCGGCTTGTCGCCATGAAAAAGCTCGTTGAGAGCAAGATGGAGGTTACGTCGTCCGCGCTGGCCGCGGACAAAGATAGTATCTTCGTGGAGATGTCCCCAGATCGGCCCCTTCTGGTCTCCCCGGGCTTCTGCTGGTCCGACGAAAGGGCCGCTTTCAAGCTCCTCATGGACCACATCCGGAGGTGTTCGGATATTGGAATGGCCCTGCCCAGCTCTATCGGCCAGATACTGGACAAGAAGTCCGTTGAGGAGGGCCGATACGACGATTACCGCTATTACTACACCGACGTGGGCGAGCTTCCTGGCAAAAACGGACTGTTGATGAGGAAGGGGCCTTATCTGGTGGCCTATCACTGTTCGGGCTATCTATCCATCGGCGAGGGATACGAGAGGTTGCTTACCGTGGTCTGCGAGAGGGGGCTCCACATAGGGGATCTCTTTTTCGAGGACGTGGTTCTGGACGAGATGTCAGTTAAAGGTTACGACCATTTCATGGTAAAAATATCGGTGGAGCTCAAAAACCCCGACCAGATGGGAGTGATATAGATTGTACTTTAAGAAGATGATCGGGAAAAAGTGTTATCTGTTCACTATAGACCTGGATGTGCGATTAGGACTGACGAAATAACTGACAGAGACTCCGTCCAAACCTTCATAACATGATGATCCAAACAGTGTCCTTCAACGATAGGATGGTTTTCACGATGTCTTCTTCGCCGGAGCATAGGCTGTGGTAGTATTGTATTAGGGCTTGTTCCCTAATACTCCGCAAGAGGTGAGACAATATGATCGAGGTTGCGGTTTTTCTTATAGACGGATTCGAGGAGACAGAGGCCCTCACTACGGTAGACATACTTCGTAGGGGGGATGTTAACGTGACCATGACGTCACTCAACGGAGGGACGACGGTGAAGGGCAAGCACGGCGTGTCGGTGCTGGCTGACGCCCTGTTCGACGACGTGGTTGACCGTCCTTTCGACATGCTGGTGGTCCCCGGTGGTACGGTGGCCTACACCGAGCACCAGGGACTGTTGGACCTCGTGGTCCGCTACGACTCGGAGGGCAAAAAGCTGGCCGCCATCTGCGCTGCTCCTGCGGTTTTCGGCAAGGCCGGAATCCTGGAGGGACGGAAAGCGGTCTGCTATCCCGGCATGGAGTCGTGGCTGACCGGGGCGACCATAGGGTCGGAGACGGTAGAGACCGACTGCCACATCACCACCGCCAAGGGCCCGGCCATTACCCCCTTCTTCGCCCTGAGGCTCCTGGAGATACTGAGGGGAAAGGAAGTTGCGGAGGAGGTCTCAAAGGCCTTTTTGATCCCTATGGTTCGGTGAGATTTCATAACTCCAAGGGCGTTTTTAGAGGAGGCACCAAAAAAGATGATGGATTTTATTAGACTCGACGCCCTCAAACAAAAACTTGATTCCTATCGCCCACTGTCGCCGGAAATCGTCTCCAATTTACACGACGATCTAGTCCTGCGGTGGACTTACCATTCCAACGCTATAGAGGGTAACACCCTCACGCTGAAGGAGACCAAAGTGGCTTTGGAGGGGATAACGGTCGGGGGAAAAACCATTCGGGAACACTTTGAAGCGATCAACCACAGAGAGGCCATCTTTTTTGTGGAAGATCTGGTGAAAAAACGGGAACCGTTGTCGGAGTGGCAAATCAAGTCGATTCACCAATTGATCCTGAAAAATATCGAAGATAAAAATGCCGGAGTCTACAGAAAGATGAACGTCATTATAGCCGGTGCCAACCATTTGCCCCCCGATGCCCTTCATGTGGAAAGCGAGATGCAGGGCTTTATCCAGTGGTATCGGACCGAGGCTCAATCTCTTCACCCAGTGGAGCGGGCCGCCCGTGTACATAGTGACTTCGTCAAAATCCATCCTTTCGTGGACGGCAACGGTAGAACGTCGAGGCTGATTATGAATCTAGAACTAATGAAAAGCGGATTCCCTCCAATCGTTTTACCTGTGGAGAGGCGACTGGAGTATTACGAGACTTTGGATTTGGCTCACACCAAGGGCAATTACGAGCCTTTTTTGAGGCTAATCTCAGAGCTTGCGGAAGCAGGGTTTGAGCCCTACTGGTTTGTGCTGAGAGTAGCCCCATGAGCATAGCACAAAGGCCCTGGAGTCACGTCCGGGGTCTTCGTGCTATGCTCATGGGGCTAGGGTGTCTTTTCGTCTATGCCTAGATGTCTTTTTAACCGAGCCTGGAGCATGTCTAAATAATTAACATATTTTTAGAGAATCCCTGTTTTTTTGTTTGATATATATTTGTATTTTAGTGATATTTAGAGAGGTGTTTTATGTCAAAAGTTAATGAAAATGGCTGGATTGGTCTTTATGAAAAAAAATCTTTAATTGGAGAAGGAGGTAATGCGAAGGTTTTTTTAGTTGAAAAAGACGGGAAGGAGTTTGCTTTAAAGGAATTGCAAAATAAGTCGAAAGAAAAAAAGTCAGGTTTATAAATGAAATTAAAGTTATGTTGAATAACCAAAACGACATAGAAGGGATTCTTCCTATTTTAGATTTTTCGAAAGATGATTTATGGTATACGATGCCTCGTGCGAC
>CAYNAN010000067.1:0-12684 GCA_964395085.1 uncultured Synergistaceae bacterium
GGGTTGTCTCCCACCGCCCTGAGGTTAAGCCCTGACTTAGTCCTCCATAGGAACCAGCACAGGAACAGCACCAGGCCGTAGGACAGGTATACCAGCGGGTCGTGGTTGAAGAAGATAGGTCCTATCACCGGAATGTCCGAAAGAAACGGGACCGGTATCCTGGAAAAGCCGCTTATAAGCTGACCGACGTAGTTGCGGCCAAGTATGGCTGTGACGCCGGTTCCCAACATGGTCAAGGCCAGTCCACTCACAACCTGGTTCCCCCCCAGGGATACGCAGACGATGGCGTGGAAGAGGCTGAAGAAAGCCCCAACAGCGAAGGCCGCCGCCACCCCGAGCCACGGGCTTCCGGTGGCGGATGTTACGGCGAAGCCGGAGAGAGCCCCTAGGAGCATCAGACCCTCTAGCCCCAGGTTCATCACGCCGCTCTTCTCCGTTACTATCTCTCCTAACGTGGCGTAGAGTATGGGGGTCCCACTTCTCACAGCTGCCGCCAGGATAGGTATGAGGATCTCCATTCTAAACGTCCTCCTTTGCTATTACTATACGGTAACGTCGGAAGAACTCCCCCGCTAGGATGAAAAACAGTATGCAACCTTGAACGACAAGCGTGCTGGCTATGGGCAGGCCCATGACGATCTGGAGGGACTCTCCTCCGACCAGTAGGCCTCCCATCAGGAAGGCTACCAGGGCTATTGCTATGGGATTCAGACGTGATAACCAGGCCACTATTATGGCGGTGTAGCCGAATCCACCGGAGAATCCGTGTTGAAGCCTGCCCTGTAGCCCTGCGACCTCGGTCATGCCAGCGAGGCCGGCGATAGCTCCCGATATAAACATCACGACGACCACGTTCTTCACGTAGTCTATCCCGGCGAAGGTGGCGGCTTTGGGGTTCTCCCCGATAACCCTGATCTCGTATCCCCATCTGGTCATCTTGAATACCCACCAAGCCATGAATATGAGGATCGCGGCCAGAATTATCCCGGAGTGGACCCTTCCCCATCCCATCTCCATCAGCCTAGCAGACTGGGGAAACGGGGCGGTCATGGGAAAACCCAGGCTGGCCGGATCTCTCCACGGACCGTATACGAAGTAGTCCATAAGGTGTATGGCTATGTAGTTCATCATCAATGTGGTTATTATCTCGTTTACGTTCCACCGGGCCTTTAGATATCCCGCAAAGGCCGCCCATAGCCCCCCTGCCAAGATGGCCAAGGATCCCATTGAGAAAAGCATGAAGACGTGGTTGTCGGATGGAAAGTATCTAGCTGCAGCAGCTGCCGCTATGGCCCCCATGAATATCTGCCCCTCCGCACCGATGTTCCATATGAGCATCTTGAAAGAGAGCGTCACAGCTATTGCTGCCATAGCGAGGGGAATGGCCTTGACCATGCACTCGCTCAGGCCGTAGCTGTCCCCGAAGGCGGAGTGGTACATCTCACGATAGGCCTCCATGGGCGACACTCCCATCGCAGTTAAGAACACGCCGCTTACCAGGAAGGCCATTACAAGCCCTCCGATGGGGATGGCTATCTCAAGCCAAATAGGTTGATTGAGCCTTTTCTGGGTCTTGAGTCTCATTGTATACTACCTCCGGCGTCCTCTATCCTTGTCCCTGCCATCATCATGCCGATCCTCTCTATGCCAAAGGTATTGGGGTCCTCTATCATCCCCATTATCTTGCCTCTGTAGATGACCGCCATTCTGTCGCTTAGAGACATAAGTTCGTCCAGGTCCTCGGATATGAGGAATATGGCGGCCCCTTTCTCTCTCTCCTCCAGAAGCTGTTCTCTGACGAACCTGGTGGCAGCGACGTCAAGCCCCCAGGTGGGGTTCATAGCTATAAGGACCTTGGGCACGTCGCTGAGCTCCCGCCCCAACATGAGCTTTTGGATGTTGCCTCCGGACAGGTTTCTGACAGGGGTCTCAACTGAAGGGGTGTCAACGTTGAAGTCCTTGACTATCCCTATGGCGTGTTTTAAGACCGCCTTCCAGTCTATGAGCATCCCCTTAGCCACAGGGCTTCTCCAGTATCTTTTAAGCGTGGAGTTCTCCCTGACGTCCATGTTGGAGACCATGCCTGTCCCCTTGCGGTCCGCAGGTATGTAGCGAACGCCGCCGTCTATGAGCTTTCTGGGAGAGAGGTCCGTGACCTCTCTCCCGTTCAGAAATAGCTTGCCGGAAGTCATCTTTCTGAGCCCAGCCATCGCCTGACAGAGCTCTGTCTGGCCGTTTCCGGCGACCCCCGCTAAGCCCAGTATCTGCCCCTCTCTGAGCTCTAATGACACGTCGTTCAACGCCTTTAGCCCACGATCGCTGAGGGCGTTGGCCTGGGATACGGAGAAAACGACCTTTCCTGGGACGAGGTCCTTTTTATCCAACTCCAGATTTACCCTCCTGCCCACCATCATCTCGGCTATTTTTTCCTTGCTCGATCCTTTTGTCTCTACGATACCGACCAGTTTGCCTTTTCGGAGCACCATGACATGGTCGGATATCTCCATTACCTCGTCCAGTTTGTGGGATATGAAGATAACCCCTCGCCCCTCCTTGGTCATCCTCTTGACCGTGTGAAACAGGTTTTTTGCCTCCTGAGGTGTGAGCACTGCGGTGGGTTCGTCCAGGATAAGGACCTGTGCCTTTCGGTAGAGGGATTTCAATATCTCGACCCTCTGCTGTTCTCCTATGGATAGCTGCCATATGATCGCCTCTGGATCAACGTCCAAGCCATATTGCTGTGATATATCCCTGATGTCGGATATGATTCTGGCTTTAGGAAGCACCTGGGGAAGTTCGGGCAATCCTAGAACCATGTTCTCCCACACGGTCTGAGATGGAACAAGCATAAAATGTTGATGAACCATCCCTATCCCAGCAGCTATAGCGTCGTGGGGAGATCCAAAGGAGAGTCTTTTGCCGTCTATGTCGATGGTTCCCCCGTCAGGGAGGTAGATTCCTGAAAGTACGTTCATCAGCGTGGATTTGCCCGCTCCGTTTTCCCCTAAAAGGGCCAGTACCTCGCCTCTTTTTAGCTGTAAGTTGACCTGGTCGTTTGCCTTTATGCCCTGAAAGGATTTTGTTATTCCTCTCATCTCAACCAATAGGGTGCTAGCTTCGGTCATGGCCTTTCCCCCTCTAAAAAAATAAAGTGAGGACGCTCTATAAAAGCATCCTCACAACATAATACATCGAAAGACGGCGTTTAGGAAAGAAGTCCTCGCGTTTATTTGGGGATGCTGGCCTCCACGCCCTGTACGAACCAGTCCATGCCCAACATATCTCCGTCGGACATCTTCTCGTTATCCTTGACCTTGAGCTCGCCGTTTTGGTCCCATATGGGGCCCCAGAAGACGTCCCATTCGCCGGAGACGATGGCTTTCTTCCTGGATTCGACGGTCTCCACAAGCGACTTTGGCACCGCTTCGCTGAACGGGGCCAGACCGACCATGTTCTCTTTCAGGCCCCACCAAATCTGATCAGGTTGCCATACTCCCTGGGAGACCTGTTTTACGGTGTAGTCGTAAACAGCGCCCCAGTTCCATATAGGGGCGGTGAGGTGCTTTGTAGGGGCAAACTGAGACATGTCGTTGTTATAGCCTATAACGTAGACTCCTGCTTCCTCGCAAGCCTGTGGGGCAGCACCGCTGTCGGCGTGCATCCCTATGACGTCGGCCCCTGCGTCTATGAGGGCTTTGGCCGCTTCCTTTTCCTTTCCTGGGTCAAACCAGGAGAAGAGCCATATTACCTTTACCGTTACGTTGGGGTTGACGCTTCTGGCCCCTAGGGTGAAGGCGTTTATTCCCCTGATGACCTCGGGGATGGGCTGTGCCGCGACGTATCCAAGTATGTTGCTCTTGGTCATGGCTCCCGCCACTATGCCGGACAGGTATCTGGGCTGGTACATCCTGCCGAAGTAGGTTCCCATGTTAGGCGCGGTCTTGTAGCCAGAGCAGTGCATGAAGTAGACATCTGGGTAGCGTTTCGCCACGTCAAGCATGAAGTCCATGTAACCGAAGGAGTTCCCAAATATGACGTTGGCTCCCCGTCTCACCAGAGTTTCAGTGACCCTGGCGGCGTCTGGGCCTTCCGGCACGTTCTCGACTATGACGCTTTTGGGCAGATCGGGGTTCTGCTCATGCATGTAGGTCCGTCCCTGATCGTGCATGTAGGTGTAGCCACCGTCTCCCACAGGGCCTATGTAGATAAAGCCTGTTTTGATATCCTGCATCGGGATCATCTTCATGGCGGCTATGGCGCTTCCCGCCACGAGCACCGCCAGAGATAAGGCCAACGCTGCTGCAACTTTGTGTCTTTTCAACGTGAATACCCCCTTTTCTTTTAGCGAGGAAAAGTCCTCTTATGCGAGTATATCACGTTCGATCCACCTTTTTCCACGTAGCGCAGAGAGAACGCTTTCCTCTTTGCCGTTGTTTATGTAGAATTAGGCCTGATAGTTTATGTTCTACTCCCCCTGAAGGATGGGGAGATTTTTTATCTTTTGGAGGGAATTTCGATGAGTTCTGAGGATAGGTATCATAAGACCTTTACGATATCCTGGGAGCAGATGCAGAGGGACTGCAAAGCCCTGGCCTGGAGGCTCCTTGACCGCAAGTGGGAGAGGATCATCGGCATAGCTAGGGGAGGGCTCATACCCGCTGCAATAATGGCCAGAGAGCTCGACGTGAAGCTTGTGGACACTGTATGTATATCCAGCTATACCATGAAACGACAGGGAGAGCTTCAGATAATCAAGCAGATAGACACGTCCAGCAAGGGGGATGGCTGGCTGATAGTCGACGACCTCGTCGATACCGGCAAGACAGCCAAGGTCGTCAGGGAGATGTTCCCGGAGGCCCGCTTCGCCACTGTGTACGCCAAGCCCGAGGGGAAGCCCTACGTGGATACCTACGTCACCGAGGTCAGTCAGGATACCTGGATACTGTTCCCCTGGGATGCCGAGGCCCAGTATTCCGATCCCATAAGCCTGAGAAAAGGTTAGCAAAAGGCCCGAACGGACTTGGCCGCTCGGGCCTTTTATCGATGACTTATCTATTCCACCATGGTGACGGGAAGCCTGTCTCCCTCCTCCGGCACCATGCAGATGAAATGAAAGTCCTCCTCACCGGCCTGAAAACGATGGGCTACCTTGGGAGGTATGTAGAACCACCCTCCCTCCTCCATGTGGAAGGTCTCACCATCGACCTCGCCTGTGGCACTTCCCTTGAGAATCAGTCCCCAGTGGGGCCAGTCGTGGCGATGGAGTGGGTTGCCGGTGCCGGCTTTTATGGTGAAATAGCGGACTACGTGCCCCGGCCAGTCGTTGACGTCCGGGCTGAACACTATCCTCTTTTCCATTGTTGGGCCACTGGCTTTGTGCAGCGGTATGTCCTTAAGAGATCCCGTGTATTTTGTCATGCCCTCTTCCCCTTCCCTTCTCGGCTGGTTTACAGGACCGATGGACATACGTCCGATCCGCTTCCCGAATCCTCCGAAATTATCTGAGCCATTATGGATATAGCTATCTCCTGTGGCGACCCAGCCCCTATGTTTATCCCTATAGGGGTGTGTATCCTGGAAAGATGGTCCTCCGAGACCCCCTCATCCCTTAACCTACCCCAGAGCTTTGCCGCCTTGGTTTTCGATGATAACATGCCTATATAGGAGGCGCTACAGCCGTCGAGAAGTTTGACCACGTCTCCGTCTTTGCCGTGCCCCCATGTGCAGATGACAACGGAGACTCCTGGCCCAAGGTCCAACAGTGGCAGGGAGTCCTCCAGAGGGGACGTCACGATCTTAGCGTCTTTTTGTATGTTTATCCCGTCTCGGTCGTCCCAGAAGGTAACGTTGTAGTCGCAAAATGACGCGATCGCGCCTACAGCCTGTCCTACATGGCCGGCCCCGAATATAACCACGTCCCTTCTTCTTCCCAATAGCTCGAGGAAAATGGAAGTGGCACCGCCACAGATCAGGCCTTCTCCGCTGGGTTCTCCCGGATCCAGCCTGTATTCCATTATCCTGTGGGGGATCCCGTGGGACATCATGTCAAGGGCCATGGATATGGCTCTCCTCTCCAGGTCGCCCCCTCCTACAGTGCCCTTTATCGCTCCACTCGGCTCGACCCACATCTTGGCACCGACCCGGCAGGGCGTCGATCCGTTCTTTCCCACCACGGTGCATAGGACCCCTGGAGATCGGTTGTCCAGGGCGTTTCCCAACGCTTTAAGTATGCCTTTATCCATTTTTTTCTGTATCCCCCCATATCTGGAGAGGGGCCCAGTTGGCCCTCTCCAGGGAAGTCCTGTTCGACTGGACCTGTAGGACGTGGATCCCACAGTGATCCTGGTTCAGGCTGAAGGTGGCCTTAAGGGGTATGCCCAGCTCTCTCCACAGTATCGCCCTGAAGACACCTATGTGGCCGAATGCTACAGCGGTGTCCTCACTATCCTCTGTCATGATCTTGAAGGCCCTTTGGGCCCGTTCAGCCACGTCGCTAAAGCTCTCCCCTCCTGGCGGTCGGAATGTCTCTATATCTTGCCACCTATTCATGAAGTCTTGATGATAATATTTCGATATGATACTGAAAGGGACCATCTCCCATGATCCCATGTCTATCTCCGATAGGTGCTCCATGGTCTCCGGCTCCAGGCCCGACAGCCTGGCGGTGTCTATGGACCTGGACAGAGGGCTGGAGTAGACTCGCCGCGGTTTTATCGATTCCCATAGGGGACGAAGGGCCTCGGCCTGTTCCCTGCCTTTCTGGGATAGGGGTAGGTCGGTGGAGCCGTAAAAGGTCTTTTCGACTGGCAGGGCGGGCCTGCCGTGGCGGACCAGAAACAGCCTTGTCACCGCAGCATCCCCATCGCGTCTCCACCCAGCAGACGAGACAGGTGGTCCAACATGGCCTTGGCCTTCTCCAGCCTCCTGATCGCGCCCTCTTGGGCCTTCTCGTCCCCGTCGAACTTGGCCATCATTCCCTCCAGCCTTTCCTCCACGGAGCAGAGCCTGTCGTTGCAGGTCAGCTTATCCGCCAGGTACAGCAGTGCCCCCTCGTCCAGGGTTCCATCGTAGGGGTGGTCCATGTGGGTAGCCACGAGCCTGGCCACGGAGAAAAATCCCTGTTCCCTCAGGAGATTGGCCCCGGCCTGGCCGTGTTTCCTCTCTGTTCGACACAGGTCGTGGAGGAGCGAGGCTGTCCTGAGTAGCTCTTTATCGACCTTGATCCCCCTCTGTTCCATGAGGGTCGCCATCTCCAGCGCTGTCTTGGTCACTCTCAGTTCGTGTTTTAACACGTTTTGCGGCGTGTTGGCCAATCTCTCCAGCGCCTTTATCTCCATGTCCGTGGGGAGGTCTCTCCTCCTGGCGATGGACGATATGAATCGGTGGTCATCAGGCCTGTCCATGTCGAGCTCCGTCCCCTGGTCCGCTACTGCCACGTTTTTGGACAGTTCGTCCTTGGACTCCAGCGCTCCTCTCAGCCCCATATTTCCCGACCAGGCCCTTATATGGGCGATCAGCGATCGGTCGATGAGTGGAGGATGTCCCCTTTTGTCCATGAAGGTCGGGTACAGCAACGGACCTTCGATCCCGATGAGCTTGGATAGGGTAGTGGGCCTGACCAGAGGGACGTCCACCGGCAGGAAGAAAAATCGATCCCAGCCTTTGGGGATCGCCTCCATGCCCTTTATAGCGGAGGAGAACATTCCCTCCATGTAGCCGTCGTTGTGTACCGTTAGGCAGTTGAGCTTTTTTGCCAAGGGCTCCACGTGATCCCTCCAGTGGCCTGTCACGACAAGTACGTCCTTTACCCCCGACTCCCTGAGGGACGTTACCGCCCAGGTGAGGGCAGGCTTGCCCTCTATCTCCATGGTGGCCTTGCAGGTTCCCATCCGGGATGAAAGCCCAGCCGCCGGTATTATCGCTCCCGTTACCGACATGACCTTGGACAGATATGTCTGAGGCCTAGCAGCGCAGCCGGGCCCGATATGGTAGTCCCGAAGAAGATCAGCTCTTTGCCCCTGGATCGGAACGTCTCGACTATTCCGTCCGCTGTGTTGTTTACCAAAGATGAACCGGTCGCGAGACAGACGGATACCTGATCCGCCATGGTCTCAAGGTCCTTGGCCCCGTCCCATACCGTGACTTGGTGTCTGATCTGGCCTATGTTGTCGGGGTTAAGGTCCAGGACCCTTATTCTGTCCGCACCTAAGGCCTGGACCAGGTTGTTCAGGATGGCAGGCTGATACCCTATTATACCGATAACGTCTTTGGATGAGGCGTTCTCAATGGCCCATTTAGCGATGTCCACTCCACAGAGCTGAGGCCCCTGGTCGCGACAGTGTACCGTGTTGGAGCTGATCCCTAGGAGGGACGAAAGGGAGTTTATGACCCCGATAGAGAGGGCCCTGTCTCTGTCGCTGTCCATATCCATGGCGAGGACCTCCCCCACAGTCCCGACCCAGTTGCAGGGGTAGGAGGTGAAAGACTGGCCGTGGTGTCCCTCTATCTCCACGTCCATCAGCTTTTCAACACCTCTTTGGAGGGCGAAGTCCCTGTAAGGAGAGGGATCCCCAAGGGCCTCGTCAACTCCCATGGCCCGCGACGTCACTTTTGTGTCGAGGGAGAAGCCAATTTGATCCAATTTTTTAAGCAGCGCGTCTATAGATGATCTTAGTATGTCCATGTCTAGTCTTGCCCCTTTCTTTTAGAGCAGTCCGGGCATACCCCGTAGGCCACCAGCTGCTTGCCGGAGATGGACCATCCTTCAGGTAGCTTTAGATTTGGTATGGGCTGGTCCATGAGACAGACCATCCTTCCGCACAGGGAGCACTCCATATGGGCGTGATTTCCCGGACATCCGGTCTGGTTTTGGTCGTGGGCGCAGTACCGCCAGGCTCCGTCGGTTCCCAGTATCCTGTGGGCCAGGCCGTTTTCCTCCAGCGTCGACAACGTTCTATACAGCGTGACCCTGTCGAAATCCCTCAACGATGGGGCGTCCTCAAGATCTCTGTGGGCCATAGGGCCCTCCTTTGCCAACAGCTCCTTAAGGACCGCCACCCGACAGGCGGTAGCTCTAACTCCAGCCAGCCTAAGGTTTTTAGCCTCGTCCACGTTTTTACCTAGAGGCGAAACTGCATCTTGGGAAGATGCAAACCGGGCAGTGGCGGCATAGTCCGCCGACCCCCCATCCTCGGATCTCCTCTTCCCCCGGTATCATGTCGGCGAATATCCTGGGAAGCACTATATCTAAAGACGTGAGGGGTTCGAACACCGCTCCAGCTGGGACCCCCAGGACCGTGGCTGGACCTTTTGTTGCGATCATGAAGTGGCATCCTGGAAGGATCGGTATGCCCTTCAGTATCACCTGGTCAGTCCTGTTACTTATGGCGGAGGAGGTCACGTCGTCAGCGTCCACGCTCATCCCCCCTGTGCATACTATCAGGTCGGCCCCTTCGTCAAGTGCCTGGTCTATGGCCGCTCCGATTTTATCCCTGTCGTCGGTGACGATATCGTGATGGACGATGGTCCCACCGTAGAGTGATATCTTCCCTTCCAACATGGGGCAGAAGGAGTCTTTTATCCTGCCCTCTGCGAGCTCCCTTCCCGTGCTTATGAGGGCCACCTTTCTGTGCCTGTAGGGGACTATCGATATGGGGGTAGCCAGTTCTTCGGCCCTTTTGACCTGTGCCTCAGTGACCGCCAGTGGCAGGACCCTGAAGGACGCCACTATCTCTCCCTTTGTTACCGGCACGTGGTTTGAGACGGTCGCTATGATCCACTGACGATCCTGGTTTATCATGTCTATCGAATTTGGGTCAAGGTCCAACATGCCGTCGCAGGATGCCACCAGGGAGCATTTGCCCTCACCAGGGCCTCGAACCTCCAGGTTTTTACCGGTTATAGCTTTTGCCAGCCTTACGGCAGCGTCGTCCTCGTGGACTTCGTCATCCTCCAGCTCCAAGACTGTGAGGTTCTCCCTCCCCATTGACCTGAGGGTCTCCAGGTCCTCTTCCCTAACCACGTGGCCCTTTTTAAACCTGGCTCCCTTAAATCCCTGCGAGGTAGATATCTGGGTCAGGTCGTGGGACAGGGCCATCCCCAGGGACTTTTCTACCGGTACTGTCTTAGTCTTCACCGAAATTCCTCCGATCCTTCGGTATTATCGAGATATCCACTGGCCTTACAGCTATGGTGATGTCAGATCCTTCCTCCGTTTCCAAGCTCTCGTATGAGGTTGACGGGAACTCCACCTGCCATAACTGTTCGCCTATCTCGACCTGCATGTGGCACATCCTGCCCATTACGTATCTCTCGACGACCCTCCCGTTCACGGTGTTACCGGCGAAGGCAGGGTCTAACGGTATGGAGGGGTAGACTATAGATATTAGGTCGGACGGTATAAAGACCGAGACCGGCCCTTCCTCATTTGTCGATGGAGGCAGATAAAAACGTCCCCCTCTCCAGCTGAACGAGGCGACGCCGCCTTCTTTTATCAGGTCTCCGTCGACCATGTTTCCCCATCCCAGATGATGCCAGGAGGAGTCGGAGGACGTCAGCTTCTTTAGATCTACCTCTCCTGAGAGTTTGCCGTTGTTTATCAAAAAGACCCGATCCCCCATGGCACATACGTCCTCCATCTGATGGGTGACGTATATCATGGGGATGTCGGTCTCTCTGTGGAGCTCCTTCAGCTCCCGCCGGAGCGATCTCCTGAGAGGGGTGTCGAGGGCGCTGAAGGGCTCGTCCAAAAGCAAGAGCTCTGGCGAGGAGGCCAGAGCTCTCGCTAAGGCCACCCTCTGCCTCTGTCCGCCGGACAGGTTGTGGGGCATCTCCTTGGCCTTGCTCTCCAGCCCCATTCTATTTAGCCACCTTGAGCATTTTGAGGTGTCCCCGTCGGATATGGCGAAACACACGTTCTCCTCTACCGTCATGTGGGGAAATAGAGCCAGATCCTGAAACACCATAGCGATGCTCCTGTCTCTGGGCTTGACCCATCTTCCCGGTCCCTGAATTACCCTGCCTCCCATGGTAAATATCCCCTCCGAGGAGGGCTTTTTTAGGCCGCAGAGAAGTTTCAGCGTCATGCTCTTCCCAGCCCCGCTCGGACCGAAAAGGACCGATATATCCCTGCCGGTGGATAAAGCCAACGATAGGGAGAAATCCCCCTCTTCGTGCTTAAAGGATGCCTTAAGCCAGCTCAACGGTTTGCCTCCATCATCCTGACGAAACGCAGGCTCAGTATACCTATTACCGCCAGTATGGCGGCAGCCACGTTTGCCTTGGCGAACTCCAGGGTCTCCACCTGACCGTATATGTAAAGAGGCAGGGTTTGGGTCCTTCCTGGGATGTTTCCGGCTATCATCAAGGTAACACCGAAGTCCCCTAGGGCTCTGGCTGTCCCCAGGGCCAGGCCTGCCATAACGTGTCTTTTTGCCAGAGGGAACGATATCCTGCGAAAGACGGTTATCTCGGACTTTCCCATGCTTCTAGCCGCATCCTCCAAGGAGACCGGTATGGCCTGGAATCCGGTTCTTGCCGAAGATATGACCATAGGCAGGGCCGGTATAAGGGCGGCCAAAGCCGCCGCAGGAAATGAGAAAAGGAGCCCCATGGACCTGAAAAAGGGTATTTTACCGAAAAACATGAGGAGGTATAGTCCAAGCACCGCCGGAGGCAACGCCACCGGAAGCATCAAAAACGTCTCAAGCAGGTCTTTTCCCTTGAACTCCCGTTTTGCCAACAACCATCCGGCCCCTGTGCCAAGGACGAGCATCAGGGGTACGTCCACGACGAGTATTTTCAGGCTTATGAGGATCGCTTGAGTCAACGTCGCTCCACCAGGTGGAAGCCCCACCTCTCCCATACCTGGTCGACCTCTTTCGATCTACAGAACTCCCAGAAGGCCTTAGCTTCGGGGCCAGCTTTTGGCCCTAACCCACCTACTTGATCCATAGTGGCCCCTTCCAGGGTCAAAAACGGTCCTCCTGCTTTAAGCGCGGAGGACTTGGGGACGAAGGCCCACTGGGCCGCACCGCTGGATACCGCCATGATAGCCTGAGGGGCGGACTTCGTGGTCACTATCTCGCCCGATGCGAAGGATTCCCATAATTTTTTTGACGATAGGTAGTTTTTTGTCAGCATCCCGTAGGCCGTCATCTCTGGATCTGGCACCGCCGTGATATGATCTTTTATACCGTCCATTGTGGGTTCCTCTCCCCTGTCGCTCCATAGGACCAGCTGTCCTATTGCAAAGGAATGGACGTCGGTTAAAAGACCCTTCTCCTTCATCCAGTTTGGCCATCTAGGCTCCGACATCATCACCAAATCGTAAGGAGCTCCTGCTTCCGCCTGTTTCGCCAGAGCCCCACATGGGCCCGTCACCATCGACATAGGCGCGCCTCCCTTGGCGATATACAGGTCCATAATCTCCTGCACGCAGGGAGATATCCCCGCCGCTACAGCTACGACTTCATCCGCCTTTGCCTTAGGCGTTACCGTTATAGAAAAAACGGCAATAAGGATAAAAAACAAAAAAGACTTGAACCTCAAGAGTATCTCCCCCTTTGTAATAGTTGCAACTTCGTTGCAATGATATTATAGCACCTAAAAGACCACGAAGGAGGCAATGTTAATGGCTATTTTGAGGGCGGTATGCGTCAGCGACGATCGTCAGAGCGTCAAAAG
>CAYNAN010000068.1:0-12441 GCA_964395085.1 uncultured Synergistaceae bacterium
TGAAAAAAGAGTGTCGTCCAGAGCTCTCGTTCTGCGCCAGGATGATCCTGATAGCTATACTAAAGGCGATGAACAGAGGTGATGAGGCAAAAATCCTGGGGAAAGAGGTGGATATATGGATAGAGGAGGAGGACCTCCTGTTTTTGATACCGAACTTCAGGGCATGGCAGTTCAGGCAGAGGATGGAGGATGGCGATATCGACGCCGGTAGGGAGTGGCTCAATTCGTACTCGGTCCCACTTATGGGAAAGCTCCCACTCTATAAGATGTACCAACATTTCACAACCATGAGGGCTCTTATAGCCACAGGCTCAAGCGCCCTCGGTGTCATGTTCGGAGAGAAACTCCTCCAGCTAGGACGGGATTTTCGCCGCCCCAGCGATATCGTGGAGACATCCATACTCCTGTCGGTCGCTAACTGGAACCTTGGTGACAGGGAAAAATCTCTGTCACACCTAGGCGAGGCCCTTAACGAGGCGGAGAAATACCTATATTACACCATGTTCCTGGAAGAGGGAGAGCGGCTAAGGCCGGTGGTGGAGTCTTATCTAAAAATATCCAAGCAGGCCGGCATCGAACTGTCCAACTTTGCCATGACCGTCGCAGTAGCGGTGATGGAGCGATCGGCAGGAAAGGCGTACAATACCTCCCCTGAGCCAGTATCTCTGACCGATAAAGAGGTTATCACTCTGAGACTACTCTCCCAAAACCTAAGCTACAAAAGGATAGCCCAGGAGCTTGGAGTCAGCCACTCTACGGCAAAATATCACGTTTTAAAACTCTATCGGTCCTTAGGGGCTACCTGTGGATCTGAAGCGCTGGTAAAGGCCAGACAGATGGGCTATATATAAAAAAAGGGAGACATCCCCATTTTAGGGATGCCTCCCTTTTATCTCACAGGGCCTCTATTTTATCGGCCCAAACGGTCGCCATCTCAGGAGCGTAGTCAAGATAGAGCCCAGGTTCATTAAGTTCCAGTTCCATCAAAATAAATCCTCTATCTTCGTCTAAAACTCCGTCGACCCTTCCATACAGTGGTATTGAGGGAAGATACGAGAGGGCTTTTAAACCCTGAGTTATAAGATCCTCAGATGGGTAGGTCCGCTTTACATCCGAACGGTAAGCGCTGTTGGTCCTGAACTCCCCCTTTGCCGGTACTTTTATTACCGAATGGGAGTATTTTCCGTCCCAAAAGACCATTGATATCTCGCCGTCAGAGATACCTTGGACGAACTCCTGAACCATCCAATCCTGATCTTCTTCCTTTCCGGCAGACCATTTATCCAGATCGTCAAGGGAGACCAGGTCAACCATGTAGCCGCTGGCGCCTATAGGGGGCTTTATTATCCCTTTGGACCAGCCCAACTCCAAAAAAGTCTCCCTTACCCCTTTTGCCCCCAAGCAAAACCTGGTTTCAGGCACAGAAAGGCCTGCCGCCTTTAGATCTTCAAGATACCTTTTTGTGGAGTTCCATCTGACAACATCCGTGTCGTTTTTGACTACATTGCCCATTTTATCCAGGCTATCCAGCCATCGGTTGAACTCGGACAATTTT
This sequence comes from uncultured Synergistaceae bacterium, assembly GCA_964395085.1. Lineage (GTDB taxonomy): Bacteria > Synergistota > Synergistia > Synergistales > Dethiosulfovibrionaceae > Dethiosulfovibrio. The sequence continues at coordinate 1,556 of CAYNAN010000068.1, forward strand.
ACGTGATAGTCCCAATGGGCCCTGAAAAGGATCAGGTCAGCGGCCCTGAATGGCTCCTGATCCCCATCCCACCTGGCCCCTATCACCTTATGCCCCCTGTTTGTCAGCTCGTTAAAAAGCACTCCGTCACTGGACGACACGTGCGGGAAATCTGCGCATGAGGTGAAAACTATGTTCACGCTAGACCATCCTCTCAGGGACCACCAGCCTGTCGAACTCCTCCCCGGTCAGGACTCCCATGGAGACGGCCGCCTCCTTGAGGGTTATCCTGTCCTGATGGGCCCTCTTCGCCACCGACGCCGCTGTATCGTATCCCAGTGCAGGGGCTAGGGCCGTGACCAACATGAGGGACCTGTCCCTGGTGGAGCTTATCCTCTCCTCGTCTGCCTCAAGGCCTTTAAGACACCTCTCGGTGAAAGAGCTGATGCCGTCGCTGAGCAACCTCACCGACTGAAGGACGGCGTTTATGGTGACCGGCATGAACACGTTCAGCTGAAAGTTGCCCTGGCTGGCGGCGACGCCGACTATGGTGTCGTTGCCCATAACCTGTACCGATATCATCGTCACGGCCTCGGCCTGGGTCGGGTTGACCTTCCCCGGCATTATGGAGCTTCCAGGCTCGTTTGCCGGAATTACAAGCTCTCCAAGCCCACAGCGAGGGCCAGATGCGAGCCATCTCACGTCGTTGGCTATCTTCATCAGGTCCGCGGCAAGAGCCTTTAGAGAGCCATGAAGGGCAACAAGCTCGTCCTTACTGGTGAGTGAATGAAACTTGTCCGGTGCGGATCGAAAGTCCACCCCAGTCATGTCGCCAAGCTGGATGGCCACCTTCTCTCCAAATCCCTCAGGCGCGTTGAGACCGGTCCCGACAGCGGTTCCACCTATGGCCAGATCCTTAAGGTACTCCACGGATGTCATTATCATTGACTGACAACGCTCTATCATCCTGACCCATCCGCCTATCTCCTGACCCAGGGTCAGAGGGGTGGCGTCCTGAAGGTGAGTACGACCTATCTTCACAAGCCCAACGTACCGATCCCTCTTTTCCCTCAGGACCTCGGTCATGGCATCCATGGCCGGGATAAGACGCTCCTCCACGGCAAGTACCGTCGCTAGGTGCATAGCGGTGGGAAAGACGTCGTTGCTGCTCTGGCTGCGGTTGACGTGATCGTTCGGATGTACCGATTCCTCCAGCTCCTCCGAAGCCATCCTAGCAAGCACCTCGTTGACGTTCATGTTGGTCTGGGTTCCGCTGCCGGTCTGCCAAAGGGAGAGAGGAAACTGATCACGATACTCCCCAGCTATTATCCTCTCCGCCGCCTTTGCTATCGCGACGCCCCTAGCCTCGTCAAGGACTTTGAGCTCCACGTTGACCACAGCGGCGGCCTTCTTGACCATGGCGATTGCCTCTATTAGCTCGACCGGCATCCTCTCGTTCCCGATAGGGAAGTTTGTGAGACTTCTCTGGGTCTGAGCGCCCCACATAGCCCTCTCCGGGACCGACACCTCTCCTAATGAATCCCTCTCTATCCTGTATTTCAACTTTGACACGCTCCTAATTTTTATAAGATGTTTTGCCCTATACGGCGATACTCTTCTATAATGAAGCCATGGGGGGAGATAGCGCTATGACAGGTGACACGTTGATTCGTTTCGGGGTGGCGGTCCCGGAACGGCTCCTCAGGGAGTTCGACCGCCACATCGAGTTCCAGGGCATTCCCAATCGGTCGGAAGCCCTGAGACAGCTGATAAGGGACTCTCTGGCGGAAAAATGCCGGATTCAGGGAAAGGGATTGGTCTATGGATCCATAACCATATCCTACAATCACCACACCAGAGAGGCCTGTTCCATACTGACCGACGTGCAGCATAGATTCAGCGAGATCATAGTATGCACGACCCACGTCCACGCCGACCAGGACAACTGCCTGGAGGTCATAGTGGTGAAGGGGGAGGCAGACATCGTCCAGTCCCTGATACAGGAGCTATCTGGAGTCAAGGCGGTGAACAACCTCTCCCCTGTGGTCGCCTGCGTGCTATGATACAGAAGGCCGACGGACGATCCGTCGGCCTTCTGTTGTCCCTACTTTATGGCTATTACCTCTATCTCCACCATGCCGTCCAGCGGGAGCTTTGCCACCTGAACAGCGCTCCTAGCGGGGCACTCTCCGGTGAAAAATTGGCTGTAGACTCCGTTCATGGCGGCGAAGTCGTTCATGTCCTTCAGGAACACGGTTGTCTTAACTACCTTGCCCATGGAAGATCCTGCCGCCTCAAGAACAGCCTTGACGTTCTCCAGGGCCCTTTTTGTCTGTTCCTCGATCGTAGGGGCAAACTCCTTGGTGATAGGGTCCATGCCAAGCTGTCCTGAGGTGTAGACGAACTGTTCAGTCTCCATCCCCTGGCTGTAGGGGCCTATCGCTCCAGGCGCCTTGTCGGTAACTATGGGTTTTCTCATCAGCTATCCCTCCTGTTTTATGGTTCTGCCCCTCAATTATAGTCACTGGAGCCGAATACCACCACCTGATTTCTCCCCTTTTTCTTGGCCCTGTAAAGGGCATCGTCGGCCTGAAAGGCAAGATCGTCCAGGGACATGGAGCCATCCCAAGGGGCAACCCCAAAGCTGGCGGTAACCGACGGAAACTCGTCCTTCAGGGAGTTGGATACGGCGTCCTTCAGGTCCTGAGCCACAAGAGCCGTCCTCTCAAGGTCCTGCTCCAGCGCCACCATGAACTCATCTCCACCCCAGCGACAGAATAGATCGTCCCTCCTGAGCCTCCTAGTTACCGACTCACAGGTCCTTATCAGGGCCCTGTCGCCTGCCTGGTGTCCCTGGGAGTCGTTCAGGTCCTTGAACCTGTCCAGGTCGAACATAATTAGGCACATAGGCATAGCCCTGTCCCCCATCCTGTCCTGGACCAGCTCCTCGAACCTTTGTCGGTTTAGTATCCCAGTGAGGCCGTCTATGGAGGCCATCCTCTCTAGCTTTCTGGTCAGGGAAAGCCTCTCCTCCTCTATCCTCTTTCTCCTGTCTATGTTCATAAGAGTTCCTAGCATCCTGACCGGTCGGCCGCTGTGGTCCCGCTCCACTACGCTACCCCTGTCCAAGACCCAGATCCACCTGCCCCCACCTACGCTAAGACGATACTCGACCCTGAAATCATCGCCCGAATACAGGTGATCCATGAGAGCGCTTTCTAGCCTGGACACGTCGTCAGGGTGGACCCTATCTATCCATGAGGAGTGAGGAAGGGTGGAAACCTGTCCCACCAGATACTTAGCGCCCTCGAAATCCAAAGTCATGGTCTGGACGTCAAGCTCCCAAAGACAGTCGTCGTTAGCCTCTATGGTCATACGAAGCCTTTCCTCGCTCCTTCTGAGGGCCCTTTCCGTCTCTACCCTCTCGGATATGTCCCTCACAACGACCAGGATGACCGACCGTTCCTCCAGCACCGTGCGCTTTAGCGTTACCTCCACCGGGATATCCCCTTTAGGTCCAGTGTGGGTAGACTGAAACATGGCGCCGCCTTCGGGACAGCTCTCGATCCTCTCCAGCAGAGTGTTCAACTCACCATCTGGCATAAGGTCGTCCAGACGGCATTCGGACATACGGTTCCCCGGCAGGCCGTACATTGCCTCCGCTGCCTCGTTGGCCTCCAATATCCTCCTGCTATCGGCGGAGGCCAGCATTATGCCGTCCCTGAAGGACGAGAACAACAGGGCATAGCGACTTAACGCCTCAGGCCCGACCGGGAAGGACCTCTCCTCCGCCTGATCCCCATCCGGTATGGAGTGGTGTATATGAACCTGAACCCATCCGTCCCCATCCCTGCGGTAGACCACGGTCCTCCTAGACCTGTAGAGAAGGGTTTCCCCTTTAACCTCCACCTCGTAGGAGGCCCTGAAAAGAAGCCATCCCCATCCATCCCAGGATCTGACATAGACCTCTCCGTCGGTGAACCTGAGTTTAGTGGCTTCTTTAAAGTCCTTGGCAAAACCCTTAGCCAGAGCGGAGGAACCAAAATTAGTTTCGTTCCATCCCGTTCCAACCGAAAGCACATCAGGATCGATGGAGGCCATGACCCCATCCACATCTCGACCGTTATATCTCTCGAGCCATTCCATAAAGGATGAGAATATGGATAGGTCGGTCTCGCTTGGATTTTCGTTCATCAACCTCAAGTAGGTCATCTCCCGTCCTGTTTTCTTCCGGTCTTCCATATATGATGATAAGATATGGCGAAGGCTATTACAACATCCAGCTGAACAAGACAAGGGGGGTTTTGGACTATGAAGGACTTTTTTAGGCTTATAGCCTGTCTAGTCATGGTTTTATCCGTTTCATCCCAGTCGTGGGGGAACGAGATGGGACGCAGGCTGTTCGACGGTTTCGTTGAGGAGACCAACCCGGAGTGGGGGGAGATGATACTGGACGGGCCACCTGACGACTCGGGCAAGGTGAGACATATATACATGGACCTCAAGGGAGCCGACATAGGTGGAGTGAGGATAGACAGGATCACCGTAGAGGGTTACGACGTGGTCCTTACCTCGCCTGACACCTGGGGGACCGAGAGTGCAGACGTCCTGTCGGTACTGTCCACCAACGCTGTGGCGGTCATAAAAGAGAAGGACGTAAACGACCACCTTAAGAGCAAGGAGTTCGGTGACGACGAGAGCTGGAACAACCTGTACCTGGACTTCTCTCCCGGTAGGGTCTACGCGAAGGGCTACTATCTTGCCGACCTGAAACTCTTGAAGCTAAACATATTGATAGAGATCGACGGGACCTTCAAGGTCAAAGAGGGCAAGCAGATATGGCTCGACGACTACAGGCTCAAGGTCAACAGGGCGAAAATACCAGACGGACTGACAGACAGGGCCATGGCCAAGATACAGCCCATACTGGACCTAAGCCGCTTTATATTCCCGATAAAGCTGTCCCAGGTGGTGCTGGACGACGAGAAGGCCACGGTTGAGAGCGTCAGAGCACCAGAGAGGTTTGAGGGACTTAGGTTCGAGTACGTAAAGGAGATAGAGAAGGGAGACGTATCGCCGGATCATGAAGGACAGGACTAAGGAAATCTCACCGTTGAAGAAGGTGGTCATGCTATCCACCGGCCACTTCGTGAACGACGTACACACGGCGTTTTTGGACACCTTCCTGCCGTATCTGGTGAGAAATTTAGGGCTGTCCTACTCTCAAGCTGGCATACTTACGTCTCTATCAGGGGTCCTTCACACGGTGTTTCAGCCCATCATGGGACACGTGGCGGACCGTCACACCAGGCCCTGGCCCGTTATGTTTGGACCTCTGGCCGCCGCTTTAGGGGCGTCCATGATACCACTCTCGACCAGCTTTACCATGGCCCTCGCCATGGTGACCCTTTGGGGTCTGGGGGCCGCCACCTTTCACCCTCAGGGACAGGGCTCTTTGGGTTACGTCAGCCCTCCGTCACAGCTCGCTTTGGCCATATCTCTCTTTGGCCTGGGAGGAATGTCCGGAACCACTGTCAGTTCCCTCTACGCCATAGCTCTATATCGCTATCTGCCCCACTGGTCCATGCCTGTGGTGGCTGTGATCCCACCCCTCATGATGGCCAGCCTGTTCTACAGGTACATGCCGAGGATAAGGGATTTCGTGGACAGAAGGGACTCCTTGAGCATGTTTTCAAGCCTCACCTCGGTCTTCAGGCTCATATATCCTATATGGGCTGTGACCTTCCTGAGGGACTGTTCACAGAGGGGACTGAGGTTCCTTCTTCCCCTTATGATAGTGGTGGGTGGAGGTAACGTCACGAAGGTAGGCACTGTGCTTTTCTCAATGTCGCTCCTCGCAACAGTGCTGCCCCTTATAGCGGCCAGGATGGCGATGAAGTTCGGCAACGTACGCATAGTGCAGGCGGTGCTCCCGACCGCGGGGGCTATTCTCACGACAGCCTGGTTTTTGGATAACGGGATATCTCTGCCGCTGTTCGTTTTCGGTGGGGCGTTGCTTACCTCCTGCGGACCTGCCACCGACGCCATGGCTCAGGGTCTTGCCCCCGAGAAGAGGAGCACCGCCAGCTCCCTCATGATGGGCTTTTCTTTCGGATTGGGAGGGGTGGCTATGGCTCCTCTAGGATGGTTTTCAGACGTGGCGGGGCTTCGCACGGCTCTCGGGCTCGTAGCGATAATGCCGCTTTTGTCCATCCCGGTCATGGCCTTGCTATGGCCGGCAAAGAAAATATCTTAAACGACAAGAGGCGATATACATGTCTTTAATGGAGATAATAGGACCGGTCATGGTCGGTCCGTCATCCAGCCACACCGCAGGAGCGGCTAAGCTGGGCAACGTGGCGAAGAGGCTTTGGGGCAAGGAGGTCAAGGACGTCACACTCTATCTCAGAGGCAGCTTTGCCGCTACCTACTGGGGACACGGGACCGATAGGGCTCTTATAGGGGGCCTCATGGGATGGCTCCCGGACGACGAGAGGATACCGGTGGCCTTTGACCTGGCCAGAGAGGCTGGCATGACGTACCGCTTCAGGGAGGAGTTCGTCGACGGAGCACACCCCAACTCGGTCCGTTTCGTCATGAGCGACGGCGATAGATCCATGGAGATGGTAGGGGCTTCTATAGGAGGAGGCTCGGTCAGGATCCAGGAGATAGACGGGTTTCCCGTGGACATAGGCGGAGACCTTCCGGCCCTCGTCATATTCCACAGGGACAAGCCGGGCGTGATGTCCTCCATAACCACTGAGATCTTCAGGATGAAGCTAAACATAGCCCAGATGACCCTTAAGAGAAAGGCAAGGGGAAAGGATGCCATGGTGGTCATAGAGATGGACGGCAAACTAGATCAGGAGGAGCTGGAGAAGCTTGAGGGATTCCATTCGGCCTACACCAGGATGTTTCTCCTTCCTGCCGCAGCTGAGGAGGCGCAGTCTTGAGATCTTTTAGGGAGATGTTGGACTACATGGAGGCCAACAGGGTGGACCTGGTGGAGGCCATCCTTGAAATGGAGTCGATAGAGCTCGGGTGTTCCACCGAAAAGGTCCTGGACGGCATGAGAAGCCGTCTCGCCGTCATGAGACAGTCGGTAGAGGACGGAGCAAGAGGCGATTGGCGTCCAAAGATCGTCGATAGAGATGGGCCTAAGATGACCTCTTACAGGAGGTCCAACAAGCCCCTCTCCGGGCCCATGGTGGCCAGGGCCTGCGAGATAGCGCTCTCCGTCAGTACCTGCAACGCCGCCATGGGCAGGGTAGTGGCCGCCCCAACAGCGGGAAGCTGCGGCATTCTCCCAGGGGTCCTTTTCGCCTGGGAGGAGGAGAGAATGCCCCCTGTAGACGTGATGGCCCAGGGGCTCACTGTAGCGGCGGCTATAGGAAACGTCATAGCCGAGAGAGCGACACTGGCAGGAGCCGAGGGAGGCTGTCAGGCCGAGTGCGGCGCGGCCATAGCCATGGTGGCAGGCGCCCTTGTATGGATGGAGAGAAGGGACGCACCTATGACCTTCGAGGCATCGACCCTGGCCCTTAAGTCAATCATGGGCCTCGTGTGCGACCCTGTTGCAGGCCTGGTGGAGGTACCGTGCATAAAACGCAACGGCATGCTGGTATCAATGGCCTTTATGGCGGCGGACATGGCCATGGCAGGTATCTCATCGGTGATACCTGCGGACGAGGTGGTGGACGCTCTTTACGAGGTCGGCAGGGCGTTGCCCCCCAGCCTCAGGGAGACAGGAAGGGGAGGGGTCGCAGCGAGTCCGACAGGGAAGACCATAGCGGCCAGGCTCAGAGAATCGGCCCCCTCGCTAGAAGAATAAAGGAGAATTATATGACATTTAGAGATTGGTTCCCAAAGGACAAAAACGACTGGTTCAACCAAGGCGATCAAGAAAGTGACAGGACGGAACCACCAAAGCTAAAGTTACCTATAAGCAAGCCTATGTTGATATTGCTGGGAGTCCTGGCGGTAGCGACCTTGATAGTCCAGGCCTCTGCCGGATTTTTGACCGACCTATACTGGTTTCAGGCCAGAAATCTGAGCTCTGTTCTCTGGACCAGGCTACTGCCCCAATGGGGACTGCTGGCTATTGCCTTCGTCGCGGCGTTCCTGGCCCTCTTCGCCTCGCTTAAGCTGGCAAGAAAAAAGGCAGGGGAGATTCCCCTGCCGGAGGAGATATCCAGGATACTCCCGGTCAGGGCTCCCTTCGCCGGAGTTTTAATCCTTCTTGCGTCGCTGGTTCTGGCCTTCATGTCCAGCAACGGCGTGAGACACCAGTGGGAGATCGCCCTAAAGTTCCTAAACGGAACTCCCTTTGGATCTGTGGACCCAATTTTCGGAAAGGACATAGGGTTCTACGTCTTCAGCCTGCCTTTCTACAAGCTGTTCCAGGTGTGGCTAATGCAGCTTCTCTTCCTCTGTCTGGTCGGGTCGGCGGTGATATACATACTTACCCTCCTCCCCAAATTTCAGATGGAGAGACGGATCGAGGTCCCTAGGCCGATAAAGGCCCACATCCTAACCCTGGCCTCTGCCATGGCCCTGAACTGGTCCTTCGGTTTTTGGCTCGAGAGGTTCAACCTGCTTTACTCCCCCAGGGGAGTCGCCTTCGGGGCCAGCTATACCGATATACACGCCGACCTGCTGGCGTTGAACATCATGACGATCCTGTCTATCGTCGTGGCGGTGCTGCTCATAATAGGGATATCGAAAAAGACCTGGAGATACTCAGCAGTGGTGGTAGGGGTGCTGTTCGTATCAGGAATAGTCCTGAGAGGGATCTACCCGGAGATAATACAGAAATACATAGTTGTACCTAACGAGTTTTCCAAGGAGACCCCCTACATAGAGCACAACATAAAAGCCACCATCGAGGCCTACGGACTTAACAACCTGACGATACTGAACGTGGACCCTGACGATCGGGTCACCGAGAGCGACGTCGAGGCCGACCCTGAGGCCCTGGTGAACATAAGGCTGTGGGAGCACGGACCTCTCCTGAAGAACTATAAACAGCTTCAGGAGATAAGGAGCTACTACGATTTTATGAACGCCGACATAGACAGGTACTGGATCGAGGGTCGCTACAGGCAGGTGATGCTGGCCCCCAGGGAGCTTAACCTCAGGGAGCTTCAGAACCCGACCTGGACCAACACCAAGCTGGAGTTCACCCACGGCTATGGTATAGTCATGAACCCGGTAAACGAGGTCGGACCAAGTGGCCAGCCAATACTTTGGGTAAAGGACCTTCCGCCGGTAGCGTCGATCCCAATGGACATAACCAACCCCCAGATATACTACGGGGAGGCACCGGAGAACTACGTCTTCGTCAAAACCACAGTCCAGGAGTTTGACTATCCCATGGGCGAGTCCAACGTCAGGACCACCTACGACGGTAAGGGCGGAGTTCCCATTGGATCCATATGGCGCAGGTTGCTGTACGCCCTCAGTTTCAACGACTCTAAGATACTCTTCTCCGACGTATTCACCTCGGAGAGCAGGGTGATGTACCATAAAAACGTCAGGGAGAGACTCCATAAGGTCGCCCCTTTCCTGGTCTACGACGGAGATCCATACCTTGCGGTGGTGAAGGGTCGACTGCTTTGGATACAGGACTGCTACACTGTGACGGGGGACTACCCCTACTCGGAACCGGTTGTGATCAGCACCGGCAAGGGCAGGGCCAAGATCAACTACATCAGAAACAGCGTAAAAGCGACGGTGGACGCCTACGATGGGACCATGAAGTTCTACGTCATGGACGAAAAGGACCCATTGTTGACCACTTGGAGAAAGATATTCCCGGCTCTGTTCACAGACGGCTCGAATATGGATCCACAGCTCAGACAGCACATTCGCTATCCCAAAGGGCTGTTCTCCATACAGAGCGAGATATACAGGACCTACCACATGGGTGATCCCAACACCTTCTACAACAAAGAGGACGTGTGGGAGACTTTAAGGGTCGACGACAGGGGTTCCATGGACTCCTACTACCTGATAATGACCCTGGCAGGGGAGACAAATCCCGAGTTCGTCATAATCTCCCCATTCATGCCGGTTGGAAAGAACAACATGATAGCCTGGCTTGCTGGAAGGTCCGACGGGGATGATTACGGGAAGTTGGTTGTCTACCGTTTCCCCAAACAGAAGCTCATATACGGCCCAACCCAGGTCGCTGCGCTTGTGGACCAAACCCCGGAGATATCGTCCCAGCTGTCCCTGTGGAGCCAGAGAGGATCGGACGTCATCAGGGGCAACATGCTTGTCATACCCATAGGTGGTTCGCTGCTGTACGTCCAGCCCCTCTACCTCAGGGCTGAGAGAGGGGAGCTGCCTGAGCTCAAGAGGGTGATAGTCTCCACCGGAGGAAAGGTGGCCTGGGCGGAGGACTTCGGCACAGCTCTGGCCTCGGTTATAGGTGGATCCCCCACGGCTACCGGCATCGAACAGGTTCAGCAGCCTCAGACACAGGATAGACCTAGCCTGGATGATAAGGGACTTTCCGAGCTGGCGACAAGGGCTCAGAGGGCCTGGGACTCCTCCCAGGAGGCCCTGAAAAATGGGGACTGGGAATCCTACGGAAGGTGGATGAAAGACCTTGAGGAGACCATCCTCCAGATGAACAGGATAGCCGAGTGATAAAAAGCGACCTTCCCATAACAGGGAGGTCGCTTTTTATTCTGAATAGGCTTAATATATAGCTACCGAGAAACACCTGCTGAGTTCCTTACGTTTTTTTACGCTAAGCTGAAACAGATCCTGTAGATGGAGCCATACCATTGGGGGTATTATCCTCGGAGAGATAGTTCAGAGGAAACTATAGGGGATCTCTAAAAACTCACACTTGAGTCCCTCGGAGAGACCGCTCCGCCTGCGCCCTGTTTCGCCCAAAC
>CAYNAN010000069.1:0-12034 GCA_964395085.1 uncultured Synergistaceae bacterium
GGAAACTTCGAGGCGGCGGAGTTCGGCGACGAGAGACTGTTCCGCCTGCTCCCTGTCTCGAACGGGCTTCGTCGGGACGAAATTCCCCTAAAGCAAAGAGCTTCGTCCCGACATAAAAACCAGATCTCTCTCCGGCCTTTTAATTAGACCGGAGAGGGTCTTGCATTTTATTATGAACAAATGAAACAGTCTCTCGTCGCCGAACTCCGCCGCCTCGAAGTTTCCAACCCCCTTCGCCAGGACGACCGGGGCCCTTTCGTACAGGGACTTGAACTCAGGGGACGCCATATCCCTCACGAAACCAGGTGTTCCGACTCCGGTCGATGCTACAGTCGCGACGTCGTCCATCCCCACCCTCTTGGCCTCGACCTCCGTTGCGTCGTTGAGGGTTGGTTTGCCTCTGACCCCGTAGGTAACGGACAGATCAGGCCACCTTCGCCTCATCTGACGGATGACAACCTTGTCCAGCACAATCTCTCCGCAGTTATCCCCGAGGATCAATAATTCTCCATTCCGATCTATAAGGTCTAAAAAGGCGGCGTACTGTGGCCTGGGAAGCCGTCGGAGCTCAAGCTCTCTCTTCATTATACTGCCGACCTCTTCGGGATCCACCGTCTTGAACGCCCCTAGGTCCATCAGGTTGGCTACCCCGGAGAGAATCAGGGCCCCTTCAATGGGATCCTCCATCGACGACGATAGCTCAAAGAAGCCCTCCTCCAGCAGGATCATCGCCTCGTCCATAGCTCTCTTTTCTTCCTCAAACGGATCAGCTAGGCCGGAAATATCCCTAAGGGCGCTATAGGCGATCTCGGTCAGTATGGGTGAGCATGACGTCTGTGATATCTCAGGGCCCAGGTCCTGACATATCCGTCCTGCCAGCCTTACCATATCTCTCTCTTGGATCCCTATCCCTCTCGCGCATTGAAGGACGTTTTTTATGACGCAGTTCACGCAGTCAGAGTACAGTTCCATCTATTACCATCCTTTCGATCTCGAACGACGATAACTATATCACTCTATCGCGCTCTTACGATGTAGGACTGTGATAAAATCGCACTTGAGGTCATGTGACCGATCCATTCAAAGGCTCATCGAGGAGGTTCTTTTTAGTTGTTTAAAAAAATAATAACTTTTATTCTTTTTTATTTTATTTTTACTATCTCTCTTCTGTCTAATCCTGGGTTCGTGATGGCTCAGGGTGACGCCTCAAAGGACATCGTTCCATCCCAGGCCGATCGCGATTTTTCCTTCTCTGAGGTGGAGGAAAGGGCAAGAGAGCTGGCCTCGACGGCATTTGTCGACCCTGACGACGATGTCCCTGAGTTTCTTATCAAGGTAAGCTACGATCAGTGGAGGAAGATAAGGTTCCGAGTGGATCGATCCCTTTGGAGGGACGAAGAGCTTCCCTTTGAGCTACAGTTCTTCCATCCCGGTCTGTTCTACAACAGGTTGGTCAGGTTGAACGTCGTCTCCGAAGGCGAGGCGGAGAGGCTCCCCTTTTCCGCTGATTTTTTTGAGTATGGCGACCTCGAGTTTGCCGAGAAGGTGAAAGCCCTTTCAATGGACTTCGCCGGTTTTAGGGCCCATTTCCCTCTTAATAAATCCGACTACAAGGACGAGTTTGTGGTGTTCCTCGGGGCCAGCTATTTCAGGGCTGTGGCCAAGGACGTCCAATATGGGCTCTCCGCCAGAGGCCTGGCTGTAGACACGGCTATGCAGTCCGGCGAGGAATTTCCTTATTTTAAGGAGTTTTGGATCGAGAGGCCCAAGAGCGACGACCTCGACCTGACGGTCTACGCGCTACTGGATAGCCCAAGCCTGACCGGAGCCTATCGTTTCGTCATCGCCCCTGGGGAGGAGACGAGCATGGACGTTAAGAGCACCCTGTTCTTGAGGAAAGACGTTCAGAAGCTCGGAATAGCCCCACTAACCAGCATGTTCCTCTACGGTGAGACGGAAAACGGCTGGAAGGGGGACTTTCGGCCGGAGGTTCACGACTCTGACGGACTTCTCGTCGAGGACGAGGATGGGACGTTTTACTGGCGTCCCCTGGCCAACCCGAGGCGCCTTTCCATCTCGTCCCGTGCCATGGATAGGCCAGCCGGTTTCGGTCTGTTACAGAGGGACGGCCTTTTTGACCACTACCAGGATCTTGAGGCCAGGTACGAGAGACGCCCATCCCTTTGGATAGAGCCTAAAAATTGGAGCAGGGGAAGGGTTGAGTTGGTGGAGATCCCTTCTGAGCAGGAAATTCACGACAATATCGTTGCCTATTGGGTTCCGGACAAGACGGTTCTGGACGATAAATCCTTTTACCCCAAGAGCATGGACTTCGAGTACAGGATGAGATGGATCCAACCGGGGTTGTCGGTGCACCCCCTGGGATTTGCGTCAGCCACCCGCATCGCGGACGGCAACGGTCCTGAAACGGTCAAGTTCGTCGTGGACTTCGAGGGTGGGGATCTGGCGGATATCCCGGCCGATATCGGCTTGACCAGCGTAGTTACCGTGGGAAACGGGGCTAGACTGCTTGAGAAACAGCTTATGAAAAACGAGGTTACTGGAGGATGGCGTCTGGTGTTTCAGGTCGTCAAGGAATCGGAGGAGAGCATAAAAAAACTGTTCCCATCCTCGAGCCATCCGTCCGTGCCAATAACAGCCCTCTTGAAAAGGGGCGAGAATCTACCCGATCCCCTTACGGAGACCTGGTCCTATGACCTCCGCTGGTGATAATCAGCTCTGGAGGACGTCCAGGGACAGGGTTTTGCTGTACATGAGAGCCCTGGACCTGCCTCCTTTCGACGCTATGGAGTTGGCGATAGAGAGCCTTAAACGAACCGGACCGTCGTCCCCGGCTACCGCTATGGAGGCCTTGCGTAACACCCTAATTGGGCACGGCATCGACCCAGATAGGCTAAGCTCCCACGGTGGGGATGAGGCGGTTCCTCCCCTCAACCGCAGCGTTATGGTGGCGGAGGAGATGGACCTTGTCCCGTGGAAGACCGGATTGGTCCGTTTTCTCAAGAGGTGGAAGAACGACCTTTTTGGTAGGGGGTAGAGGATATGGACTGGATTAGAATAGCGGCTTGGCGCCGTGTCCTCTTGCTCTCGCTGATAATAGTTCCCACTGCGGTCGCCTGCCGTACGATGGCGGCGGTCCTGCCGTCCGGCGGAGGCGCTCCCCTTGAGGTGGTGCTCCTCATCCTGTTTTCGATACTGTTCGCCTGGATATCGGTGGGGTTTTGGACGGCCTTTCTCGGTTTCGTCCTGCTGATAAAGGGGATCAATCGCCTTTCCCCGTCGCAGGTGCTTAAGGGAGATGAGTCCATAGAGGACGAGCGTGCCCGCACTGCGATACTGATACCAATCTACAACGAGGAGGTAAAAAGGGTCATAGCGGGGCTGAGGACGGTCTACCGTTCCCTGAAGAGCACCGGATCATTGGACAGGTTCGACTTTTTTCTCCTCAGCGACACAACCGACCCGGACGTCTGGGTGGAGGAGGAGGACGGATGGCACTCTTTCTGCCAGGAGGAGAACGCCTTCGGCAGGGTCTTCTATCGCAAGAGGCGGAGCAACGCCAAGAGAAAAAGCGGAAATGTGGCGGACTTCTGCCGCAGATGGGGTAAAGACTATCGCTACATGATAGTGTTCGACGCCGATAGCATAATGAGCGGTCGTACCATGGTGAAAATGGTACAGATGATGGAGGCCAGGCCGGATATAGGTATTCTCCAGACCCCTCCGGCTGGGGCCAACAGGGAGACCTTCATAGCCAGGGCACAGCAGTTCGCCAACAGGCTCTACGGACCGATGTTCGCCGCCGGGCTTCACTTTTGGCAGCTGGGCGACGCCCAGTACTGGGGACATAACGCCATCATAAGGACCGAACCATTCACGAAACACTGCCAGCTTCCCAGGCTTCCTGGCAGAGGACCTTTGAGTGGCGATATCCTGAGTCACGACTTCGTGGAGTCGGCCCTAATGAGGCGGGCTGGTTACGGCGTGTGGCTCGCCTACGACATGGACGGCAGCTACGAGGAGACCCCTCCTACCCTTCTCGATGAGCTGAAGCGGGACAGGAGATGGTGTCAGGGAAACCTCCAACATATCAGGTTGATGTTCACCAGGGGATTTTTTCCGACCCACAGGGCTCTTTTCATAAACGGAGTTTTGTCCTACGGTTCTGCGTTGCTGTGGTTCGGCTTTCTTCTTATAAGCTCTGCCCAGGCAGTGGCGGAGGTCTACTTTGAGCCGGTCTACTTCTCGTCGACCAAGACCCTGTTTCCCCTGTGGCCGGTCTGGCGGCCCCATTGGGCCATGGCGCTCTTCGGCTCAACCGCGGTGTTGCTGTTTTTGCCGAAGCTCCTGAGTCTGATACTGGTTTTCATAAAGGACCCTGAGGCCAGGCTTTTCGGCGGTAAGAATAGCCTCGTGAAGGGCATCCTGTTGGAGGTGCTACTCTCAACGGCTCTCGCTCCCATAAGGATGCTGCATCACAGCGTTTTCGTCGTCTCGACCCTGCTTGGAAAAAACGTTGGATGGGGAACCCAGTCCAGGGACGACAGAGGGACAACCTGGCTGGACGCTGTATCCATCCACTGGTGGGGAACGGCCCTTGGGGTGGTCTGGGGAGGTTTAGTGTATATGGTGAATCCGTCGTTTTTCTGGTGGATCTCGCCGATAATCATCTCCCTGATCCTCTCCATCCCGCTTTCGGTGATGACAAGCAGGGCCTCCCTTGGCAGGTGGCTTCGCCGTAAGGGCCTTTTCCTGACCCCGGAGGAAGTCGATCCATCTGTGGAGCTCAGGGATCTGGCGACAAATCTCACTGTAAGGGCCCCTTACACTCCATTCTCGCTCTACAGAAGACAGGGTTTTTTAAGAGCCGTCACAGATCCCAAGGTCCACTCTCTACACCTCTCGTTTTTGAGGTCCAAGCCCCAGGTAGATCAGGATATAAGGCCATCTCGGATGCAGCTGATCGAAAAGGCCATCGATCTAGGGCCCGAAAGCCTCTCCAAGAGGGAGAAGATCGTCCTGCTTCGGGA
Source organism: uncultured Synergistaceae bacterium (assembly GCA_964395085.1). Classification (GTDB taxonomy): domain Bacteria; phylum Synergistota; class Synergistia; order Synergistales; family Dethiosulfovibrionaceae; genus Dethiosulfovibrio. The sequence continues at coordinate 5,052 of CAYNAN010000069.1, forward strand.
TCCTCGTGCTCTTTCGGAGCTACATAGACAGGTCTGGAACCTGGAATGCGATGCCAAAGCGGCCCAATGGGGCCTTGCGTTCACCCCGGAGGAGTAGACCCCTCCGGGGTCTACTTTTATTTTAACGTCGCAACCAGTAGCCCCTTTTTAGCTTTGCCTACATCGGCATTGCTGGATAGGGATCGAACGCCAAAGTAGAACCATATGCCGGTAATCAAAGCGGAAATGCCGTCGGCAAAGGGCCCAGCGTACAATAAGCCCTTTATCCCCCACAGATGCGAAAAAACCAGTATCGCTGGGATCAGGAGCAATATCTGTCTCGTCAGAGTTAGGAACATCGCCGAACTTGAGTATCCGATAGCTTGAAAAAAATTAGCCCCTAAAATCTGAAAACCGACGGTGGGCAGACACCAAAACCACACCTGCAACGCATAGCTTCCAAACTTGACCAGCTTTGGTTCGTCGTTGAATATAGACACTATTTCCTGAGAAAACGATCTTGTCAATAACCAACCTAGCACCGTTATCACCGTCGCTGCGGCGATGGCCAGTTTCTCCGCCTCTTTTATGCGGTGGAATTGCTGTGCCCCAAAGTTGAAGCTGACTATCGGCTGTACCCCTTGATTGATACCGATGATAGGCATAAGCAACATCGTCTGTACGCTGTTTATGATTCCCATGCCAGAAATAGCGATATCTCCGCCGTAGACCAAGAGGCTTTTATTCAGGACTATATTCAACAAGCTATTGCCGATCTGAAGTAAGAAATTCGGCGTTCCCAGTAAAAACATCAGCCAAAGGGTCCTCGGCTGAGGAGACATACATCTCAGCTTTATCGCGTGGTTTGCCTTTTTGCTTAAAAAGTAAGATAAAATCCAGACGGTGGTCAGTCCTTGCGCTATTATGGTAGCTAAGGCTGCCCCGGTCATACCCATCTTGAACGTGTATATGAATAAGGGATCAAGCAGCATATTAGTTCCTGCACCGACAAACATGCTTATCATCGCAAGCTTTGGCTGTCCATCTGCACGAAGGAAATTGTTCAACCCCATGTTCGTTATTTGAAATATCGACCCTAAAAATATAATTTTCATGTATTCAATTGAGTAAGGCAAAACCGTCTCGCTGGCCCCGAAAAACCGGAGAATAGGGGTCAGAAATATCTGCCCCGAGATAGTAAACAAGACCCCAAGAATCAGAAGCGCGGTAAAGGCGTTTCCCAGGGTCCTACCAGCCTCTTCCTCTTTTCCCTCTCCTAACTTCATAGAAAACAGCGTTGCGCCTCCCACCCCTAGTAGGATGCCTATGGCCTGTAACATTATCATTATGGGGAAACCGATCGTAATACCTGCAAGACCGCTGGCTCCAAGCTCCGGTGCGTTACCGATAAAAATACGGTCGACGATGTTGTACAGAGCGTTTACTACCATGCCCACTGTAGCTGGTATTGAAAATTTTATCAGCAGCTTCGATATCTCCTCGGTTCCCAAGGGATTGTGCTGTTTCATTCTTCCTTCCTCCAAGCTCCACGGTAGCTGTCTTTCTCTATCTTCTTTACTATCTGATCTAAAACATCAAGGGCTACCTCCGTTGATGCGCTGTCTAGGTCCGCGGTTAAATATTGATTCATTTTATTCAGGCGACTTTTTATCTCCGGGATTTTTGCCTCTGCGGTATCTGTGATAAACAGACGGTTAGCCCTTTTATCAGTGAGATTTTTTTCCTTGCGTAGCAATCCCTTTTTTAGAAGGGATTGGACTACTCTGGCGGTCGCTGCTTTGTCTATAAGCAAAAAAGACGATAGTTCCTCTTGAGAAATGCCATGGTTTTCATTTAAATATAGTAAAATTAATAGTTCAGAGGAGCTTATCCCTAGATCTTCAAGAGCATAGTTCAAATAAGCTTGGTTTTTTCGATAAATTATGGATATCAGTCTACCAAAGCTTCTTCTCATTATTTGGCCTCCGTTCTTTTGGTTGTCTGGTCAACTATTTTACGTCGATATAGTTGATTGGTCAACTACACGAGGGGATTTTTAGCTATAAAAATAGTTAAGATCCTTTTTCTTTGACTCTTTGAGGAATGGATACTATAATGCACAGGCATTATTCATCTTTGGAGGGTGATCCCATATGAAAAAGTTATGTGTAATCGCGGCGATTCTGTTTGGAATGGTCGGTAGTCTCTGGGCGTCGGATGTCCCGGTTGTCCAGATGGCCTACTCTCACGTGACCCATCATCAGGCCTTTATGGTCGCTATGGCCAGGGGGGAAGAGGCCAAGGATCTTGGGGTGTGGTTGAAGCCGGTCATAGACAAGGAAAAATACGATATATACGTCAACGGAGAGAAAAAGGCCCGGCTAGTTCTCAACTCCATCAAGGGCGGCTCTGAGGTCGCAACCCTCTTTGCCCAGAAACACCTGGACCTTACCGTGAGCTCCTTCCCTGCCATGCTCTCCGGCATCGACAGGGGAACCGCCATAAAGGTTATGGCTCCGGTCCAGGCGGACGGAATTGCCATGGTCTCAAGGAGCGACATAGATGTCGTCGGCTGGGAGAACTTTCTCGCCTACGTTAAGGCATCGGAGAAGCCCGTCATCGTGGGATACCACTCTCCCACCAGCGCGCCTAAGATACTTTTTGAGGCCGCCATGGATTCAGCGGGCCTCAGGCTTACCGGCGACGCCTACGCCACTAAAAAGGACGCCGATATCCTCATGATGGACCTCAGAGGAACGGCCAACATAATACCGGCCATGGCGGCAAAGCAGATAGAGTTCGCCGTCGCTCCAGCTCCGACGCCGGAGATCGTCGAGTCAAAATCCCAGGGGCACATAGTGCTTCAGCTCAGGGAGCTTCCCCCTGTGGGAAGATGGCAGAACTTCCCCTGCTGCGTCATAGCGGGACGGACCGAGTTTGTCGAGGCTCATCCCGAGGCGGTAAAGGCCTTTATCGACATGATGACAACATCCAGCGAGTGGTGTATGGCCAACCCTCAGCTTTCCTCCGAGATAACCGCCGACTGGTTGGGAGTTCCTGCGGAGGTAATAGCCGCAGCCAAGATGACCCTCAGCACCAAGGTTACCAAGGACTGGCTTAAAAACGCCGCCCTCTATCCGGAGATGCTCAACCGTCTTGGACAGTGCACCGGGGCTTTGAAGGACAAGTCCCTGGACGACGTGGCCGATCTGGTGTTTGACTTTCAGTTCGTCGAGATCGAACAGTAGCAGGTTCTGACCATCCTCAAAGTCGGCCGTCAGGTTACCCCCTGAGGGCCGACTTTTTGAATTTCAAGGGAGGTTCTCTCATGAGATACAGCCTTAACCGTTTTATTCTTCCCATACTGGCCCCGATAGGCCTGATAATCCTTTGGCAGATAGCGTCCATAAAGGTCCAAAACGAGGTTGTGCTTCCATCTGTGTCGCAGGTGGCGGCGGTCCTATCCCGTCCGAACGACGATTTGCTCAGGATGGGTTCCATAGTCGCCAACCTGTGGGTTAGCTTCTTCCGTGTCATGGGAGGCTATCTTCTTGGTCTCTTCCTTGCCCTGCCAGTCGGAGTTCTTATGGGACACTACCGCACGGTCAATCGTCTTTTGGGCTCTCTGGTGGAGATGCTTCGTCCTATGCCACCGCTGGCCTGGATCCCCCTGGTGCTGGCCTGGTTTGGGGTTGCAAGCCTGGCCACCACCGTGGGCGTGGAGGAAGGGACCTGGTATCCTCTACTTAACAACATCAAATATTCCATGCTTTTTATTATATTCATAGGCTCTTTTTTCCCTATCCTCATAAACACCGTACACGGAGTTTCCGGTGTGAGATCGACCCTTATAGACTCAGCCAGGGTCCTGGGAGCCTCGGAGCGGGATATTTTCCTTAAGATCCTGCTGCCCGCCGCAGCTCCGTCCATCGTTACCGGGATGAGGCTCGGACTGGGAGGAGCCTGGATGTGCCTCGTCGCAGCGGAGATGATGCCAGGCAGCATCTCCGGCGTCGGCTATCTTATAACCCACGCCTACACTGTGGCCAGAACCGACATAGTCATGGCGGGTATGATAAGCATAGGCATGATAGGTATAGTCATAGACGGGACGTTCCGGTTCTTCGAGGATCGCTATTTCTCCTGGCAGAGGCTCTCCCGATGACTCCCCTTCTTGAAACGTCGAACCTCAGGAAGGACTTTAAGTCCGATCACGGGGAGGTCTTTTGCGCCCTGGACGGGGTGGACTTCAAGGTTTTCGACAAGGAGTTCGTCTGTCTATTGGGCCCGTCGGGATGTGGCAAATCTACGTGGCTCAGGATAGTGGCGGGCCTTGAGGTCGCCACATCCGGCTCGGTGCTCTACAAGGGGAGTCCGATAAAAGGTCCTGGCCGTGAGAGGGGAATGGTCTTTCAGGAATATTCCCTTTTGCCCTGGAGGTCCGTCGTGGATAACGTGGCCCTAGGCCCCGAGTTCAACGGCATGAAGTTCGAGGATCGCAGGGAGCTCGCCATGGACTACCTGGCCCGGGTCGGGCTGGAGAAGTTTGCCGAGGCCAAGCCCCACGAGCTTTCCGGCGGCATGAGACAGAGGGCCGCCATAGCCAGGGCCCTGGCCAACGACCCGGACGTTCTGCTGATGGACGAGCCCTTCGGGGCGTTGGACGCCCACACAAGGGTACTGCTCCAGAAGGAACTGCTCCAGATATGGGAGAAAAACAGAAAGACCGTGGTGTTCGTCACCCACAGCGTGGACGAGGCCATATACCTTGCGGACAGGATAGTGGTGATGTCGGCCCACCCTGGTAGGGTCGTGGAGACCATCGATGTCCCCTTCGATAGGCCAAGAAGCCGCTCCTGCAAGGGCTTCGGCGAGATGACCGAGAGGGTCTTTGAGCTTTTGGAGGGAGTTCAGGTCTAGATTGGAATAATTCTGAAATAGCCCTTGACATTTGGGGCTATATGGATGATATATCTTATGGGTCTCCTCTGTTTTCGGTTCGTTGCGATGGTGGTCGGCTAGGTTGGTGTGAACGTTGAGTTGATGTGGGGGTGATATGGATGAACCTGGAGGAGCTGCTAACACAAGTCATTCTCGGCGAGGACTCAACTCGACAGTTCAAGGTGGATATAAAAAACGCCGAATCCCTAGCGTCGGAGATGGCTGCCTTAGCCAACACCAATGGCGGCATCATATTTATCGGCGTGGCCGACGATGGCTCGATGCCAGGGCTTTCAGCTCAGGATGTGGGGCGCGTCAACCAGCTAATCAGCAACGCCGCAAGCCATCTGGTCCATAGTCCCTTAGCGGTTTTGACCGAGAATGTGTCTATTGGGAGCGGTCGTATCGCTATTGTTTTGACCGTTCCCAAGGGCATCGACAGGATGGACAAGCTACGTTTTCGAGATTTTCTGAGGGATGTCTACAAAATGGACTATCCCGATTCTCTGGCTGAGTTGACCCGATTGCTCCAAAACATGAACCTCGCTACAGACGACGGCATGTTAAACCTGGCGGGGGTGCTTCTTTTTGCCGAGCAGCCTGAGTGGATCGTGCCTCAGTTTGTGGTCAAGGCGATTCGATATCCTGGCAACAGGATCCACGCCACCGATTATCTGGATACCGAGGATTTTTCCGGCCCTCTGCCGAAGCTCTTTGAGGGGGCACTGGCCTTTGTCATGCGCAACTTACACAAGGTGCAGGCCGGACGAGGTGTGAACGCACCGGGGTTGGCGGAGATCCCCGAGGTGGTTTTCGAGGAACTGTTGGTCAACGCTTTGGTGCAGTGGAGAAGATCCGCTCCGGCAACTCCAACATCCGTAACCCGATTCTGGTCTCCTACATAGCGAAAGGCTTGCTCCCCTATCACGGCTTGGGGTCCGGCATAAAACGAGCACTGGAAAAGTGGCCGAGGATAGACTTTTCCGACGATCACGACGGGTCCCTTTTCACCGTCACCGTTTACCGTAAGTCGGTGGACGAGCTGGAATTGGCGGACGTTGCCCCGGAAGCCTTCCCAGAAGAAGACCTGTCGTCGGGTAAGGGTCGGGAAAACGTCGGTAAAACGTCGTGTAAGATCTTAGAGGTTTGCCGTGAAAGACCTTCCGTAACTATTCCAGAGTTGGCCAGGTCGATCGGTATTACCGAGCGATCAGTTCAGAGGAACATTCGAAATCTGCAAAGGGATGGATTTTTACGTCGGGTCGGAGGGAGAAAGGAAGGCTACTGGCAGGTGATAGAGTGACGTTCACCCCAGATACCACAGTGGCCTGCCGCTAGGTTGAGATCAGCTCTCCGACTGGGGACCTAGGGCATGGTCGGGCAGGTTTCCGTATGGTATCGCCGCTTTGTTTTTGACGCTCACCCATGGGCAGCCCTTGAGGTACATTCGCCATGGTACCTGTGCGTATACTCCTGCGTAGGATACCCCGACTCTAGGAGCCGCTAGAACCTCCTCGTCAGCTATCGGCTCGCCTGCCTCTATGTAGAGAGGGGAAGCAGGATCGGTCAGATCTGCGTTGTATAGCTCAGATGTCACGGCCATGGCGGAACAGAGCTTCCCCGGTCCGTCGCATAGCCGCAGAAGGGGCTTGTCTCCCCTCCTGCGCGTCATGATATCCAATCCCTGAAGAGGCTCGACAGCCCTTATCAGGACGGCATCTGGTGACCCTACGGCGCCTGTTACCGCGCAGAGCTGATGATGCATACCGTAAACTAAAAATATATATGCCCTTCCTCCCGGACCGAACATAGCTTCGGTCCGGGAGGTCCTTTTCATGGGCCAAGCGTGGCTCGCCCTGTCGTAAGCTCCTATATAGGGCTCGACCTCGACGATCCTTCCTGCCGTTCGACTTCCTTCCGTATTGCTTACGATGATCGATCCAAGGAGCTCTCTGGCCACGGAAAAGCAGGATCTCTCGTAAAAAGAGGCTCTCAGGAGACGATTTTTGTCCGGAATACTCAAAGAAATGACGATCACCTCTAACTTAGGGATATAATGAGCC
>CAYNAN010000070.1:0-2568 GCA_964395085.1 uncultured Synergistaceae bacterium
CGGGCAAAAGGGCTATTCGCCAGGACGGTGGACTTCACCGCCGATCTTCCCTTTATTCTGCCAGGGCCCTTTTTCGGAATCGCTTACCTGCTGGCCTTCAACTGGATGCCCGAGCCTCTGCTGGCTACGGGGTTCCTTCTGGTGACCAACTGCGTCTATCGCCAGCTGTCCATAGGGATAAAAAGCGGTGTATCGGTCCTGGGACAGATAAACCCCGAGCTGGAGGACGCGGTCAGAGACCAAGGAGGAGGCTGGATATCGGTACTGAAGGACGTGGTGGCCCCTAAGATGGTTCCGGCCTTTTTGGTCAGCTTCGTAAACACCTTCACCTTCACCATGACCACCATAGGGGGAATCATCTTCCTCATTACCCCCTACACAAAGGTGCTGACCGCCGAGATGTTCGACGCAATTCAAACCGGCGACATAGGGGCCAGCTCCGCCATGGCCTCGGTGATAATCGGGGTGACTATGGTGATAAACGTCGTTTTCTCCTGGACCTTGCTGAAGAAGGGAAAGGCTCGCGGATCGGAGGGAAGTGAGTTAAATGTATCTTGAATTAAGGGGGCTCAACAAGAGCTTCCAGAGCTCCAGGGCGGTCAAGGACCTCTCCCTGACGGTGGAAAAGGGAGAGATGATATCCCTGCTGGGCCCCAGCGGATGCGGAAAGACCACCACGCTGAAGATGATAGGGGGCTTCTGCCTTCCCGATTCAGGGGATATATTCCTGGAGGGAGAGGACATCACCTCCATGGCCCCGGAGAGGCGGCCCACCGCCACGGTGTTTCAAAGCTATGCCCTGTTTCCCCACATGTCGGTGATGGAGAACGTCACCTACGGACTCAAGTTTAAGGGGATCGACAAGGAGAGACGCCCCTCCATGGGGCGAGAGATACTGGAAAAGGTGGGCCTTCCGGGATCGGGAAACAAGGGAATCCATCAGCTTAGCGGAGGGGAACAGCAGAGGGTGGCACTGGCCAGATCCCTTGTGATCCAGCCCAAGGTACTCCTCCTGGACGAGCCTCTCAGCAACCTGGACGCAAAGCTTAGGGTAAAGATGAGGGCGGAAATCCGAAGGATACAGAGGGAACTAGGTATAACCGCCGTCTACGTCACCCACGACCAGGAGGAGGCCATGGCACTCTCGGACAGGATCGCCGTCATGGAAAAAGGGTCCATCGTCCAGATCGGCACCCCTCAGGAGGTCTACGGCGAGCCGTCGACCCCTTTCGTGGCCGACTTTATCGGCAGGAGCAACGTGATCCCCTCGCCGGGGGGCTACATATCGGTCCACCCGGAGGACGTGGTGATCTCCGATGAAAAAGGGGACATGGAGGGGATAATCTCCGACCGCCAGTACAAGGGCGCCATGACGACCTACTTTATAAAAGTCGGCGAGTTGGATATTGAGGCGGACCTTCCCAGCCGATCGGACCAGACCTGGAAAAAGGGAAGCATGGTGAGGGTGTCATTCATCGGACCCCATACGTTGAGGAGGTAATCCAATGGCTAGAGGAAATCGCTATGTGCTGCTATCCCACTGTCTACTGAACGTCAACGCTAAGGTCCTGGGCTACGGCTCCTACTCCGGAGCTATGAAATCGCTGGTGCTCCCTATAATAGAGGAGGGCATCGGAATATTTCAGCTTCCCTGCGCCGAGGCCACCTTCGGGGGCCTAAAAAGGTGGGGCATGACCGTAGAGCAGTACGACACCCCTGCCTACCGTCGTCACTGTCGGTGGCTTCTGGAGCCGGTGATGGACCAAGTCCAGGACGACGTAGCCAACGGCGTCTCGGTTCTAGGGGTGGTCGGAATAGACGGAAGCCCGAGCTGCGGAGTCCACCAAACCTGTTACGGCTACTGCGGAGGGGCAATCGGATCGGGAGACTGGGTCGACAGAAGCGCAGAATCGGTGAGGCTGGACCGAGGGCAGGGAGTGTTCATGAGTATGCTCTCAGATATGATGGTCGAGCGGGGATTATCCATACCTATGACCTCCATCTTCGAGGGAGAGCCGTCCAGGGTCTCCTGGGAGGAGATCAAAAAAGAACTTCAGATGATATAGAAGAGGAGGTGACCCAAAGTGGTCACCTCCTCTTCTATATGCTGAGTATGTAGTTTTCCGCCTCCACCGCGGCGATAGCCCCGTCCGCAGCGGCGGTTATGACCTGTCTGAGGGTCTTCACCCTCACGTCTCCTGCGACGAACACCCCGGGGCAGGAGGTCTCAAGGCTCTCGTTGGCCTTTATGAAGCCCTTCTCCATGTCGACCTGTCCCTCAAAAATCTGGGTCTTAGGGGTTAAGCCCACGTAGGGGAAGACGATAAAGTCGTTTGTTCCCTCTCCAGGCAGGATGGTGGTACACTCTTTTGTCTTTACGTTCTCCACCACCATAGAGGTGACGCACTCGGTCCCTGTCATGGATTTAACGACGGTGTCCCACATGAAGTCCAGACACTTGCACTCGAAGGCCTTCTCCTGTATGGATTTGGCCGCCCTGAGCTGGTCCCTGCGATGGATAAGGGTCACCTTGTTGGCGAACTTGGTGAGGTACATGGCCTCCTCGAC
>CAYNAN010000070.1:2668-11982 GCA_964395085.1 uncultured Synergistaceae bacterium
GGGTAGTTCTCGAGGTCCTGAGTGGAGGTTATGAGACCTCCCACCAGTCCCTGCTCTATGATCAGGGTGCTAAGCCTGGCCCTGCCGCAGTAGATTCCGGCGGTCAGTCCAGCGGACCCAGCACCGATGATAACGACGTCGTAGTCCTCCCGTTTCTTTGCCATAAGGACATCTCCTCACATGAAGAATTTTACCAGTAGCTTACTTCCTACCACAGCGCCCATAAACATGAAAACCATATACATCCAGCCGGACAGGGCCATTGAGGCAACTCCGCTGAAGAGGGCACCAATGTTACAACCAAAGGCGATTCTCGCCCCGTAGCCCATTAGAAGACCGCCCAAGATAGCTGCGACCACCTGTTTTCCACTCTTTATCTTTTTGATCCTGAACTCCGAGGCAAGCAGGGTAGCCAGAAGAGCTCCCACTATGATCCCTACGTTTCGGATACTGCCACCGTTGGACATGAAACCCTTGGCTAGGGCTTGTCCATGTTTTCCCGCGTAATAGACCCAACCGTCTACCGAACCGCCCAGGGCCTCGTAGATCCAGGTTCCCCAAAGGGGGAAAGGAGAGGTTACCCCCCAGGGAGAGCCAGAGGAGGCGAATATGGCTATGTTAAGGACCGCCAGGACGACCGCGCCGACGTAATAGGGCCAGGGGGTCTTGATAAAGAGCTTATAATACCTGTTATCCCTTATATTCACCTTTATCCACTCATTTCGTCTTTTCGATCCAGATCTCCCACTGACCGTCGTCGATCTCGTCTATCTCGCAGTTGTAGCCCTCTTTGTTGGCCCACTCAGGGACGTTCTTGACGGCACAGCTGTGGTCAACCTCTATGGTTATTGTGTCTCCTACGGCCATCTCGGCCATTTTCTTCTGGGTCTTTATAAGTGGAATGGGGCAAGCCTCTCCGAGACAGTCAAGGGTATGCTCTTTTGCCATGATAGTTTCCTCCTTAGGTATAATGGATTTTAAAGGGTGTTCTCCGGGTTCTTCCTGTTGCCGAACCAGTCCGCCAAAATGAAAAGGGCCAATAACAGGGAAAACTGTAAGACCAAAGCGGGGAACCATCCCAGGGCATCGGGAAGGAACACCTTTATGCCGCTGTCCATGAAGGCGGGCTTCCAGAAGTTGAAATCCTTAGCTCCCCATACGGAACCGACGATGAAGAACACCAGGGACAGCCACTGCATCGCGAAACCCTCTCCTACCCTCATGAGGGTTCCAGAGGCACATCCTCCCGCTATGACCATGCCGATACCGAACATAAACGCTCCTACTGCGACGTGAACCCCGGCGGGGGATATGTTGCCAGGGATAGGCTGTCCAGCCAGGCTGGCTTTATACTGGATCGCCGCAAAACCGACTGTGGCCAAGGCGATAGCCACTATGACCGCCTTGGTCAGGTTCGTACCTCCTGTCAGGACAGGATCCCTCATAGAGGCGGTGAAACAATAACGAGAGGCTCTGAGTGAGACTCCTAGGAGTATGCCGAAAAGCCAGAACATAGGGATATTGGGGCTGAACTTGCCTAGATAAAATCCAATGGCTATAATAATCACCAGTAAAATAGTGGCAATTGGAAGTTGGTTGGCCTTTTTCTTCTTCTGGGGGGATTTTCTTTCTCTTTCCATCTTTTCACACCTCCCTCCTTGTTAATGTTTTAACTTTCGTGATCTGAGGTCATTATATCCTTTATCCTGTTGTAGTGGTTAACGGATAAACTTATGCACCATCGTGCTTTCCGATGGACAGGAGGACTAATATATGAACCAATCCACGATAAAATCCTTTATCACCATAGTCGAGGAAAAGAGCATATCCAAAGCCGCCCAGAAGCTTCATGTCAGCCAATCGGCTCTGAGCCAACAGCTCAAGCAGCTGGAGGAGGAAATGGACACACTGCTTCTGCTGAGGAGCAACCAGGGGGTCTCCCTCACCAAGTCGGGAGAGCTGTTCTTCAACTACGCCCAGATATTCGAGGACCTCTACAAAAAGATGCAGACCGAGATGGAGCTTCTGGAGCACCAGTCCATATCGATTATCCGAGTTACCTCATCCACCAGCATCTGTGAATATTTGGTCCCCTGCGCCCTGACTGTTTACCAGAGAAAGAACCCCTCTGTGAGGTTCAACAACACCTGCAACTACACCGAGAACGTCCTTGAGGACATCAGGAACTTCAGGGCCGACATAGGCTTCATCTCCCAGGAACAGGACAACGACCATGATCTAATAGTCCATAAGCTGATGGACAACCAACTGGCTATAATCAGCTCCCCAAAAAACAAAGCGATCGGACAGGTCCGATCGCTCAGAGAGCTTGCTCTTATGAATTTGCTCCTGTGTCCCAGCAGATCGGGGCTCCGAGGGGTCATAGACAAGGCCTTCTCCGATAACGGCGTTTCCCCGGAAAGCCTCAATATAGTCATGGAAATGGGAAGCCTAGAGGCCCTCAAGGCCTCGGTGGCGAACGACGACGGGGTCTCCATAGTCCCTTACGTCACCATCAAAAAAGAGCTGTACCTCAACATGCTAAAACAACACGTTATCCCTGACGTGGAGATAAGCTGCCCAGTCTCGATCGTCTACCACCGATCCTCCCTCCAGAAGCCCGAGCTATATACCTTCATAGATTTCATGCTTCATCGGGGGAAGGAGAGCTTTTGCTGATGACCATCTCGAACACCCCCGGTATAACCTCATCTATCTCCACGGAACACCCCATCTCCTCCGCTGCGTCCCTGACGTTCAGAGGAGCACAACTGTGGTCCGAGACCAGTAGGACCTGATCCCCTGGTCTCATTCCGTTCATGGCTAACCTGGCCTTGATCCCAGGAATGGGACAAAAATCCCCCAGACAGTCTAGTCTCCTCATCCATACCAATCTCCCCTCTTACAGCTATCCATAATTTTAACCGTCAACGCCACTATACAACAAACTCCCGACTGGGGCGATGGCGTGAAGCCTCCTACCCGAGGCGAAATCGTCCGAAGAATGAGGTAGAATGGACGGTAACGGAGGGGGGTTCTCTTATGACGAAAAAATACGACGAGCTCCGAAGGTTTATCATGCCGGAAGTCATGTTTGGCCCTGGTGCTATAGATCTAGTTGGCCCCTGTGCGGCTAACCTCGGCCTTAACAGGGTGCTGCTGGTTAGCGATCCAGGAGTTATGGATTCTGGCTGGGCAGAAAGGGCCTGGCGATCCCTCGACGAGGAGGGGGTAGAGTGGACCATATTCTCCGATGTGTTGCCAAACCCCAGGACCTCACAGGTAATGGCAGGAGTTGAAGCCTATGTATCTGGAGGATGCGACGGACTGATAGCTGTAGGGGGGGGCAGCCCCATGGACACAGCTAAGGGAATAGGCATAGTCGTATCCAACGGGGGCAACATACTGGACTACCGGGGGGTCGATATGGTGGCGGTTCCAATCCCACCCTTGATCTGCGTTCCGACCACAGGAGGAAGCTCCGCCGACGTCTCTCAGTTCGCCATAATCAACGACGAGAGCAGAGGAGTCAAGGTCGCCATAGTGAGCAAGGCGATAGTTCCCGACATCGCCCTGGTGGACTTTGAAACCCTTTCCACTATGGACCGATACCTCACTGCCTGCACCGCCTTAGACGCCCTCACCCACGCTATGGAGGCCTACGTCTCGACTGGCAGTTCGGTGGTCACGGACCTCCACGCCCTTGCCGCGGTGGAGATAATATCTCGCCACCTCCTGATTGCCCTTGAAAACGACGAGCACAGAAAGCCCATAATGATGGCGAGCATGGAGGCAGGACTGGCATTCTCAAACGCAAGCCTAGGAGCGGTACACGCCATGGCCCACGCCCTAGGCGGATATCTAGACCTACCCCACGGAGAGTGCAACGCCCTTCTACTGGCCTCGGTGGTGGAGAAAAACTTTCCAGGCGCACCGGAGAGATACAGAGTACTCGCCGAAACCACAGGGATACAGACTAAGGGGGTTTCCGACGACCAAGTCAGGGATGACCTCGTCCTGTATATCCTCTCTCTTAGAGAGAAAGCCGGTATCGTAGGAGGGCTTAGGGAGAGGGGAGTTACCCTAGACCAAATACCGACCCTGGCGGCCAACGCCTTCCAGGATCCCTGTATGGTGACGAACCCGATAGCATTTAATAAAAGTGAGCTGGAGGACATATATGTCAGGGCACTATGACGACGAAAAGGATCTGAGGCTCAGGATAGTCGGCCTTGGCGGGGTCTCGGGCCGTAAGAGCTATTATCCCGAGCTCCAGAAGAAAGTCAGAGAGTTGGAGAAGGAGATAGCCGAGAGAAGGGCGATAGAGGCGGAGCTCAGAGCTCTTAAAGCCTACCTCTACAACGTCATAGACTCTATGCCATCGATTCTGATCGCCGTGGATCCCGATGAGGTGGTCACCCAGTGGAACCTCGGCGCTGAGAACGCCTCCGGCATAAGGGCATCCGATGCGGTAGGGAAACCCCTGTCATCGGTATTGCCGTCTATAGGCCCCAAGCTGGAGGGAATAAGAAAGGCCTTAGCCGACAAAAAGCCCGTATCCATGAAGAAGATACCCTCCCACTATGGGGACGAGATCCGCTTCGAGGACGTGACGATCTATCCCCTTGTGGCTAACTGCCTCGACGGAGCGGTCATAAGGATAGACGACGTGACCGAGCAGGTCAGGCTTGAGGAGATGATGATACAGTCGGAGAAGATGCTCTCAGTCGGAGGGCTTGCCGCTGGGATGGCCCACGAGATAAACAACCCACTGGCCGGAATACTCCAGGGCGTGGCGGTCCTCAAAAACAGGCTGCTTTCGACAATGCCAGCGAACCTCAAGTCGGCGGAGATCGCTGGCATAGACATGGAGTGCCTTCTGCGCTACATGGAGGACAGAAAGATAACCGACATGCTGTCCTCCATACAGGAGTCCAGCGAGAGGGCAGCCTACATAGTCAAAGAGATGCTGAACTTCGCAAGGAAGGGGAGGGACGCAGTCCACTGCGACCTGTGCTCCCTGATGGACAGGACTTTAGAGCTCGCCAGAAACGATTACGACCTCAAGAAAAAGTACGACTTCAGGAATATCGTCGTGGAGAAAGACTACGATCCCGAAATGCCAAGCGTTCTGTGCGAGCCTGGTCAGATACAGCAGGTCTTGCTTAACCTGATGAAAAACGCCTCTCAGGCCATGTGGGGAAGCGGGGCATCGGAGCCAAAGCTCTCCCTATCGGTGCAGGTCAGGGGAGACCTAGCCAGGATGTCGGTGCAGGACAACGGCCCTGGGGTGTCGGAGGAAACAGCGAAGAGGATATTCGAGCCCTTTTTCACCACAAAGAAGGTGGGAGACGGGACTGGACTTGGGCTCTCGGTTTCCTACTTTATAGTGACGGAAAATCACGGAGGATCTATGTACCTTGAGAGGCCAGAGGAAGGCGGATGTCGTTTTGTCGTGGAGATCCCCCTTGTGAGGGAGGGATAGCTTTGGTGAGGGTTATGGTGGTGGACGACGATCCAGGGGTCTGTTCCAGCCTCGCGGCTTTTCTCGAGGACTGGGGGCTGGAGGTGGAAACTTTCGGAAGTGGGGAGGAGGCCTTGGAATGGTTGAGGCCGGGGGAAATCCAGGTCGCGGTGGTGGACCTCAGGCTACCGGGAATCTCGGGAGACCAGCTTATCCCTATATTGAGAGAAATTTCACCAAATTTACCCTGCATAATATACACTGGATCGACCGATTTTACCGGTGTCCCGGAACTGCGTGACGTCCCGATATACAAAAAACCCATATCGGACCTATCGATACTGGTGGAACGCATAATGGCCTTGGCGAAAGGGAGATGACGAAGTGGCATCCATACTTGTGGTAGACGACAACGTTTCCGTACAGCAGAGCCTTGCCCTCTGTCTTGAGGATTGGGGCTACGACGTCTCGACGGCCTCATCCGGCAATGAAGCCCTGGACTCCCTGGAAAAATCCCTGCCCGATCTGATCCTCCTGGATATAATGATGCCTGGCATGTCCGGCCTGGACGTTTTGGAGCGAGTAGTGCCAAGGTTTCCCAACCTCCCCGTCATAATGGTATCGGGAGATGGAGACGTCTCGGACGTGGTCCAGGCTATCAGGCTCGGCACCTGGGACTACCTGATGAAACCCATAACCGACATCGCGGTCCTCCGCCACGCCGTCGAACAGGGACTGTCAAGGGCAAGGCTCAAGAGGGAAAACCACGAGTACCGGCTGAGACTAGAGAAGCTGGTGACCTCCCAGACCGAGGAGCTTCGCAGGGTATCGGACACACTGAGATCACAGAGGCAGATCGACGATCTCACGGGGTTGCCCAACAGGCTGCTTTTTCTGGACCGTCTGTCCATGGCGGTATCCTCCAGTGACGGAAAAGACAGTATGGTGGGCCTTTTCCTGTGCGACCTTGACGATTTCGGATATATCAACGGATCCTTTGGCCACGCTGTGGGAAACGAGGTCCTGATAGAAATAGGCCGAAGGTTTGCCACTATCGAGAGAGCGGGGTATTCGGTCGCCAGGGTGGGGAGCGACGAATTTGCCCTTTTAGTCACCGGAATCAGGGACCGGTCGTCGGTTTTTGCCATAGCGGAGGAGATAGGGCAGCTTTTTTCCGACCCTATATTGACAGCTGGTCACAGGGTGGACACATCAATGAGCTGCGGCGTGGCCATATACCCTGACGACGGGAAAAACGGGGACGACATACTGACCAACGCAGGGGTCGCCCTTCAGGCAGCCAAGATAGCGGGGAAGGGCTCCTTCAGGCTTTTCTCCCAGTCCCTTTCCTCGGAAGCTCAGAGATACTTCCAGATGGGAACCTACATGAGGGAAGCCCTGGACCGTGAGGAGTTCGAGGTTTACTACCAACCTACGATCAACGCCAGCGACGGCAGGATAGGCGGAATGGAGGCCCTGCTGAGATGGCGATCAAGCCACCTTGGACGTTTCATAATGCCCGATGAGTTCATCCCAGTGGCGGAGGAACTTGGGATGATAGTCCCTCTTGGCGAATGGGTCCTCAGAAAAGCCTGCTCCCAGTCGATAATATGGCTAAAATCCTTCGGCAAGCTCAGGCTCTCGGTAAACCTATCAGCCCGTCAGTTTAGGGACCCAGCGCTGGTGGTTAAGGTGTCGAACATACTGAAAGAGACCGAGTTTCCCCCCGACTGTCTCGACCTGGAGCTCACGGAAAACATACTGATAAAGTCGGAGGAGAGGTCGGCAGAGGTAATGCACCGACTTGTAGACATGGGGATGGGCATATCCATAGACGACTTTGGGACCGGCTACTCCTCCATGAGCTATCTCAAAAGATTCCCGGTCCGACGACTGAAGATAGACCGGTCCTTCATCTCAGGGATAGCCGACGACCAGGATGACTTGGCGATAACCGAGGCTATAATCACCCTTGGACACGCCCTGGGCAAGGAACTGGTCGCGGAGGGGGTCGAGACGGAGGAGCAAAGAGACCTGCTGAAGGGGATGAGCTGCGATGTCCTTCAGGGATTTCTCTACAGCCCACCGATCTCGGCCGATCGTTTCGAAGGGCTTTTAGTGCGCAACCACAGGATAGTGTGACGTAAAATCGTCGGAGGGAGCCTGGCAGGCTCCCTCCGATCCGCTTAAAACACCTTATCGAACTTAGCCTCGATGGAGAAAAATGCGTCAACCACCGCTGGATCAAAGTGAGATCCTCTGCCATCCCTGATTATCTGGCAGGACTTATCGTGTGAGAAGGGGATCTTGTAAGACCTCTCGGAGCGCAACGCGTCGTAGACGTCCACGAGCGCCATTATCCTGGCACTGAGAGGTATGTCCTCACCGGAAAGTCCCTCAGGGTAGCCGCTGCCGTCCCATTTCTCGTGGTGATATCTGGCGAGGTCTATTCCCATCCTGACGAACTCGTTTTTTGGATACTTGTCCCTCACGCAGTCCAGAGTATCGGCTCCAATAGCGGCGTGGCCTTTTATGATCTCAAACTCTTCATCCGTGAGCTTGCCCGGCTTGAGCAGTATCCCGTCTGGGATGCCCACCTTGCCTATATCGTGGAGAGGGGACGCATGGTAGATGTTGTCTATGAAAGTATCGTCGATGAGGTGTGCGTAGGCAGGATTTCGCCTGAGCTCCACCGCCAGCATCCGACAGAGCTCCCTGGTCCTCTCTATGTGCTGTCCCGTCTGATCGTCCCGATACTCGGCAAGCTTCGACATGGCGTGGATCGTGGCCATCTGAGAACTGGATATCTCCTTGACCTTCTCCTGAACCAGCTCCTCAAGGTGTAAAGTGTGATCCCTCAGCTCCTGCTGCACCCTTTTAAGCCTTATGTGAATGTCCACCCTCGCCAATGTCTCCTGTTCCTGAAAGGGCTTGGTGACGTAGTCGACCCCTCCCTCGGAGAAGGCCCTTATCTTATTCGCAGTGTCGTCCAGGGCGCTTATGAATATCACGGGTATATCCCGCAGCCTCTGGTCCGACTTTATCCGTCGGCACACCTCGAAACCGTCCATCTCGGGCATGAGGATATCCAAAAGTATCAGGTCCGGGAGGTTCCTCTCCAAAGCCCTTAGGGCCGTCTTCCCGCTCGGGAAAAGCAGTATCCTATAACCCTGCTGCTGGAGCATCTCCCGGAGGACCTCCAAATTGGCGGGGGTATCGTCCACCAACATGATGGTCGTCTGTCGGTTTTCATTGATCATGCCTCATCCCCCTTTCTCCCAAGAATGAACTCCAGACCAGGATAATCGTAGCTCTCCGCCAACCCCTTCAGCCTTTCCGCCAGCGACGGAGAGGTTTCCTTTACCTTGGTGATAAGGCCCTCCAACCTGGCCATATCCCCGTCCTCCACCGCCTCGACCATCTCCTGCACCAAATCCCTCGATAGCGAACGTATATCGTCGGATCTCGACGCTCCATCCGAGGGATTAGGAGCGTCCCTATAGACGTACTTCAGTCCCAGTTTCTCGGACAGCAGGCCGAAAAGGTCCTCCGGGACAAGGGGCTTTCTGATATAGCCGTCGACCCCGGAGCGCATAACCTCCCTCTCGTCGTCGTCGAAAGCGCTGGCCGTGACCGCCACCACCAGGGAATCCCCCTTCAGCCTCTTGATCCTGGCGGTCGCCTCGTATCCGTCCATCACCGGCATCCTCATGTCCATCAGGACCACGTCGGGGCTCCAACTCTCAAAAAGCTCCACCCCCTCCAGGCCGTTTGACGCCTCTTTTAGCTCAAATCCATCCATGTCCAACATGGCCTCCAGCATCTGGCGATTTTCCTCCACGTCGTCCAC
>CAYNAN010000071.1:0-11960 GCA_964395085.1 uncultured Synergistaceae bacterium
GGCCAAGAGGCTCTGGTGGCCTGCTATCCGGTGTATAAGTATAACGACACTGTGGTGGGTTATGTGTCGATCTTTAAAGACATAACCGAAAAGTTCCTTGAGGGATTGTTGACGGAAAAAGACATGAGACTGTCTTTTTTGGGGACGATCGCCTCGACTTCTCCCACAAAGCTTAGTCCCTCCATCGAGAACCCCATCTTGATCTCCGTCGGAGACGGTGTTTTTAGCCTTTCATTTCTTCCTTCTCCTGAGTATTTAAGGCTTCTGCGCCTTCAGGGCGATATTTTAAGCGCCTTTGCGGTGGTAACAGCAGGAACTGTTATCTTGTTATTGTTTTTTCTAAACAGGCATTTCAGGCCCTATACGGAGATAGTGGATGCCCTTGTCGATTACTCCGAAAACCACGCCAGTCTGGAGGAGCTTCGTCGTTCTATCTCTAACACCCATCTCAGTTCCACAGGGGAAATATGCTATATCTCAAGGGCCCTCGTAAAAATGATAGCGGTCATAGAGGAAAAGATGAGGAGCATCCAGTCCTACAGCGAAAAACTCGAGTTTTTGGCCACAAGGGACTCTCTTACCGAGTTGTGGAACCGGAGGAAGATGGACCAGATGCTGGTGGCCAAGACCAACGTGATCGATCATAACGCCGGTGACCTGTCCCTTATCATGGTCGACATAGATTTTTTCAAGAGGGTAAACGATACCTTTGGACATGAGGTCGGGGATAAGGTTCTCCTGTCTGTAGCTGCGACTATTGTGGACTCTTTAAGGCAGTCTGACGAGGTTGGGAGATGGGGAGGGGAGGAGTTTTTAGTGGTCCTTCCCGATACCGACGTATCCGAGGCCTTTGATTGTGCAGAGAGAGCCAGGAAGGCCGTCGAGGGATATCTCATCGACGGCGATATCTCCGTGACCGCAAGTTTCGGCGTAACCCAATACAGGCCAGGGGAGCCGATAAACGAGTTTGTGAGTCGGGCGGATAAAGCCCTTTATCTCGCCAAGGAGCGAGGCAGAAACATGACCTGCGTCTACCCTTCTTGAGCATAGTTTGCCCAGGGAGCAACATTTTGCAAGAGATTTCGTCCCCGGGGTGGTAACCTGATCGTAGTTTGCGAGGGGAGTGCTGACATGACAGAAAGTCGGAGTGTCTACTACGATCCGAACCTTGGATTTGAGGCCTACGGGTTTAGAGGGCTGGTGCAGGAGTTCCCATGCCATTCCCACGATTATTATGTCATAGGCTTCGTGGAGAGGAGCCGGCGTAGATTTGTCTGTCGAGGGGATGAGAGCTGTATCTCCCCTGGAGACGTGATACTTATATCTCCAGGGGAAAGCCATTCCTGCCGTCAGTTCGGCGAGGATCCTTTGGACTATCGGTCCCTAAACATAGGGGCGGATGTGATGGCACGGGCGATGTCGGAGACATTGGGAGGGGATAAACTTTCCGTCTTTGATCGAAACGTGGTTCCCGATGGACTCTCTGTGTTGTTGCTTCGGCGCCTTCACCGGTGTATCTCATGCGGAGCTCCTGAAATGGAGAAGGAGGAGCTTTTTCTCGCCCTGATGGCCAGGCTTATAGACCTGTGTGGCCTCTCCAACAGGAATTTCTCCCTCGAATCCTCAAGGATAAAGGACGTGGTGGACTTTTTGGAGTCAAACTACGGCGAACCTGTGACACTTGATCTCTTAAGCTCCGTCGCTGGGATCAGCAAGTATCACCTCATAAGGGCCTTTAACGAACAAGTAGGCATATCCCCCCATCGATATCTCGAGACGGTGCGCATAAACAGGGCCAGAAAGCTTCTTGCGGAGGGAATGTCGACTGTAGACGTGGCTTGCTCGACCGGCTTTCACGATCAGAGCCATTTTAGCAACTGCTTTAAAAAGCTATTGGGAATAACGCCCAGTAGCTACGGAGCGCTGTTTAAATAGAAAGAGGTGTTTTGTCTTGAAAAACATGAAGTTGGTCCTGCTGCTGAACGATAAACTTCCCTTGGGTGTGATGGCCAATACCGCCGCCATACTGGGAATATCTTTGGGAAGGCAGTTCCCCGAGGTGGTCGGCGAGGACGTCACCGACGGCAGCGGGTTTACCCACAAGGGGATAGTAAAGGTTCCAGTTCCCGTCCTTAAGGGATCCGAGGAGGGCCTTAAAGAGCTACGTCGTAGGCTCTACGATTCCCAGTACGAGGACCTGACGGTGGTGGATTTTTCCGACGTAGCCCGTAGATGCCAGGTCTACGAGGAGTACATTGATAAAGCAGCCTCCGTCGACGAGAGCCGGTACAGCTACCTGGGACTGGCGGTCTGTGGCGACGCAAAAAAGGTCAACAGCCTCACAGGAGCGATGCCCTTGATGAGATGATCTGCCATATGTACCGCTCTGTCTCCCTATCCGAATCCCTCCCCGGCTTAAGTCGAGTCTGTCTTTATCCTCGTTGTCTTGATGTTCAAAGTTCAATCTGCTTGACAGGTAGCAACACGTGGGATAAGCTACCCCGAGTATTATCATGATCTCTATAACCGAATAAAGTACAGGCCATGGTTTGAGGAAGTCCGGTGCAATTCCGGCACAGCCCCGCTACTGTGATCACGACGAAATCACATTAAGCCACTGCAAAACAGCTCGTTTTGTGGGAAGGCGTGAGAGTAGGATGACTGAGAGTCAGGATACCGTCCATGGTTTTGAGGTGTTCTCATACGAGGGTATGGGGGCTCTGTTTTTGTGCTCTTTTAAAATTAAATATTTATAGATAATGAGCTCTTTTCTTTTGCGGGAGGTATTGAGTTTGAGTAAAAAAGATTTTTTAGGAAGGCTATTACAGATGGTGTTGGTCCTGCTCGGCGTCAGCTTTATAGCTTTCTCCCTCATGCACCTCTCGCCGGGCGACCCGGCGGAGGCGATGCTCAAATCCGGGGGACAGGTGGCCTCACCTGAGCTGTTGGCTGCCACCAGGGCGGAGCTGGGCCTGGACCGTCCTTTTCTGGTCCAGTATGGGTCATGGCTTTTCGACGTTCTACGTGGCGACCTGGGAATATCCTATTCGTCCAAACAGCCTGTGGCGGTCAGGATGATGGATTTTTTCCCCGCCACACTGAAGCTGACCTTGGCCTCCTTGGTCATGATGCTCTGCGTCGCGGTGCCTGCCGGTGTCGTAGCGGCGGTTTATCACGACAGATGGCCCGACTATACCATAAGAGGCCTGACCTTTTTGGGGGTCTCGGTTCCCAACTTCTGGGTCGGCCTCATGTTGCTCAGCTTTTTTGCCCTAAAGCTCAGGATGGTCTCCGTTGTCTCCACCGGGCAGGGCCTCAGGGATCTTTTTCTGCCCGCTTTAACCCTTGCTTTCGCCATGTCGGCGAAGTATACGAGACAGGTCAGGACGGCGGTCCTTGAGGAGCTTAACCAGGACTACGTCTTGGGAGCGGAGGTCAGAGGGGAGTCCAGGTTCGCCATACTTTGGCGAGAGGTCCTTCCCAACGCCGTGCTACCTCTGATAACCCTGCTGGGACTGTCTTTGGGCAGCCTTCTCGGGGGAACCGCTGTGGTGGAGATCATTTTTTCCTGGCCCGGCCTGGGTAACCTGGCGGTCCAGGCCATATCCGCCAGGGATTATCCCATGGTCCAGGGATACGTGCTGTGGATCTCCCTGGTCTACATGGTCATAAATCTCGCCGTGGACGTGTCGTACAACTATCTCGACCCTAGGCTTAGAGGGGTTTCGAGGTGAGGCCATGAGGGCGAGGTTCGCGGTCTTTGCGGCTATGTGTGTGATGGTTATCTCTGTGGCCCTGCTATCTCCAGCCATTGCCCCTAAGGGAGCTTTCGACGCCACCATGAGGGACTCGCTGAAGGCCCCTTGTGACGAGTATCCCCTTGGGGCGGATAAGATGGGAAGGGACCTGCTCTCCAGGATCATATACGGGACAAGGGCCTCCCTGTCCATGTCCTTCGCTGTGGTCATATCTGTATCGATTATAGGGACCTTTCTCGGGCTGATATCGGGCTATTTCGGGGGCTTTATAGACGGCGTTATCATGCGTTTTTCGGACATGATGATAGCCTTTCCCGGCATGGTCCTGGCGATAGCCATCGCCGGAATGCTGGGAAGCAGCGCGACGAACGCGGTGATCGCCGTCACCGCCGTGACCTGGCCCAAGTACACCAGGTTGTCCAGAAGCCTGGTTCTGAAGGCGAAGACCTCCCTCTACATCCAGGGGGCGAGGCTTTCCGGCGCCACCTCCGGGAGGGTGGTATTTGGCTACATTTTACCGGTGATATTTCCTACCATGCTCATAACCGCCGTCACAGACATAGGGAGCATGATGCTGGAGCTTGCTGCCCTGTCCTTTCTCGGCCTTGGGGCCAGAGCCCCCAGCCCCGAGTGGGGGCTGATGATGAACGAGGCTAGGCCATATCTCGCCAGGGCCCCGTGGCTTATGGTCTACCCCGGCGTCGCGGTGATAATGGTGGTGGCGGTCTTTAACCTTTTTGGAGATAGCCTGAGGGACATGATGGATCCCAGGCACAGTGGATAAAATTCTATTTTGGAGGTTTTATACGATGTTCTCTACCAGAAGCTTACGTGGTTGGGCCTTTGTGTCCCTTTGCTCTTTGTTTCTCGCCTGCGCTGGGCCGGTGGAGCTTTTCGCCGCGGAGAAGACCTTGAGGGTCGGCGTAACCAGCTTTGCCGACACTCTGGAGCCGACGACCCAGTATTTCAGCTGGGTTATCAGTCGCTACGGTATAGGGGAGACCTTGGTCCGTTTCGATGAAAAGGGCACCCCCAAACCCTGTCTGGCCGACAGCTGGGAATGCTCTGAGGACGGGAAGTCCTGGACCTTTCACATAAGGGAGGGTGTCAAGTTCTCCAACGGCAACGATATGACCCCCGAGATAGTCAAATCGTCGCTGGAGCGGACTTTCAAGCTCAGCAAAAGGGCCTCCACCGCTTTCTTCAAATATAGCTCCATGGAGGTGGAGGGCCAGAGCCTTGTAATCACCACCCCTGAGCCGACCTTCAACGTCCCAGGGAGCCTGGCGGAGCCTCTGTTCATAATCGTGGATACCACCGCCGATACCGATAGGTTTGCCATGGATGGGCCTGTCTGCACCGGCCCCTATAGGGTGGAGTCCTTCAGGGCATCCGATATCTGTATAGCGGTGAGAAACGATCACTACTGGGGCGGTCACGTGCCCTTCGACAGGGTTGAGTTCAAGGTCATAGGCGACCAGGTGACCAGGGAGATGGCCCTTCAGGCAGGAGAGATCGACGTGGCCTACAACCTCAAGTCAGGCAACGCTCCGACCTTTGCGGATAGCTCTAAATTTACCACCCAGTCCCTCCCCGCCCTGAGGACTACCCTAGCTTTTATGAACCAAAAGGGAGCCCTTGGGAGCAAGGTCCTCCGTCAGGCCCTTATCCGTGCCCTGGACAGACAGACCTACGTGGACGTGCTCCTCGAGGGTGGAGCCACCGTCGGGAAAGCTCCAATCCCTCCGTCTCTGGACTTCGGCTTCGACGACATAGTTGACCCTAACTCATTCGATCAGGATTCCGCCAGAAAGCTCCTATCCGACAACGGCTACAGGGACGTAGACGGAGACGGGTATGTGGAGGCCCCGGATGGAAGCCCTATAGACCTCAACTTCGTCATATACGATAGCCGTGCGGAGCTGGGTATCTACGCCCAGGCAGCTCAGATAAACCTGAGAGAGGTCGGGATAAAGGTCACCATAGACACCGTCAGCTACGAGACCATGCTGGACAAGCAGGAGGCCGGGGACTTCGACCTCATCATATGGTGTGTCCTAGCGGCAAACACCGGTGACCCTGAGAACTTCCTTAGGGAGTACTGGAGGACCTACTCCAAGGAGGCCCCAAACTCCAATAAGGCCGGCTACAGTAACAAGGAGGTCGATTCCCTCATGGATCGGCTTGCCATGGAGTTCGATCCCGCCAAACGGAGGGATCTGATAGTGGAGATCCAGCAGGCGATAGTGGACGACGCCGCCAGCGTCTTTTTCGGCTGTGAGGTGACGTATCTGTTCTCGTCCAAAAAGGTCACCGATCTGAAACTTTTCCCCATGGACTATTACTGGATGACCAAGGACGTGGACACAGCGGAGTAGGGCCATGCTTGAGATAGAGGACCTCTCCGTTATATACGGACGTGGAGGGGTGGGCGGACCGCCTGCCGTGGACGGCTTTAGCCTCTCGGTCGGCAAGGGCGAGATCGTCAGTCTGGTAGGAGAGAGCGGAAGCGGCAAGACCACCGTGATCCGATCGGTCATAGGGGCACTTCCCAGATCGGCATCTATCTCCTCCGGGAGGATACTCCTTAACGGCCAGGACGTCTCGGGCTATTCGAGCTCCCAGTGGCGGAGGCTGAGGGGGAGCGATCTATCCATGATATTTCAGGACTCTGGAGTAATGCTGAACCCCATAAGGACCGTCGGAGCCCAGTTTGTCCAATATATAAGGCTCCACTCCGACGTCACAAAGTCTGAGGCGTGGGACATCGCCGTCTCAATGTTGAGACAGATGCGCCTGTCCGACCCGGATAACGTGATGAGAAGCTACCCTTTCGAGCTCAGCGGTGGCATGAGGCAGAGGGTGGGGATCTCCATTGCGATGACCTTCAACCCCGACCTACTGCTCGCCGATGAGCCGACCAGCGCCCTGGACGTGACGACCCAGGCCCAGATAGTGGGGCAGATGATGGAGATGAGGGAGCGATACGGCACGACCATCGTCATGGTGACCCACAATATAGGGGTGGCGGCCTACATGTCCGATCGTATCGTGGTGATGAAGGACGGCCGTATAGAGGAACAGGGAACCAGGGAGGAGATACTGTGTCGCCCTCGGTCGGATTACACCAGGGAGCTTCTGGAGGCGGTCCCGGAGATAGGGGGAGCCAGGTTTGCTTGACGAGGGCGAGATAATCCGGGTCGAAGGGGTCTCAAAGCGTTTTAGCTGTCGTGGCAGAGGGCCGTTCTGCCCTCGTCGATCCCTGATGGCCTGTAACGACGTGAGTCTGACCCTCAGAAAAGGGGAGACTCTGGGAGTTGCGGGGGAGAGCGGCTGTGGGAAGTCGACCCTTGCCAAGATGCTCCTATCCATGGAGGCACCGACGGAGGGCAGGATCCTCTACAGGGGGAGGGACCTGGTGGGTATGTCCAGGGGGGAGCGCCGTCGCAACTGCAAGAACATCCAGATGGTCTTTCAGGACTCCCTGCTGTCGTTTCATCCTAGGAAAAGGGTCGTCGACATAGTGACCGAGCCGCTGATGAACCTGGGGCTTATCGATAAAAGGGACAAGGACCTCAGGGCGTTGGAGCTTTTGGATATGGTGGAGTTGCCGGCGGACCTCCTGTATCGCTATCCTCACAGCATGAGCGGTGGTCAGATACAGAGGGTGGGGATAGCCAGGGCCCTGTCGGTGGAGCCGGAGGTCCTGGTATGCGACGAGTCGACCAGTGCCCTGGACGTGTCGGTTCAGAGGAACGTGGCGGAGCTTTTGGTTAGATTGCAGAGGGAGCGTGGCACGACAATGATGTTTATCTGTCACGACGTAGCCCTCATAAACGCCATAGCCCACAGGCTGGCCGTAATGTACCTCGGCCATATAGTAGAGGTGACCCCCACGTCGATGGACATAGATAAAAAGGTGAGACATCCCTACACAAAGGCCCTGCTCGGCTCCATATTCTCCGTGAGGATGGACTTTTCCCGAAGGATAAAGGCGATCGAGAGCGAGGCCCCAAGCGCCGCCGACGTCCCTCCTGGCTGTCCCTTTCAGGATCGGTGTGACGTGGTCATGGATATCTGTAAAAGGGAAAAGCCTACACTGAACCCCTTCAAGGGAGAGGCCGATCATCTTGTGGCCTGCCACCTTTTTGGCTCCGAGGCCGCCATATGAGACTCAAACACGGTGAGTATCTGGCCGTCGCCCTGCCCTTTATCCTGTCCACCGTAACCCAGCCGCTGTTGGGCTCGGTGGACACCGCCGTGGTGGGCCATCTTGGAGACCCGGCCTTCATAGCGGGGGTCTCGGTGGGAGCGGTGATATTCAACACCCTGTACTGGCTTTTCGGCTTTTTAAGGGTGAGCACCACAGGCTTTAGCGCTCAATCTCTTGATTCGGACGATCCAGACGACAGGATGATATCCTTCTATCGTCCCCTCGGGATAGCTGCCTCCATCGGGGTAGCCTTCGTCCTCGTACAGGGGGTAGTCCTCCGGGCCGCCGCCTTAGTCATATCCCCGGAGCCGGAGGTATGGGACGTGGTGGAGCGGTATTTCAGGATCCTAATATGGGGAGCTCCCTGTGTGCTGATCAACTACGTCATCCTGGGCTGGCTGATGGGCCAGATGAAGGTCAAGGCCTCCATGTTCATGCAGATCTCGGGGAACCTGTTAAACGTAGTTCTAGACCTGTTCTTCGTCTACGGCCTCTCCATGGACGTGGCTGGAATAGCGTCGGCCACCTTGATATCTCAGGCTACGTCTTCTCTGATCGGAATCAGGCTGATGTACCGTTACGGCAACTTCGCCCCTATCAATTTAAGGAGGATCTTCGACCGAGAGGCCATGGTGGGGGTTTTCAGGGTAAACCGAGATCTCATGGTGAGGACCCTGTGTCTGTTGGTCCAGATAAACGTCTTCACCGCCGCCAGCGCGTCTTTAGGGACAGTCCTGCTGTCGTCAAACTCGGTGTTGCTTCAGATCCAGTCCCTCATGGCCTACCTTTTCGACGGGTTCGCAAACGCCTCCAGCGTTTTCGCCGGAAGGGCGGCAGGACGGGGGGATCGAGAGCTGTTGCGGTCGGTCTGGAAAGTCAGCGCCATGTGGGGCTCGCTGGTGGCCCTGTTGCTATCGCTCCTGTACGTGGCTTTTTCGTCCTCTCTTATGGCGGTTTTCACCGATTTGGACGCGGTGCTGGACACCGCTGCGAGGTACGGCATGTGGGTTGCCCTCTATCCCCTCTGCGCCGCATTCGGGCTGGTGTTCTACGGGATATTCACCGGCGTCTCCCGAACGGCTCCGGTCAGGAACTCCACCGTGATGGCTCTGGCCCTGTTCATGGTCGCATACTGGCTTATGTTCGGCCCCTTCGGCAACCACGGTCTATGGGCGTCGCTGTTGTTGTTCTACGGCGGAAGAAGCCTGTTCCTATTGCCCTTTTTAGGCCGAACCGTGCCGAGCTGATCCGACAAAGCGGCCCCTATCCCTCTCGATTGGGATGGGGGCCGCTTTTTACCCTCTGTAGATCGGTATATTTCTCGTCAGGTATCCTCCTGGGGTTTTTCCCTCCGATAAAAACGCCTCCACCGCTTCCATAATCGCCTCTACCGTCTCCACAGGGTCTATCCACACCGAGGAGGCCATGAGGCCCGACTCTACGGCTTCCTTGGCCTCCGGTATTCCGTCAACGCCGCCGATAGCGATCGGGCTTTCAAATCTTCCAGCGGCCTTTATCGCACCTAGGGCCATGAGGTCGTTGGCGCAGAATATGGCCCTTGCACCCTGTAGGATGAGGGCCTCGGCGGCCCTCTCCCCTCCGGGTTCGGTGAAGTCCTCCCATAAAGTCGGCAGTACATGGACGGCCCTTTTTCCGGCCTCCTCCACTGCCCCTTTAACCCTCAGCCGTCCCTGCCTCGCCCCTTCCGGTCCACCGACGCAGCCCAGAGGGCCTTCCGGCGCGAGCTTCAGGATCTCCCTCGCCGACAGTCTGCCCTGTTCCTCGAAGTCGGCGACGTAAAGGGGAATGTAGCCCCAAAGGGCCTGCCCTGTCGGTCTGGACTTTGGCCCTACGTCGAATATAGGACAACCTCCTGTCCTGGAGGCCATGACCTCCGTGAGGTTGTCCTCGGTCAGGGGGTTCACTATGATCCCGTCGTAGTCTTGGCCAAGGACCTTCGCCAGTAGCTCCGACTGTTCCTCTCTGTCCAGAGGCCTTCTGGGGAAGAGAAAATCCACCTGGTGGTTCCTCTGGGTGAGGGATTTTTCGTAAGCCTTCACGGTCTCCTGCCAGAAGGGGTTCTCCTGGTCGCAGAACAGTATGGCCAGGCGGTAGGAGATGGAGTTACCTCCAGCCATCGAATTCGCTGATGTTCTCCCCTGTTACCAGGGTTATGGGGATTGAGAGCTTCTCCGGTAGGTCCTGGTCCCCCTTTGCCAGCTTAAGGGTGTAGAGAAGGGCTCCTCTGGTCCAGGCGGCCTGGGAGAAGGTTGTGGATCCGGCCATCCTGCCCGCCTTTATTGCCTCCGCTGCCTCGGGGATGAAGTCGGTTCCGTACACCGCCACGTCCTTTACCCCTGCGACCTCCAGGGCGTCCACCGCCGCAAGGGCCATGACGTCGTTGGCGCAGTAGATTCCCCTCAGGTCTGGGTGGGCCTTTATAAGGTTGGTCGCTATGTTGTAGGCCTGGTTTCTGTCCCAGTTTCCAGGCTCGACCGCCACCAGGTTGAGGCCCGCTTCCTCAAATCCCTCGGTGGCTCCTGCCCGTCTTGCCCTGCTCTGTCCCGCCCCTGGGATACCCTCTATGATGGCGACCTTCGATCCCTTGGTAAGGCTTTTAGCCATGTCCCTGGCGCACAGAAGACCCTGGTCCTGGAAGGTTGCGCTGATCCAGCCAGCCATGGTGCCCTCGGCCTGCTTGAGGCCGTCTCTGTCCACCTCCGGGCCGGAGCACACCACAGGAATCCCCTTCTCGTTTGCCTTGACCACCCCGGGGATCAGGTTGAAGGGATCCATCGGGGTGACTATTATCCCGTCGTACTCTTTCGCCACCATGGCCTCTAAGGTGTTGAGCTGGGATTTCAGGTCCTTTTCCGTCGGGGCCGCCATGACCTCCACCGATATGCCCATCTCCTTTGCCCACTCGCCGTAGCGCTCCTTCATGGTCACCCAATAGGGATTGGACAGGGTTATGACCAATACCCCGATCCTCTCCTGTCCGTCGGTCGCCGGAGCCTTTCCGAGCTGTTCCTCGATAGCCCCTATGGACTTTGCCACCATAGGGTTCTCTCCCGCCCAGGCCGTGGCCGCCACAGCACAGAGAAGCACCGCTCCACAGATGGACCTCAACTTACCCATATACATCACCCTCCAATTCTATTTTTCCCCGATCTCTCCGAGAGTATCACCGAGATCAGGACGATGACTCCTACTGAAAACCCCTGATAGTAGGAGGACACCCCCAACATAGTTAGGCCGTTTTTCACCAGTGCCAGCAGCACCCCCGCCAGGACCGTCCCTCCCAGGCAGGTTCTTCCCCCCTGGATGGCCGTTCCGCCAAGTACCGCCGTGGCGATAGCCTCCATCTCCATCATCGCTCCGGCCAGGGGCTCGGCGCTGTTTAACCTGGAGGTCACCAGTATGGACGCCACAGCTGCACAGGTCCCGGACAGGCAGTAAAGGCCGGTTCTCCATCTTTTGACCGCCACGCCGCACCGTCTCAGAGCCTCCTGGTTGCTGCCAAGGGCCAGGGTGTAGGTGCCGAGCTTGGTGAACCGGAAGGCGAGCCACAGGGCCACAAATAGGGCTAAACAGAGGATCACCGACACCGGAAGGCCTCCGACTCTCCCTCTACCTATAAAGGCAAAGGCCCGGGGGAAACCGTAGACCGTCGTCCCCTGGGTGGCTATCAGGGCCAGCCCGGACATTATCGACATGGACGTCAAGGTCCCTATAAAGGGGTTGACCCTCATGTATACGATTATGGCCGAGTTCCAAAGTCCCACCGCTATGCCCAGCGCCAGGGCCACTATGCAGACCACCGTGGTCGGGATCGCCGATTTGAGCATCGGGGCTATTGCGACCCCTATAAGGGCCGACGCCGACCCGACGGACAGGTCGATGCCCCCGGAGGCGATTACCATAGCCATACCTAGCCCAACCACCACGTTCACAGTGCTCTGGTCCAGGACGTTTCTCAGGTTGTCCCA
>CAYNAN010000072.1:0-11958 GCA_964395085.1 uncultured Synergistaceae bacterium
GCGGCAGTCAAAGGCTCGGCCAGGGTGAGGGTGCAGGCGGTGGATACCGGCACGACCTTAAGAGCCGTGGAGTAGAGGCCGTAAGGGATGGCGGTGCAGATCGCCCCCAGGACCAGGGCAATTGAGATCCCCTTGGAGGTGAAGACCCATCCCGTATAGCCAAAAAAAAACGCCGGGGAGGCAAGGACCGCGCCTAAGGTCATGCAGAGGGCTATAGCCGCCAGGGAGGACCGCCCCTCTTGGGCCTTTTTCATCCCCATGCCGAGGAAGCCGAAGGCGGTTCCTGCGCAGAGGGCAAGGGCGATGCCCACCGGGTCCACCGTCAGACTTCCGCCGAGGGACAGCAGGGCACATCCTGTCACGGCGGCAATTGTGGCTCCCATCCACCGGGCGGTCAGCCTCTCGCCGAGGAAGAGCCTTCCCAGCAGTCCTCCCATGACGGGGGAGCTCCCTATTGCGACCATGGTTCCAACGGCGACACCTGTCCTGAGGATGGAGGCAAAGAAAAACTGCTGATAAAGGGCCATCCCAGCGGAAGCCATAAGGACGTCCTTCCAGGGCCAACTCCCAGAGAAGGCCCTGGTCCCCTCCCTGTACAGCACGAAGGCAGTGAGACACAGCCCACCTACGGCTATCCTGACACCTCCTAAGACAAGGGGGGAGATTCCCTCCGGTCCGAAAGCCTGCAAGGTCCCTGAGGCTCCCCAGAAAACCCCCGCCAGTATCAGCATCATAGAACCACGAAACATAGATACCCTCCCCAATCGATAAAAACAAGGCTAAAAGACCCTCTCATTCTACCTTGCCCCCGATTGTTTTCCTACATGTTCGGACGTATAATCCCAAGAAATCGCGATATCCAGAACAGGAGGTAAAAATTCCAAGGTAGCCGACTATACCTACAACGGCAGGGCCAAAAGAATAGGTCCGTCTCGCCCTAGGCGGGACAGGTATATCGAAAAAACTAATGGAGGCATCTCTATCACCATGAACGAACTTCTGGAACCTCCCGGTTCCGTCCCTCTTTTCCCCTCTCCGAAGAAAGTGGCTATCGTATGCAACCTCCGCCCGGAGGGCTTAGAAGGCCAAAGCGACGTCTTCGAGGAGTACGACTCCTACGCAACGGTGGAATCCCTCGCTCGGGAGCTAGAGTCCCTCGGTTTCGAGCCGGTGTTTATCGAGCAGAACCACAATTTCCTTCAGACCATATCCGCAAATCGTCCCGATTTCGTGTTTAACCTGGCAGAAGGGCTTGGATCCTTCCGAGGCAGAGAGTCTCAGGTTCCGTCGATCCTGGAGAGCCTGGGCATCCCATTCACCGGGTCGGACTCGGTGTCATTGGCCATATCTCTGGACAAGCTCCTGACCCACAGAAACCTTTCAGCAGGGGGGATTCCGGTCCCAGCCATGAGATGCTTTAAAACCGAGACGGACCTTCTGAGGCTGGATCATCTTTTCCAGGAACATAGCTCGTGGATAGTTAAACCTAGGTGGGAGGGCTCGTCCAAGGGGGTCTTCAACGACTCTTTGTCCAGTAGCCCCGACGATATGGCGGAAAAGATCAGGCGGATATGGTCCATATACAGCCAGCCAGCGCTTGCCGAGTCGTTCCTGCCAGGCGGAGAGTACACAGTTGGGGTGGTGGGCAACGGTTCCCCCAGGGTGGTCGGCATGATGAGGATCTCCTGTCCTTCACAGGAGGAGGGACCGTTTATATATTCCCTGGAGAACAAGAGGGCCTGGGAGGGTCGCATCCTTTACCAGGGGCCCGAGGCCATAGAGCCAGAGCTGAGGTCTATACTCGAGGGCTCGGCCCTAAAGGCGTTCTCCGTCCTGGAGCTTCGGGACGTGTCCAGGATCGACTTCAGGCTTGACGACATGGGCATACCCAGGGTGATAGACGTCAATCCCCTACCTGGAATGTCACCTTCCTACAGCGATCTTCCCATACTGTGCCGCCTGAGCGGCTCCAGCTACGGAGATCTGGTTAGGGTTATTCTTGAGGAGTCTCTGAGCAGAAACGGGATGACCATGCCGGAGGTCCAAAGATGGGCCGTGTCGAGCCATTGAGGATCTTGGCCTTAACAGGGGTGGAGCCAGCCGGTAGGCCGGACAACACCGACTCCATAAGGTGCAGAGACGGGGCGGCTCATGCCCTCACGTCCCTGGGGCATACTGTTGTATCAATGGACATCTCCCCTGAGGACATGGAGGACCTGCCTCCCCTGAGGGATAAAATACTGGACAAAAGGTGTCACGTGGCGCTCAACTTCTTCGAGGGCTTCTCCGTCTCGCCGGAACAGGAGGTGTGTTTCGCCTCCCTTCTGGAGGAGACCATGCCTTTCACCGGCAACGGCGCCGAGACCCTGAGGCTCTGCCTCGATAAGGAGACGGTCAGGGAGAGGCTGATGGACAGTTATGTGGCCGTTCCCTACGGTTTTTCCGTGAAAGATCCCTCCGACCCAAGGCTGAAGGGGATCTCGTTTCCGCTGTTTCTGAAACCCACATCGGAGGACGGGAGCGTCGGCATAGACGAGCTGTCTCTGGTATCAGACAAAGACGAGCTAAAAAAGTCCCTCACCGGGATGCTTCAAGGCTTTCCCGGAGGGGTCACGGTGGAGTACTTCATCGACGGGCCGGAATATTCGGTTGGGCTGCTGGGGGACCATCCCTACAGGGCCCTTCCGGTGTCCTGCATAGACTACGGCCAATATCCGGAACTACCCCCCTATTTGGGGTACGATTCCAAGTGGGATCCGGCAAGCCTCTCCTATTCCATCTCCCCCACTATCGGGGAGGTCGCACCGGAGAAAGAGGCCAAGATCCTTGACCTGGCCAGGGCGACGGGGAAGGCACTGGACTGCCGAGGTCCTTTCAGGGTCGACATGAGGGAGAGGGACGGGGAGTTTTTCGTCCTGGACGTCAACCCCAATCCCGACCTGAACGACGACAGCGGCTTTCTGAAACAGTGCCGAAAGGCCGGCTTAGACCTTCCGGAGCTGATGGATGGGCTAGTCAGGTCCGCATTGGTGAGGAGGCTGACCGATATGGGCAGGGAAACAGGGGCCTTCTCGACCGACGAGGTCCAGGTGTTGGAGGAGGTACTGTCCGCTTGGGCCGAGGCCCCCGACCAGGACTATTCTCTGTTGATCGGGGATGGGCCTGAGGGAATATGGGGCTTCGTCGTCTACGGCAGGACCGCCATGACCGATTTTTCCTGGGACCTCTACTGGATAGTGGTGGACAGGGCCAGCCAGAGTAAGGGAAGAGGCAAAAAGCTGGTGAAGGACCTGGAGTCGGAGCTTCTGTCCCAGGGAGACAGAGCCATAGTCCGGGTTGAGACCTCCGGCCAGGAGGCATATAGATACCAGAGGGATTTCTACCGTTCCACCGGCTTCGACGAATGCGGCAGGATCAGGGATTTCTATCACAGTGGGGACGACTTGGTCGTTTACTGTCGTTATCTGGACCGGGAGGGGATTTAGCCATGAGAGCCTGCCACCGCCCGGAGATATGGAAAGACGTGGAGGACAGGGACTGGAACGACTGGAGGTGGCAACTGTCCCACAGGGTCACAGAGGCAACGACGCTAGGGAAGGTCATAGACCTCTCCGACGACGAGATCGAGGCGCTGGACCGTTCCCTTCACCTACTGAGGATGGCGATAACACCGTACTACGCCAGCCTTATCGACCCTCATGATCCTGGATGTCCCATAAGGATGCAGGCGGTTCCGACCCTGGCGGAAACCTACACCGCGCCGGAGGACCTGCTCGACCCACTCAGGGAGGACAGTCACTCTCCCGTTCGAGGTCTGACCCATCGTTACCCGGACAGATGTATAATGCTGGTGACCGATCAGTGCTCTATGTACTGTCGCCACTGCACCAGGCGGAGGTTCGCCGGAGAGAAGGACCGCCCGATGGAGAAGCGGGCAATGGAGGCGTGTCTTGACTATATCCGCAGGACTCCGGCTCTGCGGGACGTCCTGGTCACGGGGGGGGACCCCCTGACGCTGGAGAACGGCATCCTTGAATGGCTTCTAGGCGAGCTTCGGTCCATCCCTCACGTGGAGATAATCCGAATAGGGACCAGGGTTCCGGCGGTGCTGCCTCAGAGGATCACAGCCAAGCTGTGCTCTATGCTGAAAAAATACCACCCCCTATGGATAAACGTACACTTCAACCACCCGAAGGAACTGACGGAGGAAGCCAGTAGGGCCCTGGAGATGCTGGCCGATTCAGGTATCCCCTTGGGGAATCAGTCGGTACTGTTGAAGGGGGTCAACGACTGCCCCTACATCTTCAGGGAGCTGAACCAGGGACTGCTAAGACACAGGGTCAGACCGTACTACATATATCAATGCGACCTCTCTCAGGGAATATCCCACTTCAGGACCTCCGTGGGGAAGGGCTTGGAGATAATGGAGTTCCTCCGTGGGCACACTTCCGGCTTGGCGGTTCCAACCTTCGTTGTCGACGCCCCTGGAGGAGGGGGTAAGATACCGGTTATGCCCCAGTACCTTATTTCCCGGTCTGACCGGAAGGTCCTGCTTAGGAACTTCGAGGGAGTCATCACCGCCTACACCGAACCGGAGGACGACAGAAGCGCCTGTCACGACAACTGTCACGACATATGTGCCAGGCAGAAGAACTTCTCCAGAGAGGGTCTTGCCTCCCTTTTCACAGGTGAACGTCCCTCATTGGAGCCCAGAGACCTGGAGAGGAGCAAAAGGCAGAGTCGGTCCGACTGAGGACCGTCGACGAAGGAGGGCTTATCATGCTGGAAGAGGCGATTTTGAGGTGGTCCGAGGGCGAGCCCCTGGAGGGGGCTGTCTTCAAGGACGAGACGGTCACCGACCTGGACATGTCAAACGTGAGGTTCGACTCGGTCCAGTTTATAAACTGCCGTTTTGTCTCGTCCAGGTTCGTGAGAGCCAGCTTTTACGACTCGATCCTCAAAAACTGCGACCTGTCGAACTGCGACCTAAGCAACAGCTACTGGAAGGGGACGGTTATCCAGGACAGCAAGGCGGTGGGCAGCAACTTCGACCACGGATTCTTCAGGGAGACGAAGGTCACCGGTGGGGTGTTCAACTATTCCAACTACGGAAGCTCAATCTGGGAGAACTGCGCCATCTCCGAATGCGACATGAGGGAGGCATCTCTGTCTGAGGCAAAGTTCAAAAAGATCCGCCTGACCAAGGTGGACTTCACCAGGGCCAGCTTTTTCAAGACTCCCCTCAAAAACGTGGATCTCTCCGACTGCGTCATAGACGGTTTCTCCGTCTCCGACGACTTCAGGGAGCTGAGAGGGGCAAAGCTGAACGCCCTCCAGGCGGTGGGGATAGCCAGCATGATGGGAATAAAGGTGGTCTGACCTCGGTCAGACCACCTTTGATTCGAGCCCCTTCACGAGGCGATAGACCGTCTCGGTGGCGGGAAGGGATATTCCTGCTATCCTGCCCAACCTGAGGATCTCGCCACTTATGGCCTCTATTTCCGTTGGCCTCCCGGCTAGGACATCCTGGAGCATGGAGCAACTGTTTTTAGAGGTGGATCGGACCACCGCCCTGACCCTGTCCCACATGGCCTGGGAGTCCAT
Organism: uncultured Synergistaceae bacterium; assembly: GCA_964395085.1. GTDB lineage: Bacteria > Synergistota > Synergistia > Synergistales > Dethiosulfovibrionaceae > Dethiosulfovibrio. Next base: position 5,605 of record CAYNAN010000072.1, read on the forward strand.
AGGGACTCCCACGGAACGAGCGACGGAACAGGCCTCCATAGCGAGGGACCTGGACAGGTCGGAAAGCCCATCGGAGGAGAGAACGCAGCCGTTTTCCCTCCGTATAAGGGCTGTGATCGGGTTGATGGCGGCGTTCACGACCAGCTTGCCCCACAGGACGGGAGCAGGGTCGTCCACCGCCCTGGCGGAGAGCCCCGACCGGTTCAGGGCATCCTCAAGAGGACGCCAGTCCCTCCCCAGCTCCACCGGGCCAAAGACGATCTCCCCAAGACCACCTAAGTGGACCTCCCCTTTGTCGTCACGGTAGGCCCCGTAGGTGCAGGACCCCACCGCCACGTTGACCCCTCCCAGAACACGTGAGAGCTTCTCGCCGTTTCCAATGCCGTTTTGTACCGTCAGGACGGCTCCGTCGGGAAGGAGCAGATCCGGCAGGACCGGCGCTACTTCGTCGGTGCAGAAGGCCTTCACCGTGACTATGGCAATATCGGACCTCTCAAGCCTTGACGGGGCGTCCTCCACCCTGACAGGACAGGGAGCCGTTTCGCCGTCCCACAGGACGACCCCTACGGACCTGATCCGGTCCAGAGTCGCCCCGGGCCTCTGGAACACCTGAACCGAGAACCCCGCCGAGGCTAGCTTGGAGGCCAAAAGGGTACCTATGGCGCCACAGCCCACCACGGTTATCCTCAACGCTCCTCCAGCTCCTTAAGCACCGATGGGTCCATGTCGAAAGAATGGCCCTCCTCCGGGAAGGAGCGTCCCCTGACGTCGGAGACGTAGGAGGCCAGTGCCTCGGTCAGGATCTTTCCCCCGTCAATATACCGTTTTACGAACTTAGGGCGAAAGTCGCCGTACAGGCCAAGGATATCGTGAAAAACAAGCACTTGGCCGTCACATCCCTTGCCCGCCCCTATTCCGACGGTGGGAATGGACAGCTCTTCGGTCAGCATCTCGGCGAGGGGGGCCGGAACGCACTCCAACACTATGGAGCAGGCTCCCGCACCCTGTAGGGCCCTCCCGTCGGCTAGAAGTTTTTCCGCCCCCGCAAGGTCCTTCCCCTGCACCCTGAAGCCGCCCAGTAGTGTGGCGGACTGAGGGGTGAGGCCTATGTGGCCTACCACCGCTATCCCAGCGTCCACTATTGCCTTGACCGTGTCGGCCCTCTCAACTCCGCCCTCCAGCTTAACCCCGTCCATGCCGGCCTCCTTGATAAACCGCCCGGCGTTGGCTACGGCCTGAGCTCGATCCACCTCGTAGGACATAAAGGGCATGTCTCCGACCAAAAAGGGCGAGGACGCCCCTCTGGAGACGGCGGCGCAGGCGTCTATCATGGTTTCCATGGTGACCGGGACGGTGCTGGCAAAGCCCTTCTCCACCATCCCCAGCGAATCCCCAACCAATATGACCTCCGCACCGGCATCCTGGACGATGGCGGCCTGCCAGGAGCTGTAGGCGGTGATCATGGAGATAGGCCGCCCCGAGGCCTTCATCTCCATAAGTTGAGGGATGGTTACCTTTTTCATCGATCGTTGCCGTCCATGAGGAATACCCTCTCTATCCCTCTGTCCGGCCCGATCTTGACAACCTTGGCCCTGTGGAACCTGGCCTCTTCCTCGGTCATTAAGGCCCAGGCCATGACTATAACCCTGTCTCCCACCGTCCCAAGTCGAGCTGCGGCGCCGTTAAGACAGATCTCCCTGCTTCCCCTCGGGGCCTCTATGACGTAGGTCTCAAACCGGCTGCCCGACTCCATGTCGGCGACCAGGACCTTTTCGCCTATCAAAAATCCCGCCTGATCGATGAAGTCACGGTCTATTGAGATGCTACCCTGGTACTCTAAGTTGGCCTCTGTCACCACCGCGCCGTGGAGTTTACACTTGAGCATGTTTAAAAACACGGACTATCCCCCCAATACGACGTTGTCTATAAGCCTGGTCGAGCCTGCTCGGACCGCCAGGGCCACAACCACTGGGCCGGTTATATCGGCGACCTCCGACAGGTCGTCGGCGTCACGGACCTCGACGTACTCCGGAACCAGTCCCTCCCCCTCCGCCAGGACCGACCACACCAGGTCTGCCAGGGCGAAGGCGGACCTCTCCCCTCCGTCGAAAGCCTCCTTAGCGACGGATAGAGATTTGGACAGATACAGGGCAGAACGCCTCTCATCCGCGGATAGATAGACGTTTCTGCTGCTAAGGGCCAGTCCGTCGGCCTCCCTCACGATAGGGCAGGGACGAATTTCCACCGGGACGTTGAGGTCCCTTACCATCCTACGGATAACCTGAAGCTGCTGGTAGTCCTTCATTCCGAAATAGGCCCTGTCAGGCGACAGGACGTTGAATAGCTTCAGCACCACGGTGCACACGCCTCTGAAGTGGCCGGGCCTGGAGCCTCCGCAGAGAGGGAAGCTGATGGCCGCCTCGTTCACGTAGGTGGAATGGGAGGAATCGTACATCTCTTCCGCCTCAGGGGCAAAAAGCACGTCTACCCCAGCGTCCTGAAGGAGGGATAGGTCTCTGTCCTCGTCCCTGGGATACCGGTCCAGGTCCTCGCCTGGGCCGAACTGGATCGGGTTGACGAAAAGAGACACCACCGTCACGTCGTTTTCATCCAGGCTCCTCTCCACCAGGGACATATGGCCTCTGTGGAGATATCCCATGGTCGGGACCAACCCCACCGTTTTTCCATGCGACTTGCACTCCGATATAAACCGACGAGCCTCGTCCACGCTTTTGATAACTAGGGTCAATGTGAAACCTCCTTCGATAATCTTTATCATGTGCAAAGGCAGGCACAATATATTCGATAAATCGAGTTTTAGCAACATAAAAAAAGGGAACTCCACTGAAGAGTCCCCTTCATCTAAGGTAATCGCCTCACGTTCCCTAAGGGAGAAACAGGCGGTTATTTACAGTTTTGGAGGGTTATATCTGTCGAAATCCAGTTCCATTATGTATCGGTGGTGTCCCTCTCCATACTCGTCTTGGTTCTCTCCTATTACGTCGAATCCGATCTTGTCCCTGTACAGCCTTATGGCGGGAGCGTTCTCAGTGTCCACCGTCAGGCCCATCTTACTGAAGTCCTGATCCTTCAGGTTCCTTATTATAGCGTCCAGGAAATGGTATCCAAGCCCCTGGCCCTGGAGGTCCTCCGCTATGGCATAATCGAAGAGGTAGCATTTCTCAAGATCCTCCCAGTCCCTCATCAATATTGCCAGGCCGATTATCCTCTTCTTGTCCTCTTCCTTCAGGACGAACACGTTTCCGTGGCGTATCTGGGGGACCAACCCCCACTCGTCCATCCCAAGGTCTCCGAATATCCCAAGGCCAAAGTTGACCATCCTCTTGAGCAGGTTGACGTTATAGTCCTGCACCAGGTAGACCTTGAGGTTCCCGATATCTCCGTCCAGATTCTCGACCACCTTACGTGGCAGCTTAGAAGTCTCCTCTAAATACAAAAAACCAATCCCTTCTGTTTTAGATTTGCTATTCATTGTACCATAGATTCAATTGACTATCAAATGAGATTACGTGGACACATAATATAAGAGGAGGGGCAAGCCCCTCCTCTCGGCTATTTAAGGTATTTATTCAAGATGGCCTGGTATGAGCCGTCAGCCTTCATGCCGTCCAGAGCCGCTTGAAGCTGCTCTATGACGGAGGGGTCCGTGTCCTTGTGAAAGGCGTAAGCCAGCTCGCCGCTGCTCAGGACGAAAACGGTCTCGAAATCATCGGGGGCGTAGCCAAGGTCCTTTATCTGCCATTGAGCGACGCTTTCCTCGTAGATCCATATGTCTATCCTGCCCGAGAGTAGCTTCTTTATGTTCTGCTCGTTGGATGCGGTACGGTCAATTTTCGATATCCCCGCTTTAGCCGCAAGCTGGTCCCCTATGTCGTCCTTTATCACCCCAGCCACCAGGCCGTTCAATTCCTCCTCAGAGGATATCTTGAGACCCTTACTCTTAAGGGCCATGGCTACAACTCTGGTGGGGCTGATCGGACCGACCCAGGCAAAGAGGGGCTCCCTCTCCTCCGATCTGGTCATGCAGAAGAGGGACGTCTTAGACGTAGACTGAACCTCGTTATAGGCTCTGGCCCAGGGAAGGACCTCCACGTCCTCCGCCCTCTTAGAGGATCCAACCTTCTCCGCCATTCCCATAAGCACGTCTACAGCTATACCAGTAGCTATCCCATCGGGGCCCTTCATGTTGAAGGGCGGATATTCCTCCGTCATGAGTCGAATATCGTCCAATGGGGCGGCGAGCAGGGATGAGGCTGATAGACTTAACACCATGAGACACGATAAAATGATTTTTGTGAATTTCACAACCAGACCTCCTTGAGTGTATTTTGATTCTTTTTATTATACTCAGCTATCTCTACATATCAACCTGAAAATCTAAAGAATATAAAAAATAGGGCCACGTAAAGGCCCTATTTTTTATATCTATTTAGAAAACAGTTCTTTCATGACCCCCACAGAGCTCAGTATGGACGACGCCTCGTAGGGAAGGTAGACCGTCTTCGATTTGTCACCGGATGACATCTCCTTCAGCGACTCCAGATACTTGAGGGCTATGAGGTAGGATGACGGATCCCTTCCGTCGGTGTGGACCGACAGCGCCTCGGCTATCTTCGCTATGGCCTCCGACTCGGCCTGGGCCAGCCTTATCCTGGCGTTGGCCATTCCCTCGGCCTCGAGCTCTATGGCCCTCTTCTTTCCCTCGGCCCTGTTGATCTCGGCGTCACGCTGGCCGTTGGCCTCGGTGACGACCGCTCGTCTGGTCCTTTCGGCCTCCATCTGCCTCTGCATGGCCTCCTGGACCGATGCGGGAGGGTTGACATCCTGGATCTCGACCCTGGTGACCTTGACGCCCCACACGTCGCTGGCCTCGTCGAGGGTGGTCCTCAGGCTCTCGTTTATTTCGGTCCTCTTGCTGAAGATCTCGTCGAGCTCCATCTCGCCCATGACGCTTCTGAGGGACGTCTGAGTAAGCTTCTCCAGAGCCAACGGAAGGTTGCTTATCTCGTATATGGCCTTGAATGGATCGCTTATCTGGAAGTAGAGCATGGCGTTTATCTCCATAACCACGTTATCCCTTGATATGATGTTCTGTTTAGGGAAGTCCAATATCTGCTCCCTCATGTCAAGAACAGAGCTCTTTTTAAATCCCCTCCCGAAGACCCATTCTATGGATTTCGGCTTATCCAAAACCGGGAAGATGAAGTTTATCCCTGGTGTCAGTATTTTATGGAACTTGCCCAGTCTCTCCACCACGACCCTGTGGGCCTGAGGGACTATCTTGATGCCGGAAAAAAGTATCATCAAAGCTAAAACAACAAACAGCCACAGCAGAGCCGAATCCATCGAATCCTGAACGAACCACATCAGATCGTAAAGCATAAAAACACCTCCATCTATCTATTTTTCGTCGATGTGGGCCGTGGTTACTATCACCTTGGCCCCCTTGACCTCGACTATCTCCACCTCAGCTCCGACTGGGATCGGCTTGCCGTCCACGTGAAATGCCCACCACTGGGATCCTCTGACCTTGACGTAGCCTCCACCGGTCTGCCCCTCCGGTATCTCCTTAACTACCACGGCCTTGGAGCCTATCATACCCTCCACGTCGGACCGCCTCTGGCCCTTGCCGTAGAGGTGTTTTACCACCGAGGGGCGGATGAACAGCAACCCCAAAAGGGCGGAGGCACCGAAGAGTGCCAGGCTTATCCTTCCGTCAAGAGGAAAGGGCATACTCGGAGACCAAAAAGCACCCATGAGAAGGGGAGGGATACAGGCGATTGCAACGCATCCCAACACGAACCCGGGGGACGCTATCTCTCCCAGCAGAAGAACGATACACAACATACCCCAAAACTGCCAGGTCGCCAAAAACTCCATATGGCTCACTCCTTTCCTGCTACACCTACCATCATATCACCTAAGGTTGAGGCGACAAAGAATTACCTCAGAAAGGGTCTGCCTGATGGAGCCAAGGCATCGGAGAGCCACCGAGGATGCATGGGCATCAGTGGCTCGGGCAACTCCGAGGGCCGGAAAAACCCCGCATCCAGCGTCTCCGGGCCAGACCTGCTCAGCTGACCTCCCTCCACGGAGCAGGAAAAACAGCTGGTGATGAAGTGGCACACCCTGCCGTCGGGGTAGGTTATCACCTGAGACATGGGATCAGAGTAGAGCCCCACAAGCTCCTTGACCACCACGTCAAGACCGGTCTCCTCCTTTATCTCACGGATCACCGCCGATTCCACCGTCTCCCCCGGCTCGACGTGGCCGGAGGGGATTCCCCATAGGCCGTTGTCCGAACGCCTCATCAGGAGCACCCTGCCGTCGCCG
>CAYNAN010000073.1:0-11797 GCA_964395085.1 uncultured Synergistaceae bacterium
ACAAAGGACATTCAGACTGTTTAATTCCACACCTCAAGATGGTATCCTTGCGGTCCCCGTCTTTTTTGCCTATAGTGAGGATATAGCCTTGGGAAAGGGGTGAAATAACGTGAAAAATAGAGCCTTGATTATCGCTCTCGTTTTTATCACACTTATGGCGACAGGAGCTTGGGGAGAGGTCTACTACTGGAGGCTGGCCGAGGAGGAGGTAGAGGGAAGCGTCTGCGACCTATACGCCAGGGAGTTCGCCAGGCTGCTTCACGAGAGATCAGGTGGGAAGATAAACCTGACTGTGTTCCCTCTAGGCACCATAGGAACCCCACAGGAGATCTATAAGCTCTGCCAGCAGGGAGCCCTGGAGTTCATACTGGACGGAGCGGGCCAGGTTGGCGAGTTCGTCCCTGAGAACCAGGTCTTCTCCATCCCGTTCCTTTTCCCCGACGATCAACATCAAAACGAGAGAATCCTGGCGACCAGCGCCGCCTTGAACGAGACGTTAAACTCGGTCTACGAAAAAGGCGGGGTAACCGTGCTCTCGTATTGGAGCGAGGGAGCCATGGACTGGACCTCCAACAGACCCCTGCTCTACCCACAGGACTTCACCGGACTAAAGATGAGGACCATGCCGTCACGGATAATAGCCGAATCCTACAGGCTTTTGGGAGCAGACCCAAAGGTGATTCCTTTCACAGAAGTCTACAGCAGCCTACAGCTTGGGATAGTGGAGGCACAGGAGAACGCTCCCTACATAGTTCGGGAGATGGGATTTATGGACTCACAGAAATACTATGTCAGGTCTCAGCACAAGATATACGTCATGCAGACCATGGCCAACTTGGGCTTCTGGAGATCTCTTCCCAAGGACATAAGAGATATGGTTTCCGATGTGATACAGCAGCTTCGCCCTTTCGCCATGAGAACCCAGATGGAGTTGAACAAAGAAAGGCTGATGGAGATAAGATCTTCCCTACCAAAAGGTCACAGCTACCTGGAGCTGACAAGACAGCAAAGACAGGCCTTCGCCGATAAGATAGACGCGCAAATCGACGACATATACATCAGAAACTCCCACGACAGAGAGAAAGCACTGAAAATCCTGATGGGATTGAGGGAGGAGATCCAAAGATCCCTTCTATTGCCATAGGAGCCCAAAAATAGGAAAATGTCCACTCGGCCGGACTTTAGGCCGAAACAGACGAGAGGAGAGAGAAAAGGTGAAATACTCCACCCGCAGGCTAGTGATACTGGCCCTTATGGTGAGTTTGAACGTGGTTTTAACCAGATTTGCCAGTGTGAGAATAGCGATAGGAGGGGTAGAGGGAATAAGGATAGGATTTGGGACCTTCCCCTCTATATTGACTGGATTGACCATGGGGCCTCTGGCTGGTGCCATGGTAGGAGCCATAGGCGACGTTATCGGTTTCGTGCTACACCCGATGGGAGCGTATCTGCCCCACTTCACTTTGACAGCAGCCTTGACTGGAGTTCTTCCTCCGATACTCTGGAAAGCCATGGGAAGATCGGAGAGGTTTATTCCTATCGTGACCGCTATAGGGGGGAGCCAGTTTGTGACGTCGGTCTTGCTCGTTCCCATGCTTCTGAGCCACCTGTTTTCCTTGCCGATAGCCACAACGATGCCAGGAGCAACTGTAAGCCTCATGATGTCGGCCCCAATATACACCATGCTTTTTCTGAGGCTACACAAGGCAATAGACCCATCCGCAGTGGCGATCAAGGGATAAATAAAAGATCAAGGGGATCGGCGGCCTAAAGGCCACCGGTCCCCTTTTTCGTCATAAGCAATATGCCGACCAAAGTAGTTATAGGGATCGTCAGCAACAGGCCGATAGTCCCTGCTAGACTCTGTATCAGCTCCTGGCTCACCATGGGATCGTTGAACAAAAAGGCAAAAGACGGCTTGGAGTTGACCATCATCATCGTCATCACCAGGGAACTGCCGAAGTAAGCCAGGATAAGGGTGTTTATCATACTGCCCAGGATCTCCCTTCCCACGGAGGTCCCAGCCTTCCACAACCTTGGCCTTGGTATCGAGGAATCGTAGTCCACCAGCTCGGCCATGGCTGAGGTTACCGATATGGCCACGTCCAGGACCGCACCGATGGAGCCCACCATCACTGAGGCCAAAAAGATACCGCTCATGTCGTAACCGGGAAAGGTGCTGGCAAAAAGGGTCGCGTCGTCGCTTCCCAGCCCCGTGACCTGCCAGAGCCAACTTGCCGACGAACCCATAAGATAGGCCGCTATAGCTCCCCCCATGGCCCCCACAAAGGCCACTGGCCTACAATAGGGCCTTCTGACTACCAAGTATATGGTGACAAAAGACAGTATCCCCAGGGCCACCATGGCGCACAGAACAGGGGATAGACCGGCCAACACCGCAGGGACAAACCCCTTGACCAACACGAACAGAGAGATCCCCAACCCTAATACGGCCCTTGCCCCAGTCCATCCGGCCAACACACAGACGGCCAAAACCGAAAAAAGCAAAAACGATACAACCCAAGGGAGCCTGAATCTATCGGTCACGGAAAACTGGGTGACCCCATCGGAAAAACGGTCCGCCATCAACACGTAATTCCTGCCAGGGATGAGCTTTAGATGGCTCTCTGCGAGTTGCTCTACAGTAACGGAACCACTGTCTCCCTTGGACTCGCCGGATAGGAAAGTAACCAAAACATCGAAGCTCTTCGTGATCCATCCTTCCTCCGAATCATTTTGAACGGGAGAAAGCCGAACCGCCTCGATCCGCACCACCCAACAATCCTCGTAATCCCACGAGTTGATCACCAGAGCCCCCACCGCTATTCCCACCGCCCAGGAGAGCAAGGCGGACAGAAAAACCGCCACGGATGTCTTTAGGATCCTTTTTTTGTTCAAAAACCACGCCCCCTTAAAAACTTAAAACCATAGGCCAGACATATACCAGTTTTCGTCGTTGTGCGCAACAAGAGGGATTGTTTTTTTGGACACTTGAACATATAATCATATGTATAAGGAGGTGTGTGATTTGGACAGAACAAGGGATTTTCTCGACGATCTAAGCTCCATGTTCAGAGCTTTAGGCGATTCGACTAGGCTAGGAATAGTCCTGGGATTGATGGACGGAGAGAGGTGCGTCTCCGACCTAGCCTCGTCGTTGGATATAAGCGAGTCATCGGCGTCACACCATCTGAGGAACCTGCGACAGCTCAGGCTGGTGAAGAGGAGAAGAGACGGGAAAAAACTCTTCTACTCGCTGGACGACCATCACGTATATCTGATACTTACCATCGGTCTTGAACATCAAGCTCACAAAGATAAGGAGGAAAGTTAAAATGTTTTCTTTCGTGTATTCCGTGGTGGAGAAAACCCTCGCCATGTTCATGGATGCGGCCCCCTATATGGTTATGGGGATAGCTATAAGCGGACTTCTCAAGGCTTTTATCGATCAATCCCTTGTGCAGAGATACCTGGGAGGAAAAGGCTTTTTGCCTGTGCTAAGGGCCTCCATAGCCGGGATCCCTCTGCCTCTTTGCTCATGTGGAGTCATTCCAGCCGCCGCTGCCCTCAGAAAACAGGGAGCTTCGTCCAGTGCGACAATGTCTTTTCTCATTTCGACCCCACAATCTGGGATCGATTCCATAGCCCTCAGCTACGCTCTTTTGGATCCCATAATGACCGTGGCTCGTCCTATAGTGGCCTTCATATCCGCCTTCGTCGCAGGTGGCCTTTCGGTACTTTTCGGTGGCCCAGAGATGGAACCTGAGCAGACCTCCTGTAGTTGCTCGGGACACCCTCACGGACATCACCACCACCACGACGATAAAAAAACGCAGGGGCTAGCGTGGACCGACAGGCTTAAGGAGGGGTTCAGCTTCGCCGTATTCGACGTGTGGGGAGACCTGTCCAACATGTTTTTCATCGGGATAATACTATCCGGCGTCATCTCCGTGGCAGTGCCGGATACGTTTCTGGAGAGATCCCTTGGAGGAGGGTTATCGTCCATGATCCTTATGGCACTGATCGGGATACCCATGTATACCTGCGCGACTTCTTCAACCCCTCTCGCGGCTGCGTTGATACTCAAGGGAGTCTCTCCCGGCGCGGCGTTGGTGTTTCTGATGGCAGGACCGGCAACCTCCATCATAAACGTCCCTCTAATCTACAGGATCCTTGGAACTAGAAGACTTGTGATATACCTGGCCTCTATAGCGGCTATATCGATAGGTGCGGGCTTGGCCGTGGACCACATTTATCACGTATATCAAGTATCAGCCCAGGCTACCATGGGGCAGGGAGCGGATCACCTTCCTGTATTGGTCCAGATAGGGGCGGCTGCGATCCTCCTGTCGACGTGGTTGATAAACCGTTTAAAAGGCAGGCTAAATCGAGACGGAAAAACATCCCTATCCTGCGATAGAAGCTGATGGACAAAGGGAAAAGATCCGATAATATATATAGGTAACCGTTCAGCTTGAGAGGAGGGGATCCCTATGAGGATAGACCCAGGAATGCCGGTAAAAGTGCCTCAGACGGAAAAAGAGCTGATAGAGGAATACAAAAAATCGGAGAAAAAAGTTCAAAAAACGCTAACAGATATGGTTGACGTTCACAACGATACCGTCAGGGAGGGACAAGAGAGGCGCAAGGCCTTTTACGAGATGAAAGACCTCAAGAAGAAAGCTCAAAAAGTCAGGGAAAAATCGAGAGAACTGGCGGAGGAAGACTGGGAAGAGAAGAAACAGAGGCAGGAACTCCTGGCACAGAGACGATACGAGAGGGAATCCAAGTGGAGGAGGATGACCGAGAAAGTCACCTAAAAAAGTGTTTGACAAAACGAACTCCAAGGTGTATCCTATGGTCAGTCGGGAAGTTAGATAGAACGAACTCCCCTTCCGTTCTTTCCTGACATGATGTCAATTCCCCCTCTCAATGCAGAAGCCCGGTTCCCCCCGGGCTTCATCCTTATTTTAAGGCGCGTGTCATTGGGAGGCATAACAACAGGAGGGATAACCTTGGAGATATTTTGTCATCACGTCTACGAATACTGGAAAGGCCTTAGAAACCTGATCCTCCACACAGCCCCTCTCTCGGACCTCCCGGTTATAACGCATAAGTTGGACCATCATAAAATTCCATACCTGATACACCGCATAGGAGACGACCGGATAAACGTGTTTTTCGGCCACCCTGACTGCATCTCGGTCGTCAAAAAGTTCGGGACTATCGACCTATCACGTTTAACCGACGAACAAGACTTTATACTAGGCATAATGTTAGGTTATGACAGAATGCAACAGTGCTCGCGCTATCTCAAAAAAAGGCCCGAGAGAGAAGAGCTAATAGGATAAGAGAGCTGGGCCATGGTCGAACCAGGTCCAGCTCTCTTTTTTTATTTGAATTAACTATTTCAGTCCGTAGTCGCTTAGGATACGGGAGTAGGTTCCGTTCTCCTTGATCTCCTTAAGGCCCCTGTTGAAAGCCTCGATAAGCTCTTTCCCTCTTGGGTTTGCCAAACCGGAGGTGACGTAGAGCGGCTCCACGGAGAGGGCGTTCTCGGTAAAGACGATTTTGTCGGAAAGATCGGTTCCCATAAGCAGGGTTTTAGCCACGATCTCGTCCTCCACGGTGAGATTGATCCTCTGCGCGGCGAGTTTTTTGGCATTGGTAATAAAGTCCGGGGCTGGCTCTCTCTTGAACCCCTCTGCCTTCATAAACTCATCTCCGTAGCCGTAGTCCCTGACGACGCCAACCGTCAAACCCTTTAAGCTGTCCATCCCTTTGAACTCGAAATCGTCTCCCTTAAGCTTGACGAAGGTCAGCCGATTTTCGCCGTAGGGGTCGCTATACACCATAGTCGACTTTCTCTCATCAGTCTCCCATACGTATAGCAAAAAGTCGTAAGTCCCTTTTTTCACCCCATCCTCGGCCCTTGCCCAGGGCATAAAGGACATCTTTAGGTCGTAACCTTGGGTTGCCATAGCCGATTTGACTATCTCAACGGCCAACCCCTGGGAAGGTCTCTCGGGGTCTCCGAAAGGAGGCCATGGATCTCCCACCCCCGTAACCACCTTGTCCGAGGCAAGGCTAGAGGTCACGAAAATGCCGACCAAGAACACCGCTATCACAGCTTTTCTCATCAGAAATCCCTCCCTGTTTTGAGGCCAAGCTAAAATTAACTCGCCGCATTTTTAACGGAACAAGCAATATTTTCCGTTATTTCGATATTATCATACAGGGAAGACAAAGTACAGCGCTCCTCGTCCGGCAAGGAGAGGCTTATACCCACTATTGCAGCTGAATTTTTCAAAAATAGATCGACTATCCGAGGATCAAAATGACAGCCCCTCTCTTCACCGAGAAAATCCAGTACCCTGTCGATATCCCAGGCCCTCTTATATACCCTGTCGTGGCTCAGAGCATCGAAGACATCGACGATTGCGACGATCCTGGCCTCCTGTGCGATGGCCTCTCCACCAATCCCCCTGGGATATCCACCGCCATCCCACCTTTCGTGGTGTTCATGGGCGATAACGGCCGCCAGGTCGAACAGCTCTCCACCTGCCCTGGAGAGTATCTCGTATCCTATGGTCGAGTGGGTTTTCACCACCTCAAACTCCTCACAGGTCAGTTTGCCCTGTTTGTTAAGTATCCCATCAGGTATCCCAATCTTGCCGATGTCGTGCATGGAGGACGCCAGACCGATCCTCCTGGAGTCCTCCAGGGAGTATCCAGCCAAGGTGGCAAGATATTCGGATATGGCGGCAACCCTTCTCACATGGTTTGCCGTCTCCTTGGAGCGGCTCTCGATGACCTCCCCCAAAGTAAAGGCTATCTCCCTCTGGGTTCGCCTGAGCTCCATGTTTAACCTGGCGACCTCCCTCTCAGCTCTCTCCAACCGTGCCAACTCTTCCTTAAGGACCGAGGTTTGAGCGTTCACCTTTCTCCTCAAAGTGAATATCCAAAGAAAGCTTATAAGGATAAAAGGAGACAACAACATAGCGACGTGCCCTATCTGCCTGAGGTCCTCCATCAGGGAGCCCTCCCCCCCAGAGGGAAGGACTACCCTGGGAGATACAACCGCGGCCAGAGCGTCTGTCGGTAAAAACGACAAGGCCGCCCCCAATATCGTGGAGGCGACCAAAATAGAACGGTACTTCAGGATCTAATCTATGTCCCGAGCCTGGACCCATATGACAGCGTCCCGGCCGAGCTCCGCGCCCTTATATTCCTCGGTCTCCACTCCCAGGGCGGCAAATCCCCACCAACCAGACTTAGGGATACCGTAGACGAAGGTTCCGTTGGCGTCGGCGATTATAGTCTGGGTCACGAAAGAATCCTGAGGAGCCTCGACAGCGGCCTCCTTTGCGAAGGAGTTGCTCTCCATCACGGGAACATGGTTGAGGTACTCCACCTCTATCTCTGCAAACGGAACAGGCTCTCCACCGGCCTTGACGACGCCACGGAAAACGTTGCCGGTCCAGAGCGCGTAAGGTTTATCGAGGGGGACTATCTCGGCTGGGAGACCAAGCTCCTCGTTCCAGTCAGTGGGAAGTCCGGCGACGTTGACTATGACCTTGGTACACTGCTGCATCCAAGCTCCCTCGGAAGCCTCAAAGTAAGGGGCTGGGACCAAGCCGAAGACGAAGTCTCCCATCCCCCTGACCGGAACCTCCGCCTCGTATCCCTTGCCGCTGTTGCTGAGGCTGGTCCAGAAAAGGGGCTTGAGGGAATCCTTGAGGTCTGTGACGACTCCCTTGTGGAGCATAACGAATCTCTCCACTCCGTCCATATCCATGGTGTGTCCAGCCTCGAACGGGTGGGTGAATACTATTTTCAGGTTGAGAGTCTCTCCCTTATCAAGAGCGCTTTCAGGGGTGTAGAGCATCTGGAAATGGGCGAAAGACGGGGCAGAAAGGGCACAGACCAGGGCGCAGGCAAGACCGCCTATCCTCTTAAAGTTCATACGAAAAACCTCCTACTTTATCTCTTTGCCCTGGACGACGACGACGTGCCCAGGTCCGGCGTTAAACTCTACCTCGTAATCAACGTCAGGGATATCGAAAACGAACTCTCCCAGATCGTCCATCTTTCCCTCCTGAAGGACCTTACCGTCGGTAGTTCTGATGGTTATGGCAACCCCTGCGGCAGAAGAGCCATCGGAGAATCCGCCCTCTACCGTAGCTGTCCCGTCTCCGTTGAGGTAGCAGGCCATTATAGGCGTGTGAGCCCAGGCCGCGACGGTACAGGCCATACAGACAGCGAGGACAAAACCAAAGACAAATTTCTTGTTCATAACTACACCTCCGTTAAATTATTAAACATCTATATTTTTAGAGGACGGCTCTATCGTCCCTAAAAACAAAGTCACCATCAGGGCCAAGCCGTAGAAGACCCAGGTAGCGGAGAACCCCGATAGTCCCAGTAACTGACCTCCTGTGAAGATCAAGGAGGAACAGCCTATCCCAAGCACTATGGGATACACCAGGGAAAAGGCGGCCCACTTCCAGCTTCCCGATTCCACCTTTACCATGATCAAAGTGGCGACGCAGGGAGGGTAGAGGGCCATGAAGACCATCAGCGCGAGCGCGTGAAGCGGGGAAAAATCGCCCTCGTCCCTTATGCCCTCCTCAAGGGTGGCGTGATCGGAGTCTATGGGCCTGTATATCATCCCCAGGGTCGCTACGCTGCTCTCCTTTGCCGCGAGGGAACTGAGAAGCGCCACGTTCACCTTCCAATCGAATCCGGCGTACTTCGTGAACGGGACTAAAACCTTTCCAGCCCTGCCCAGCCAGCTTCCGTTCGTCCTCGCGTCGGAGATCTCTTTTAGTAGAAAGGCCCTGTCTCTTCTGAATAGCCCGAAGGCCCTGTTGATGGACTTTATCTCCGGCTCTCTTGCCCTTGAGGACGCCACCAACGGAAAAAGCTCCGGGTCCATGGCCTCGAACTTACTGTCTAAGGCCTCTTTGGAGGTCCCAGCCATCCGTGCCTTTTTATGCTGGGACATATACTCAATCAGCCGCTCCATCCCCTTGTCGTCCCCAAGCGTCTGGGCAAAGGGAGTCCCTGCGACCGAATCCTGGAAGGACCGCACCAGACCGTCAATCCGACTGCGATAGGCGTCCATCTCCGACTGGGGCAGAGCGGGATAGTTGATCAGGAAGAAAACCAACACCGCAACGGCCACGACCACTGTTCCGACCTTTTTCACGAATAGCCACGTCCTCTCGACCGACCTGGTCACCACACCTCTGATGGTAGGCAGATGGTAAGACGGAAGCTCCATGACGAAGGGGGCGCTCTCCTTTCCCTTCAGGATCGTGAGGGAGAGGACTTTAGCCACACCGAGGGCGATAATTATCGTGATGGTCGAGATGAAGGCCATCATCGCACCACCGTGGTCGGCGAAAAAGACGCTGATAAGCAGGGTGTAAAGAGGTATTTTAGCCATACAGTTCATCAACGGGACGATAAGGATAGTCCCCAAACGGGCTTTTTCGTCTGCTATAACCCTGGTCGCCATAACGCCTGGGACCGCACAACCTCCAACGAAGACTCCTCCCAGAATCAGAGGCAAGGTGGACTGTCCGTGGAGCCCAAAACGCCTGAAGAGCCTGTCAAGGATAAAGGCCATCCTTGGCATATATCCCACGTCCTCAAGAAGGGCTATGCATGCGAACAAAATCAGAAAAATAGGCACGTATATCAAGACGGAGTTGACCGCTGTGACGACCCCGAGGACTAACGACCTGACCAGAGGATCGACCAAGACCCCAGAGGGAGGTAGCATGCCGGATACGAACGACTCAAACCGGCTCAACCACGGGACCAGATACTCCGTCGCTTTATAGCCCTGGACTATGGCCAACTCGTAGAGACCGTAGACGACCCCCAAGAGTACCAGAGGTCCCGCTACCTTATGGACCACTACCGAGTCTATTTTGTCGGTCCATGGAATCTTTCCTCCACTTGAGTCCTGAACGCAAAGGGCCTCTATCTCCTCCGCCTTCAGGTGGCGACACAGCCCTATATGAGCCCTTGTGTCCTCGTCATGAGATAAGGCGAAATCCTGAGACAGAACAGTTGCCCTCTGGACGACCGCATTTCCATCCTTTCCCAGAGATTTAAGCTTCTCCATCACCGACTGGTCGTTCTCCAGCAGTTTTATGGCGGACCATCTCGGGGGTAAAGAGAAGCCCTCCAGTGACTCCAACGCCTTGGATAGCTCCCCTATGGACGACTCAAGCGGGCCGTAATCCACACTGAAGCAAGAGGCCACGTCATCCCCTTCGCGAGAGGATATGATCGACTTAAGCTCTTTGACTCCCTTGTTTTTGTTTCCTACGGTCTCAACAACCGGAACTCCAAGGGCCTTCGAGAGAGCCTGAGAGTCCACGGGAACGCCTCTTGAGCTGGCCACGTCGGCCATATTGAGAACCACCGTGACCGGCAGATCCATCTCCAGAAGCTGAAACGTCAGATACAGGCTTCTTCTGAGATTAGAGCCGTCCACCACGTCCAGGACGATTTTGGCCTCTCGGGACATCAAAAAATCCCTCGCCACCATCTCCTCAGACGAGAACGAGGTAAGGCTGTAGGTTCCAGGCAGGTCCACCACTTCGTAGGACTCCCCACCGTGAGAGTACCTTCCTTTTTTGATATCCACCGTCACACCGGGATAGTTGGCAACGTGTTGCCTGGCCCCGGTTAACATATTGAAGATGGTGGACTTCCCGCAGTTAGGTTGCCCTGCTAGGGCCACCACCGTAACGCTCATAACGATTCCACCTCTATGGAGGCCGCCTCAGAGTGACGGACAGTCACGTGTTGGCGCCCCAGCAAAAACTCCACGGGATCGACCAAAGGAGCGTTCCTTATCACCTTAATGGTGACTCCCTTAAAAAAACCCATGTCCATGAGCCTTTGACCTATGACCCCACCTGCACCGTTTTTGACTATCTTCACGGTAGTCCCGGGCTTTACCTCGTCCAGAGTCAAAAGTCTCCCCCCTTATGTAAGAACTGTAGATCTATGTTTCTTTCTGCTAACTAAAATATGAACACAAAAAAACCGGCGACCAACGCCGGTCTCCTGAATTTACTCTTAGGCTATCATAACCCTTTCGGCCATCTGCCTGCCGAGGGCCAACCTTCCCTCACCTATCTTCAGTACAACAGGGCCACCCTCGTTCTGGAGGATCTCTATAAAAGCCCCTGGGAAGACGCCCATGTCCGCGAGCCTGTTCTTCATCGAACACCCACCCTCGACCAAAAGCACCTGACCTCTCGTGCCAGAAGGACACTTAGACATAGACTTCAGATTGTTCATCTAAAACGCCTCCTCAACTGCGTCAGCTTAGGTTGAGGGGGAGTCGGCAAACTCCCCCTCTGGAGGATAAATTCTCTGGCAAGGGTCACTGTTAGCCCTAACTAACGGAACTTTACCACCGAAACGGAGCTTGGTCAAGTGGGAGATTACATTTTGAGAACTTGCTAACTCACATAAGACGTGCTAGACTTTGTTAGTAATAACAAACTAGATAGAGCGACCATAGAAGGAGGCTTCTCAACATGTCCAACATAGCCGTTTTTTACGGAAGCACCACAGGAGCGACCCAGGGGGTCGCTGAAAAGATAGCTAGTATCCTGGGGGCCGATATCCTCGATGTAGCTTCAGCAGGGGACGAGGCTATAGCTAGCCACGATGTTCTTTTGCTCGGATCCTCCACCTGGGGGCTTGGCGAGCTCCAGGACGACTGGAACGATTTTCTCCCCAAGTTGGAGAAGGCCGACCTGTC
>CAYNAN010000074.1:0-11568 GCA_964395085.1 uncultured Synergistaceae bacterium
TCAGACTGCGGGCATGTCCACGGTTCGAACCATCGGAAAGAGTGAACCAATCCATTGGGTTTACCTATGGTCTATTTGACGGACTCTTCTTGACATAGGTGGGCTCGAAATATAATATATTGACATTAAAATGTTAATATCCTGTCTTTTGTCCCGCCGAAGGGGACGGGTCGCAGGATCACAGAAGAGGAGGGGACAAATTGGATTCTAAATGGCATTTTCCGTCCACGGTCCAAGAGCTGGTAGGGCTGCTAGAGAGGGATAACCCCCTTGTCCACGGGGGAGGAACGGGGATACCGAGGGCAAAGGTCCGCTCGTCTAAATCTGTAGTGGACCTTTCCCGCATGGGATGGAACGGATGTCAGATCGAGGACGGTGTTATCAGGCTCGGCTCTACCTGCTCCTTTTCCAAGGCGGTGAAAGAGCTCAAGGCCCTTCGTCCCGGTCACGTCCTGTGCAAAGCCCTGGAGAGGTCGGCGTCTACCCCTTTGAGGAACAGGATAACTCTGGGTGGAAGCGTGGCCTTCTTCCCCATCTGGTCCGATCTGGTGGGCCCTCTAATCGCCCTAGGCGGATCGGTTGACCTGGTGGGAGCCTCTGAGGGTACGTTTCCGGTCAAGGAGTTCGTGTCCAATCGTTCCCTCTTCAAGGGATCGGTGATCCGCTCCGTCACCGTCCCGGACGAGAGTTGGGACAGCTGGTATTACCGGGAGGTCAGGGTCGGTTTCGACTACCCTGGTTTTACCGTGACCATGTTGGCCCGAAGGTCTGAGGGATGTTTGGATGCTTTCAGATCTGTGGTGGTTGGGACCAAAGAGAGGTTCACCGTGTTGGACGGCATCATGGATAAGTTCAAGGGAACCAGATACGGTGAGATAGACGTTACATCGCTTGGTGACTCTTTGGCCCTGGATTTTCCAGATAAAAAGTCAGGCTCAGGGGAGTACTTCAAGCAGGTCGCGGCGGTCTGGTTTGAGCGTGGGCTGTCCGAGCTTCTGGAAAGGTAGTGGCCGATATGATAGGGAAGTTCAGGATAAACGGTATAGAGACCAGGCTGGCGTTTGAGGATGACGCTACCTTGCTTCAGGTCCTCAGGGATTCCGGCCACACCGAGGTCAAGAGAGGCTGTGATACCGGAGACTGTGGGGCCTGTGCGGTGCTGCTGAACGACGAGCTGGTCAACTCCTGCAAGGTCTTCGCCGCTTCCGCCATGGACGGTGAGATTATAACCGTCCATGGGATTGGAACCCTTCATAGGCCGCACGTGATACAGCAGGCCTTCGTCGACGCTGGGGCGATCCAGTGTGGCTTTTGCACTCCAGGGATGATAATGGCCACCTACGCCCTGCTGTCCAAGAACCCCAACCCCGACGACGAGGAGATCCGTGTCGCTTTGGACGGCAATAAGTGTCGTTGCACCGGATACGTCAAGATATTCGACGCCGTGCGCCTTGCAGCCGAAAGGATGAGAGACGATGGATAAAAAGTTCACCTGTGTAGGTCATGACACCGAGAAAATAGACGGCCTATCCCTCGCTACCGGGACAGGACGTTATACAGACGACTTTAACGCCTCCGGAACCATCCACATAGCGGTACTTTACTCGCCTCACGCTCATGGCCTCATAAAGGATATAGATGTCTCCCAGGCCCAGGCCATTCCGGGAGTGGTCGACGTCCTCTCCTACAAAAACGCCTATGAGGATATGCCTAAGGTGATACACACCACCGCCGGTCAGGGATTTCCCGAGCCGTCTCCCTACGATTCCTGGCTTTTCGACGATAAGGTCCGTTTCGTCGGGGACAGAGTAGCGGCCGTCGCGGCCGAGACTTTGGATATCGCCAAAGAGGCTCTGTCCAGGATAAAGGTGGAGTACGAGCTTTTAGAGCCCCTTTTTGACCCGGAGAAGGCCATGGAACCAGGCGCGCCGGTTATCCACGATAGAGACGAGTATATGCCCATTCCAGTGCCCTACGAACCTGGCAAGAACCTTATGGCGGAGAAGATCTTCACCATAGGGGACGTCGATAAGGGCCTTTCCGAGGCCGATTTCGTCCTGGATCAGGTATACCACACCCACTGTGCCCACCACTGTATGATGGAACCTCACTCCGCCTTTGCGACCTTCGACGACAACGGCAGGCTGATCATCTATACGTCCACCAGCGTGCCTTTCCACGTCAGGAGGATAGTGGCTCAGGTGCTCAACTATCCTCTGAGGAAGATTCACGTCATAAAGCCCAGAGTGGGTGGAGCCTACGGAGGAAAGCAGGAGGCCTTTATGGAGCCTCTCGCCGCCAAGTTCGCCCTCAGGACAGGACGTCCCGCCAAGTTCATACTGTCCAGAGAGGAGGTCTTCATCTCGGCTAGAACCAGGCATGCCATGAGGGTCCATATAACCGCTGGTTTCAAAAAAGACGGAACCATGACCTCCCTGCGAATGGACGACCTTATGGACTCAGGGGCCTACGGCGCTCACGGTCTCACGGTCCTGTGCAACGCCGCATCAAAGGTCCTCCCTCTTTTCAATAAGGTTGAAAATGTAGAGTTCATTGGAAGGACCGTCTACACCAATAACCCAGTCGGTGGGGCCTACAGAGGATACGGCGTCACACAGGCCACGTTTGGCTTTATGCAGCACGTGGATATGATCGCCAGACAGACCGGTCAGGACGTTTTGGAGTACATAAAAAAATGGCATATCAAGGAGGGAGAGGGCTCCCCTGTTTTCGAGGCCATAGGAGAGGGCAAGGCCGGTGTCCCTCAGGTCATAAACTGCTGTAAGTTGAGCCGCTGTATAGATTTAGGGGCTGAGGCTATAGGCTGGTACGACAAGAGGGATAAGAGGATCTCTCCGTCTCCCGACAAGGTCAGGGGTGTCGGTATGGCTGCCTCCATGCAGGGATCGGGCATCCCATTGATAGACATGGGAAGCGCCTACATGAAGCTGAACGAGGACGGATCCTGCAACCTCCTCATGGGGGCCACCGACACAGGGACAGGATCTGACACGGTGATGTGTCAGATCGCTGCTGAGGTCCTGAATATAGACCCCGAGATGGTAGTTCCGATCGCGTCCGACACCGACGTTACCCCCTTCGACGACGGTGCTTATGCCTCATCCGGTACCTATGTCTCGGGAGGTGCTGTTAAGGCCTGCGCCGAGAACTTTAGGGAGAACATTTTAAAGGCCGCATCCATGATGTTGGACGTACCGCTGGATAGGTTGGATACGGCTAACGGCGTGGTTTGGGACAGAAACGATAGGGAGAAATCCGCCGATTTCGGCGCTATCTGCTGCTATTCGATGTATGGTGCAGGGGAGAAGATGCACCAGGTGCAGGGGTATGGATCCTATACTTCTCCCGTCTCTCCTCCGCCTTTTATAGCTCAGTTTGCCGAGGTGGAGGTGGACAGGCGGACCGGCGATGTTAAGGTGTTGAAGTTCGTCAGCGCCGTGGACTGTGGAAAGGCCCTCAACCCCAAGATGACCGAGGGACAGGTCGAGGGCGGTGTCCTAAACGGAATAGGCTTTGCCCTGAGGGAGCAGTATCTGTTTGACTCAAATGGCAGAATGACCAACCCCGACTTCGGAAACTACAAGGTTTTCGGATCCCTTGACGTTCCTGAGGTAAAGACCATATTGGTTGACGCCTACGAGGAGACCGGGCCCTTTGGCGCTAAGTCTGTATCGGAGGTCTGTATCAACGGGCCAGCTCCAGCCATCGCAAACGCCCTTTTCGACGCGCTGGGAGTCAGGGTGTTCGATCTGCCTCTGACGCCTGAAAAGGTTTTGGCCGCAATCAAAAGAGGCTAGATCAGTTTTTGTGGGGGACGGTCTAGCCGTCCCCCTGTCTCAGGTTTGGACAGATTAGGGGGCTGAGTCGTGAAAGAAGGAAGATACGTTATCGGCAACGGGGTGGTCGCGGACGGGATGGAGGTCTTTTTCGAGGACGGTGCCGTCGTGGTGGAGGACGGCAAAGTGGTCTCGGTAGGCCCGTCCGACGAGATTCCCAGGGGAGACGACAGGTGGATAGACGTGGGAGGTCGGCTGATCCTTCCCGGTCTGGTCAACATGCACCACCATCTTTACTCTCATTTTGCGACAGGTATAACCCCTCACGGAGACTGTAAGGGGTTTATGGATGTGCTCCAGGATATGTGGTGGCCCTTGGACGCCGCCATGGACTCCGACTCAGTCTATTGGTCGGGGCTCTGCGGTGCCATGGATTCCCTGAGTCACGGCGTCACCACCGTCTTCGATCATCACGCGTCCATGGGGCTCATGGACGGGGTGCTGGACAACCTCTCCGACGGAATAGATAGGGTCGGCATAAAGGCGGTTCTGTCCCTTGAGATGTCCGATCGAATGGGAAAGGACCTGATAGAGCCCCAGTTTCAGGAAAACCTGAGGTTCTGGAAGGCAAGCAGGACGTCACCTAAAAGGCGAGGCATGTTGGGGCTACACGCTAATTTTACCCTTTGCGACAGCTCCATGGCCTATATCGGCAGGGAGAAGCCCGGTGACATGGCCGTTCACGTACATTGCGGTGAGGGGCGGGACGATTACGATTTCTGTCAGGAGGACGGTTTTAAAGGGCCGGTTGATCGGCTGGACTCGTTTGGCCTCCTTTCCTCGTCGTCTTTGCTGATCCACTGTATCCACATGTCCAGCGATGACTACAGGATCATAAGGGAGAAAAAGCCCGGGATCGTCACCAATCCAGAGTCGAACGCCAACAACAGGGTCGGCTCGATGGATAGATCCGAGATAGATGACTTCCTTATAGGGACGGACGGGATGTCCGGCGATATGGTTGCGGCGCTTCGGTCCGCGTTCCTGCTGGATCGTCAGGCGGACTCGCTTTGGCAGGGGCTGGAGAGGGCTTTTTTCTCCGCTCGGTACGATTACGTGAGAAAGTTCTTCCCCGCCATAAGAGGATTTGCCCCGGGATCCTCCGCGGATATCGCCGTGTTGGACTACGTTCCTTTGACTCCCATCTCTCGTGAGAACCTTCTGGGACACCTGGTCTTCGGGGCTAAAGGCGGAAAGTCGTTTATGACCGTTGTGGACGGTGAAATCCTGTGGCATGACGGGCATTTTTCCAGGGGTGACCTGAACGAGATTTACGCTCAGGCGAGAGAGGTGGTCAAGGGGTTTCACAGCAGGTTTTACGCCAACCCTTGGAAGGCAAGAACTTTCGGTGGTCCTAAAAATTTTGTAGTGGAATAGGAGGCTTTTCTTATGGCTGATCTAAAGGTGAGAATAGGCGATCTATCTTTCAGAAATCCGGTTTTGCCGGCGGCTGGCCCTAACGTTATGAAGCTCGATCAGATGCTCGATGCCGTCGAGAAGGGCGTCGGAGGGATAGTGACTAAGACCATATCCAGGGAACCGGCCGTTTATCCTAAACCCTGTATAGCTAAGGGCCCATGTGAAGGCCTCCTCAACTGCGAGACCTGGTCGGACAGGCCTTGGCGTAGCTATCTGGAGGACTACAAAAGGGTCAAAGAGACCGGAGTTCCCCTGATCTGCTCCATAGGCTACAGCCCAGAGGACGTGTCCGAGCTGGGAAAGGCCCTCGCCTCCGAGGTCGCCCCCGACTGTATAGAGTTCTCCACCCACTACGTTGGTAAAACCCTGGACCCGCTTAAAAAGGTGGCCGATGCCCTGAAGGGCTCCGTATCATGTCCGGTCTGGATGAAGGTCTCCCCTGGAACTCCCGATATCCCGGAGATGGCAAAGGTCATGTCCGACTACGTCGACGGCTTCGTGGCGGTCAACTCAGTGGGGCCTGCCCTGGACTTCAACGTAAACGACCCCAGGCCCATGCTTGGGACCGACGATGGCCATGGTTGGCTCTCCGGGCCCGCCATAACAGGGCTCGCCCTGTACTGCGTGTATCAGATATCCCAGGCTCAGGATAAACCCGTCATAGGTGTGGGAGGCATAAGGACCGGTGAGGACGCCGTCAAGTTCATCATGGCAGGAGCCTCCTTGGTCGGTGTGTGCTCCGAGGCGATAAGGAAGGGACCAGGGATATACGGCAATATAGCCAAGGAGATGGACGCTTGGATGGACGCCAAGGGATACGGCTCTATCGAGGATATCAGAGGTCTATATGCCTCCAAGCTGGCCGAACGCGTAGGCTAGGGAGAAGGGGGGAGTTGAGTTGGGAAACAGGCTTAAAGTAGTTGGTAAGTCGGAGCCGAGAAAAGACGGCTGGGAGAAGGTCACGGGAAGGGCTCAGTTCATAGACGATATGCCTCTTGAGGGATATTGGTACGGAGGGGTGCTCCGCTCCGACGTCGCCAGAGGTATCTTGAAGTCCATAGATAGGGATCCTTCCTTCGACTGGTCGACGGTCACGGTTATCACGGCGTCGGATCTACCCGGCCCCAATTTTGTGGCGTCCGTCAGGGACGACTGTCCCATTCTGGCGGCCGGGAGGGTCTCCTACGTCACTGAGCCTATTGCCCTGGTCGCTGCTCCGGACAGAAACACCCTTAAGGACGCTATCGCCGCCCTTCATCCAGTGATAGAGCCGGATGGTGATCCGGTTATCGACGTACACGATGCCCTGAAGGCCGATAGACTGGTATGGGGAGAGGACAACGTCATAAAATCCTTCGACATAGGCAGGGGGGATCTGGAAAAAGGCTTCGCCGAGGCGGACATGATACTGGAACAGGTCTACACGACCCAACACCAGGAACAGGTCTACCTGGAACCGCAGGGAGCCTTTGCCGTGCCCGGAGCTGACAGCGACTCGGTCGAGATAACAATTTCATGCCAGTGTCCCTTTTACGTCCATAACTCGGTGGTTAAGGGCCTTGGCTTCGACCCAGATAAGGTCACGATAAAGCAGTCCACGACCGGAGGGGCTTTCGGAGGAAAGGAGTTCTATCCTTCCTTGGTAGCGCTTCACGTTGCGATAATGGCTCTGGCTTCCGGTAAAACGGTCAAGATGATATTCGACCGCCACGAGGACTTAGCTGCAACTTCCAAGAGGCATCCCTCGGTGACGAGGATCAAGTCGGGGCACAAAAAGGATGGGACCATCACCGCTATGGACGTGGACTTCATCCTTAACGGAGGAGCCACAACCACGCTCAGCGTGGTTGTCCTTCAAAGGGGAGTCCTACATGCCACCGGTTGCTACAGGGTTCCCAACGTGAGGGTCCTGGGCCGCGCCGTCGCAACAAACCTGCCGCCCAGCGGGGCCTACAGGGGATTTGGGGTTCCTCAGTCGATGTTTGCTTTGGAGCGGCACATGGACCTCGCAGCGGAGAAGCTTGGTATGGACCCAGTCTCGGTCAGAGAGGTCAACCTGCTGGAGGTGGGAGATGTTCTCCCTTGTGGACAGGTAATGGACCAGGTGGCAGCCGAAGATGTTATGAAGAGAGCGGTCAAGATATCCGATTACGCTAAAAAACTGGAGGAGTTTAAGGTCCATAACGCCAAGGGCGGCAAGATCCTCAAGGGAATCGGCATGTCCCTTTTTCTACACGGCGGAGCCTTCACCGGATCGGGCGAGGACCACATAGACGGTCTCACTAAGGTCGTCTTCGTGCCTGGAGATACCCCTGAAGGCGGTAGGGTAGAGATAAGGATAAGCAGCACCGAGATGGGACAGGGTGCCGCTACAGTGTTGCCCCAGATCGTCGCGGAGGGGCTCGGCCTCTCCCTGGCCAAGGTCGATTACCTGGCTCCCGATACCTCGATGATATCCAACAGCGGTCCAACCGTGGCGTCCAGGACGACGGTCATAGTCGGTGCTATCCTGACCAGGTCAGCGGAGGAGATGGCGAGAAAAGTCGGAGATTTTCTGACCAGAGTTTTGGGAGTTTCCGTCAAGTTCGAGGATGGGAAGTTCTGCGGTGGAGCTCACTGTATATCCTTCCTTGAGGCGGCCCATCGTTACGCCAACGAAGAGGGGGAGCTCGTTGGGTGGGGTAAGTACGAATCCGCAGGGAACAGATGGGACGACGATACCAATACCGGAGACGCATATCCCTCTTATTCCTGGGCCTGTGACGTCGTAGAGGTAGAGGTGGACAGGGATACCCTTGAGGTTGTGCCAAAAAAACTGTACGCCGTTGTCGAGATAGGGACCGTTATAAACCCGATCCTGGCGGAGGGACAGTACGAGGGTGGCTCGCTCCAGGCCCTGGGCTACGGATGGCTTGAGGATATGGTTGTCAAGGGGGACAGGATAGACGCAGGAAGTCTCAGCAAGTACCTGATACCGACCACCATGGATACGCCTGATTTTCACGTTGAGTTCATGGAGGTCCCTTACAGACATGGCCCCTACGGAGCAAAGGGACTGGGGGAACTTCCCCACGACGGAGGGGCCTCAGCTCTGGCCCAGGCCATAGGAAACGCTCTTGGCGTTTTCCCGACCGAGATCCCGGTGACCCCTGAGAGGATCACCGCAATGTTGACCTCTAAGGGGGAGAGTAGATGAAAATAGAGCTTTACATCAACGGTGAACTTCAGAGTATGGAGGTAAAACCTCTGGATCGTCTTCTCGATTTGCTTCGCAGCTACAGGGGATTGACTGGGGCCAAGGAAGGGTGCGGCGAAGGAGAGTGCGGCGCCTGCGCCGTGATCCTGGACGGTAGGTTGGTCAACAGCTGTATGGTCCCAGCTATTGAGCTTCACGGCAGCAGGGTGGTAACGGTTGAGGGCTTGGCCGGGGAGACCGACGCCCTTCAGAGGGCCTTCGTCGAGGAGGGAGCGGTGCAGTGCGGTTTCTGTACTCCCGGTATGGTCTTGGCCGCCAGGGCGCTTTTGGCCAGGAACCCTGCCCCGTCCCGAGATGATATAAAAGAGGGACTGGCCGGAAACCTATGTCGTTGCACAGGCTATGAAAAGATAATAAAGGCGGTATCCAGGGCGGCCCAAGAGGGCTACGGTAGGATTGCCTCGGCGGACCTTGCGGACCAGGAGATGTCCAGGCCAGAGGTCCCAGCTCTTCTGTCGAAGGACGAAAAGGACCGAGTGTTCCTGCCTTACGACCTGGAGGAAGCCTGCGCAGCTTTGGATATGCACAGAGATATCCGGCTGATCGCGGGAGCCACCGACCTCTATCCCGACCTCAAGAAAGGGGCCCCCGTCCCGGATAGGGTTATGGATCTGACCCACATATGCAAGCTGAAGAGGGTTGAGGAACTTGACGGCTTCATATTCATAGGCAGTGGCGTCACGACCCAGAGGATAGCGGAGGATCCCATAATAGGCCGTTATCTTCCATCTCTTAGAGCGGCCGCCGATCAGTCAGCCGCCATAGCCATAAAGAATAAAGCCACCATAGGTGGAAACCTCATGACCGCATCTCCCGCCGCGGATATGCCGCCGGTCCTGTTGATGCTCGGGGCGTCGGCTATATTCAGGAGCGTGTCGGGGCGTAGGGAGGTTCCGATGAAGGATTTTTTCCGTGGCTATCGCAAGACCGCTATGGAGCCTGGAGAGCTTCTTGAGGCGGTTAAGGTCCCTATCCCCAAGAATGGGACGGTTCAGGCGTTTTACAAAAGAGGCTCCAGAAAATCCCTCACTATAGCCAGGGTCAACGTGGCCTGCTCCGCCAGGATGGAGAAGGGGGTTTTAAGGGATTTTATAGCTGTGGCAGGGACCATGGCGGTCCTTCCCACCGTCCTGAGCGGCGTGTCCGAGCTGGTCGAGGGAAAACACGTCACCGAATCCCTTGTGGAGGCGGTGCGAGAGGCGGCCAGGGATGGGGTACACCCAAGAACTTCGGAGGAGTACAGGAAAAACGTTACGGGCAACCTTGTCGCCAGGTTCGTGATAGAGCTTGGACAGGGAACATAGGAGGTATGACGATGAACTCGGATTTCGTCTTTAACCGTATGTTGGACGTTATAGAAAACGATATAGTCCCCCTTACGAGACAGGGGGTTGCCGAGGGGCACAAGGTGTTTGGGGCAGCGGTGCTCCTTAAAAAAGACCTCTCCCTGGTTCTGGCTGGGACCAATCACGAGCTGGAGTGTCCTCTTTGGCACGGAGAGGTCTACACGATAAAGGAGTTCTATCGGATGGAGAGCCGGCCCGATCCGTCGGACTGCTTGTTCCTGTCGACCCACGAGCCCTGTTCGATGTGCCTTTCCTCAATAGCCTGGGCTGGTTTTCCGGAGTTCTACTTCCTGTTCAGCTACGAGGATACCAAGGACTCCTTCGCCATACCACACGACATAAAGATGCTCAAGGAGGTCTTTTACTGCGACGCCCCGTCAAGGGAAAACTCCTTCTACAGGGCTCATCCTCTTTTGGAGATGATCCCCTCTCTGTCCGACCGTGCTACGGCAGAGGAGAGGGTGGCCAGGATACAGAGGGAGTATAACTCCCTCTCCCTAGCGTATCAGTCCCAAAAGGAGTTAAACTCGATTCCCCTTAAATAGTGACCTGTTTCCCCTGTTGCAATGGTAGCGCTGATTGGTCTATACTGATGGTAATTCAGCTTTTATTAACGACATGGTTTTTGTCCCACCACAACGTCCAATCAGAGGGAGGTCGGAATACTTTATGGAAATCTTGAAAATATCCTCAGTTTCTCAACCTAAGCTGGTGGCTGGAGCCATAGCCGCTGTGATCAGGGACAGCGGGGCCGTCGAGTGTCAGGCGGTAGGGGCTGGAGCGGTGAATCAGGCGGTAAAATCCATCGCGATAGCCAGAGGATACGTGGCTCCAAACGGAATTGACCTTATCTGTGTTCCGGCCTTCGCTAAGATAGACATTGAGGGAGAGGAAAGGACCGCTATTCGCTTCCAACTGGAAAAAAGGTAGATCCAAAAGAGACGGAGGCGTCCCCAGGGGGTGCCTCCGTCTCTTAACGATACTGGACGGGAATCTTTTCCCCCATACTCATGTTTTTTTACGTCGGTATCTTGCCCTTGCGCATATTCAGGTATTCGGGTATTCTTTTTCTTGAAATGCAAGGGGGGAAATATCATGAGCGGCATATTCCAGGTTTCGGAGGCGGTCTCTCTGGCCCTTCACGGAATGGGTGTCCTGGCTGTTTCGGGTAAGCGCATGAGGATAAGGGAGATGGCCGAGGTCGTTAGGGTATCGGAGGCCCATATGGCCAAGGTCTTTCAGCGATTGGTTCGGGCTGGCCTTGTTTCCTCCGTTCGAGGTCCTTCCGGCGGTTTTGAGCTGAAGGATGCCCCATCTAATATCTCCCTTTTTCAGGTCTATACGGCCATAGAGGGAGACGTAAAACCTCAAAGGTGCGTACTGGGACTGGAGAGATGTCCTTTCGGAGGGTGTATGTTCGGCGATTTTCCCGAAAAAGTCTACAGGGATTTCACGGAACACCTTAAATCCATGACTCTAGGGAATCTGGCCGGGCTAGAAAATAAAGGGTAATTGGGAGGGATCAGGGGGATGGAAGCAAAGGTAGTTCGCAGGATAATCACCATAGACAGGGATAAGTGCGATGGTTGCGGCCTGTGTGCCGAGGCTTGTCACGAGGGAGCTATAGCAATGGTGGGTGGCAAGGCTCAGTTGGTCAGCGATAGTTACTGTGACGGCTTAGGCGACTGTA
>CAYNAN010000075.1:0-11477 GCA_964395085.1 uncultured Synergistaceae bacterium
TCCGTTACGTCATGAAAAGCTCGATCATATGGACCGAGGAGGTCGCTCGATACTCTCTGGTCTGGCTTGTGATGCTTGGGGCCGCTGGAGCTCAGGCTAAAGGCGACCATATGTCCATAGACTTTCTCACACCACGTTTTCCAAGGTGGCTGAAAAAGGTGTCCTATGTGGTCAGAATAGGGGTACAGGCGGTTGTGCTGGTCCTGCTTATCTGGCTAGGCAGCAAAAACGTCGCAGGAACCTGGACCATGAAGACGATGGCTCTCGGCATCCCCAAGGCAATCCCACTCATGGCGGTCCCTATCGGCATGTCTATGTTGTTGGTGCAGCTTCTCCTTCAGGAGCTGCACCGCCACTCCGACGGAGGTGATAAGCCATGACCGGATTACTTATCCTGGGAGGTTTCTTCGTCCAGATGGCGCTGGGAGTGCCGCTCTACGCCTCGCTGCTCTTCACGGGATTTCTGGGAATATTGAGCACGGGAAATCTGACCCTACTCAGGGCCATTCCGCAGCAGTTCTTCGGGGGCATGGACGTGTTCTCCCTGATGGCAATTCCCTTCTTCATCCTGGCAGGGAGCCTCATGAACCGCTCGGGGCTGACCGACCGACTGATCGACTTCAGTCGCCTTCTGGTGGGATCGGTCCGAGGAGGGCTGGGATACGTCAACGTGGTAGGAGGGATAATATTGGCGGGGGTAAACGGCTCAGCGGCGGCGGACGCCTCGGCCTTAGGTTCAATTCTAATACCTGCCATGGAGAAAGAGGGGTTCCCAAGGGCCTACGCCGCCGGCCTGACCGCCGGGAGCTCGCTGATAGGACCTATAATACCGCCAAGCATATTCATGATAATCTACGCCGCCATGACCAACACGTCCATCGGAGGGCTGTTCGCCGCCGGAGTGGTACCGGGATTGGTACTGGGGCTGGCCTTTATGGCCATGAACTGGTTTTTCTCCAAGCGGTACAAGGTCCCCATGACCGACACCGCGGCGGTGAGAGCCAGGGCTAAGGCCATACTGAGGCGGTCGGTGGCGGCCTTAGTCGCCCCCTTTATAATAGTCGGTGGGATAGTGACCGGGGTGGTGACACCGACCGAGTCAGGGGCCCTGGCGGTGGTCTACTGTCTGCTGGCGGGAATAGGGATAACCAGGGAGCTGACCTGGTCGGGCCTTAAGGAATCTATCTACGAGACAGTCAGGCTAACCAGCGCGATCTTCATGATAATGGGAGCCGCTACTGTGGTAGGGTGGTTCCTCAAATGGGAGAGGGTCACACAGAAATTCGCCTCCGTCATAATAGGGATGGGATTGCTGGAACACCCCTGGCTCCTGATGATAGTGCTCAGCTCCATAATATTCGTCATAGGGATGTTCATGGAGGAGGTGGCGGTGCTTACCTTGCTGACGCCTATCTTCGCCCCTCTGGCGGTGAGAGCGGGAATAGACCCCTTCCATTTCGGCATAGTGATGACCCTGAACGTTACCATAGCCCTGATAACCCCTCCCGTAGGGGCCTGCAACTATATAGTGGCTGCGGTGGGAAAGGTCCCTCTGGGGGACCTTTTCAGGGAGATATGGCCATTTATAGCGGTGGCCATGACGGTCCTGCTGGCCATAATCTCCTTCCCGGCGATAACGGTCACCCTGCCCAAAATGCTGGGGCTTTAGGGATGGGAGTGAAAAAATGACGACCAAGATACCGCCCCTGATCGAAAGAGGGGAACCCCTGGTGTCGGCCAGCCTCTACCCAGAGAGGATACTGTCCAGGCCTCAGTACTTCATACAGGGGCTAAAGGGCAGCGTGCCCGAGTCCTTCCTACGATTGGAGGTCTACGATCGACTGGTAAAGGCGGCGGATAGGCTTCCCAAGGGATGGAAATTCGTCCTGCTGGACTGCTGGAGGTCGCCGGAGCTACAGGGAGAGCTATTCAGGACCATCAGCGACGAGATATCCAGGGATCACCCGGACCTTTCGACAGAGGAGGTGGAACGAAGGGCCAGGATATTCGTGGCCTATCCTTCCGTGGAACCGGAGCGAGTGTCGGGACACTGCACCGGTGGATCGGTGGACCTGACCTTGGCGGACGATAAAGGACGGATCCTCCCTATGGGGTCGGGATTCGACGAGACCTCCGAGAGGTCCTACACCGACCACTACGAAGGGCTCCTGGAGAGAGATGGATCTCTGTCACAGGAGGAAGAGGAGATAAGGGGCAACAGGAGACTGTTGCTGAGCGTCATGGAGAGCGAGGGTTTCTCCAACTACCCTAAAGAGTGGTGGCACTTCGATTACGGCAACAGAAACTGGGCCATCAGGACAGGGGAGGATCACTGCATATACGGCTTTATCCGTCCCGAGATGAGATGGCGCTGAGCCGGTCTAAAAAAACGGTAGCTTCCACCCTGTAAGAGGTGGCGCTACCGTTTTTTTTAACCTTTTAGGACCCTCTCCAAAGCGCCCCACACCGCGTCCTCCTTGAAGGGCTTGACGATAAAGTCCTTGGCCCCTGCCTTTACCGCCTCTATGACCATTTCCTTCTGTCCCATGGCGCTAACCATGACTATCTTTGCCCCGGGATCCTTGGCCAGGATGCCCTTGACAGCCTCGATGCCGTTCATATGAGGCATGGTTATGTCCATCGTGACGACATCGGGCCTGTTCTTCTCGTAGATCTCCACCGCTGTTTTTCCGTTATCCGCCTCGGCGACGATCTCGTGTCCCATTTTGGTTAACATGTTCGACAACATCATCCTCATAAAAGCGGCGTCGTCTACAACCATTATCTTGGCCACGTTATTCCTCCTTCCCAACTCTCCAGTTTGCACCTACAGTATATCAGGCTATTCTTTCCAAGTCATGAACCGGTTGACCCGCATAATTCGGGAGTCTATACTATCCATCTGAAACATCGACATAAAAAACAAATCAAGACTATTCCTTTGAGGAGTGTTTTTGCATGATAGCAATCGGCATAGATATGGGATCGGTGGGCACTAAGACGGTGTTTTTCGACGGTAAGGTAGTTGACAGCCACCTTGAGCCCACAGGATGGAACCCAGCTGAGGCTGGACGAAAGTCAGTGGAATATCTACTTGAGAAAAACAATATCACAAAATCACAGATAGGGCCAATCGTAGCCACAGGGTACGGCAGGAAGAGCCTGACCATAGCGGAAAAATCGGTCACCGAGATAACCTGCCACGCTAAGGGAGCCTATTTTCTAGACAACCGGATCCGCACTATTTTAGACATAGGCGGCCAGGACAGCAAGGTCATCAGGCTGGACCAGAGCGGAAACGTGGTGGACTTCATGATGAACGACAAGTGTGCCGCAGGCACAGGCCGATTTCTCCAGGTCATGGCAAACCTGCTGGAGTACTCCATAGAGGAGCTGGGATCCATCCCGATCGAAGGGGACATCCAGAGCATATCCAGCATGTGCACCGTCTTCGCCGAATCGGAGGTAGTCAGCCATCTGGCTAAAGGTGTCCGTAAAGAGGCGGTCGCCCTTGGTCTGTTGGACTCGGTGGCGGTAAGGGCCTCCTCAATGCTGGCCCGAATCGGCGTCACCCCAGGTCTGGCCTTCACAGGAGGGGTATCCCGATGCTCCTCTTTGGTGTCCATGATCCGCTCCCACACGGGACAGGAAGTGAAGACATATCCACAATCTCAGTTCGCCGGAGCACTGGGAGCGGCACTGATATCTCACGATATGATATAATCCCCATGCTCTAAAAGAATATTAGAGGGGGAATTTTTATGTCCAGGATCGATAGCATCATGGCGGAAGTTGAGGCCCACCTGAAAGACGGCGTCCTCCAGGTGAAGGAGTGGAAGGAAGAGGGCAAGCCGGTAGTGGGGACCTACTGCACCTTCGCCCCTTGGGAGATAATAACCGCAGCAGGGGCCATACCTGCGACCCTCTGCGCCAGAGGAGAGGAGCCTATCGCCGCCGCGGAGGAACATCTTCCGAGAAACCTCTGTCCTCTCATAAAATCCAGCTACGGCTACGCCCTCACCGACAAGTGTCCCTATTTCCACTTCTGTGATATGGTCATAGCTGAGAGCACCTGCGACGGCAAGAAGAAGATGTACGAGCTAATGGAGAGGCTAAAGCCCGTCCATCTCATGATGCTGCCTCAGACCGCCCAGGGAGAGGGAGCCAGGGATATGTGGAGGACAGAGCTAGATAGGCTGAGGTCCAGGCTGGAGGATACCTTCTCGGTTAAGATCACAAACCAGGAGATCTCCAGGCGGATAGAGCTTAGAAACAGGGAGAGAAGGGCCCTTCGTTCTCTGTGGGAGCTCTCCAGGATGGACCCACCGGCCATAACCGGCAGGGAGCAGTACATGATCTCCGAGTACTGCGAGTTCCACTTCCACAAAGAGGAGCTTGTCCCGTGGCTTGAGAAGGTGGTCTCGGAGATAAAGGGTGCCTACGATCAGGGCGAGAGAAGGGTCGACGGCAAGGCCCCTAGGATCCTCATCACCGGCTGCCCCCTAGGTGGAGCCCAGAAGGTCATACATGCCATAGAGGACTCCGGAGGGGTAGTGGTCTGCTACGAGAACTGCGGTGGGGTCAAGGAACAGGGATTCCTTGTGGACGAGGACCGCCCTCCTATGGAGGCCCTGACGGACAAATACCTGAACATCGGCTGTTCCGTCATGACCCCAAACAAGTCCAGGATGGACAACCTGAGGGCCCTGATGGAGGAATATAAGGTCGACGGGGTGGTGGAGGTGGTCCTCCAGGCCTGCCACACCTACGCAGTGGAGACCTACGAGGTGAGGGAGCTGGTCAGGTCCACAGAACGACCATACCTCTCCATAGAGACGGACTACTCAAAGAGCGACGTAGGACAGATATCCACCAGGATCAGCGCTTTCCTGGAGATGATCTAAAAAAAAGCCCCAAAGGGCAAGAGAGGAGCGAGTTAGAACATGAAGAAACTGTCCGTTATAGCGGCAAGCCTGGCGGCATGTGCCTTGTTGGCAGGATCCGCCATGGCACAGGGATCAAGCGGAGAGGGCATGAAGGTCTGGTTCGACAGCGGCGGTCCGGTGGGAGGCCCCTACAACACCATAGTGGCCAACGGAGCCAAGCAGGCCGCCACCGATTTGGGCTGTGAGCTGACCTTGGTCTACTCCGACTGGAGCCCGGAGAAGATGATAGAGAACTTCAAAAACGGCCTGGCGATGAACCCCGACGGCATGGTAATCTACGGCTCCCCCGGCGACGACGCCTACGAGCCCCTCGTCAAGGAGGCTATCGACAGAGGTATCGTGGTCACAGCCATAGACACCGAGCTACCCAGGCTTCAGCCTATGTTCCAGTCCAAGGGATTCGGCTACATCGGTCCCGACGGATGGAAGCAGGGGGAGGACCTGGCAAAGGAAGTCCTCCGTAGAGGGGACTTCAAAAAAGGAGATCGAGCCTTCGTGTGGGGACTGAAAAGGCTGGAAAACCGTGGCAGAAGGGCGAGGGCCATCATAAAGACCTTAGAGGACGCAGGGCTCAAGGTGGACTATCTGGAGATCTCTCCTGAGGTTGACAAAGACACAGCCCTCGGGACCCCCATCATCACCGGCTACCTCTCCAGCAACCCCGACTGTAAGCTGATGATAATGGACCACGGCGCACTGACCTCCCAGGTCGGCAACTATCTCAGGGCCGCAGGGGTCAAGCCGGGGGAGATCTTCACGGCGGGCTTCAGCCTCTCTCCGGCCACGGCATCGGCAATAGAGGAAGGCTACCTCACCTTGGTGTCGGAGCATCAGCCCTATCTCCTGGGGTACCTTTCGGTGCTCCAGGTGGTCCAGACCAAGAAGTACGGCTTCGGCGGCCTGGTGGTTGACACCGGCGGCGGCTTCGTCTCGGCGGAGAACGTGGACAAAATAGCCCCTCTGGCCGCCCAGGGGATAAGATAGGACGCAAAATAGGGTAAACTGACAGGGGACGGACCTTTCCGTCCCCTGAACCTTTATGTGGAGGTGGAATTTTGGAGGCGATGGTGGAGATGAAGGGCATCGGCAAGTCCTTTGGTTCGGTGGAAGCCCTTAGACAGGTGGACTTTCAGCTGAACCCAGGGGAGGTCGTCGCCCTCTTAGGGGACAACGGAGCGGGAAAATCGACGCTCATAAAGATACTTTCGGGGTTTCACAGCGCAGATAGGGGCTCTATGACGGTAAAGGGCAGGGAGATAGACTTTAAAGCCTACGACGTTACCGTCGCAAGATCCCTAGGGGTCGAGACCGTCTATCAGGAGAGGTCTCTAGGTGAGAGACAGCCCCTTTGGAGAAACGTCTTCATAGGCAGACACAGGCTGAACCGCTGGGGGCTCATAGACGTTAATAGGGAGAAGATGGAGACCATGGAGCTCCTCTCGTCGGTGCTGGGCCTCAGAGGGGCCGGACTCAGCCCGGACGCCAGCGTCGAGACCTTATCTGGCGGCGAGAGACAGGGCCTGGCCATAGGCAGGGCCATGCACTTCGGAGCGGACATAATAGTTCTGGACGAGCCCACCACAGCCCTGGCCCTGAGCGAGGTGGAGAAAGTCCTGTCGTTCATAGGGTCCATCAGGGAGGACGGACGGTCCTGCATCGTCATCAGCCACGACCTGGGACACGTCTACAAGGTGGCCGACAGGTTCGT
Organism: uncultured Synergistaceae bacterium; assembly: GCA_964395085.1. Taxonomy (GTDB): domain Bacteria; phylum Synergistota; class Synergistia; order Synergistales; family Dethiosulfovibrionaceae; genus Dethiosulfovibrio. The sequence goes on from CAYNAN010000075.1 coordinate 6,655, forward strand.
CATCATGGACAGGGGGGCGACGGTGGGGAACTACAAAAAAAGCGACATAACCCCGGAGGAGCTGATGGCTAAGATGATCGGCCTTAACGGAGAGGTTAAACCATGAGACGTCTGTGGGAGTCCCATAGAAGGGGCATACTGGTAACCTTGGGCCTTATCGGTCTTTTAGTCCTGTTCGCCATCGCAAGCCCCAGGACCTTCCTGAACCCCAGGATATACCGGTCCTTTCTGTCCACCATACCGGTGACCGCAATTTTGGCCCTGGGGATGACCCTGCTGGTGGTCGTCGGGGAGATGGACCTGAGCTTCCCCTCGGTATGCGCCGCCGCGGCCTACGTCTTCGCCGAGGCCTTTTTAGCCACAGGGTCCGGGGCTGTATCCTTCGTTCTGGCAATAGCATCGGGGGCCATAATGGGATGGATAAACGGCCTCATAGTTGTGAGGATAGGGGTCCCCTCGATAATAGCCACCATAGGGACCCAGTTTTTCTGGCGAGGGCTCATACTCCTTTTGTCCGACGGAATAGCCCTGAGCCTGGCGTCGGTCAGGGGCACCGATATCTACGGTCTGTTCGTGGGCCGAATTGCGGGAGAGATTCCGGCACAGTCCCTCTGGTGTCTGGCTATCGCTCTGGGGCTGGCCCTGCTGTTGAACCGCCACCCTTTTGGAGACTCGCTGCTTTTCATAGGGGACAACCGAAAGACCGCCGCCATGATGGGCATACCGGTGCCGAAGGTAAGGATAAAGGCCTTTATCCTTATGGGGATCCTCTCCGCCTTCGCCGGGGTCCTGGCGACGCTGGAGCTGGCCAACTGGTGGCCTACCCAGGGTGAGGGCTATATGCTGCTGGTGTTCGCCTCGGTCTTCGTGGGAGGGACGTCGGCCTACGGAGGGGAGGGAACCATCTACGGAACCCTCATAGGAGCTATAATAATAGGGATAATAGAGGCGGGGATAGTCAGCGCCGGCCTTGCGGGATTTTGGACCAGGCTAGTCCACGGCCTGATAATCGTCGTATCGGTGTCCATCTACGCCACCATGGCCAAGAGGCCTCAGGATATGTGAAGCAAGCAGAGCCGTCGGGATTCCCCGACGGCTCTGCTTAAAAGGTCAATATCGATTCAGGGGGAAAGGACAGCCCAACAGGCTCACCTATACCGGGCCCATCGCCAGCGGCCTCCACGGTCAAGGCTTCCCCTGACTCCAGGACGACGGAATAGCGAACCGAGGGGCCCATGAAGGTCCTCTTCGACACCCTGCCTAAAAGGACACCCTCCCCGGACGGGACCAGCTTTATTGCCTCGGGCCTCAACGAGACCTCCCCCAGATCCGGCAGTACCACCCTGTTTACCCTGCCCAGAAAGTCAGCCACGAAGGGTGTTGCGGGCCTCCTGTACAGTTCCTCCGGCGATCCCTGCTGCTCTATCCTGCCGCCGTTCATCACCACTATACGGTCGGCTATGCCCATGGCCTCCTCCTGGTCGTGGGTCACGAACACCGTGGTGACCCCCAGCCGCTCCAACACCGACCTAAGGTCCTCCCTCAGATCCGACCTGAGCCTAGCGTCCAGGTTGGACAGGGGTTCGTCCAGAAGGAGCAGCTCCGGCTCCACCACCAAAGCCCTGGCCAGGGCCACCCTCTGCTGCTGCCCACCGGATATCTCCGAGACCTTCCTGCCGCCGTAGCCCTCCAGCCTGACCAGCTCCAGCATGGTGGACACCTTTTTGTCTATCTCCGACTCCCTCAGCTTCCTCCGTCTCAGGCCGTAGGCGACGTTCTCCGCCACGTCCAAATGAGGGAAAAGGGCGTAGTTCTGGAATACCATTCCTATGTTTCTCCGGCCCGGCGGCAGAGGGGATATATCCCTTCCTCCCAGAAATATCCCACCATGATCGGGCTCCAGCAGGCCGGTGGTTATCCTGAGGGCGGTGGTCTTTCCGCATCCCGACGGCCCGAGGAGACAGCATACCTGCCCCACGGGAACCTCGAGGCTGAAGTCCTCCAGAACCGGGGTTTCACCGTAACTCTTGCTGACCCTCTCCAGACGAAGGCCCTCTAGGCCGCCCTTCGTAGGCTCTCTCCCCAAGATGGTCCACCTCCTTTGCTCTTTGACGATATGGCCGTTATCCCGGCGATACCGACCAGTGACAGGGCTATCATCACCACCGACATGGCGGCCGCTGGCCCTATCTGTCCCTTGTACACCGCCTCGAACACGTCGATGGACAGCAGTTTCGTGCCCGGGGAGACTATGAATATCAAAGCCCCAACGGCCTGGACCGACGCCACGAAGGAATGGAGGGCCGTAACAACCATGGCGGGCCTCACCGAAGGCAAGGTCACCCTGAAAAATGTGCCGACGGCGGAGTCCCCTAAGGTCGAGGCGGCGTCCTCGACGGATCGGTCCTGCTGCTCCAGGACGCTGACGCCGGACCTTATACCCAGGGGCAGCTCCCTTACCACCGAGAGGATCAGGACCAATGTCCAGGTCCCAGCGAGAAGCAGGGGAGGCCTGTTGAAGGCCAGGATATAGGCCACTCCGAAAAAGGTCCCAGGCACGGCCACAGGAGCGGTGGACAGCAGGTCCAGAAGCCTCCTCGCCATACAGGACCGGGTTATGAGCCATGCCCCAGCCATCCCTGCGGTGGCGGTAACGGCGGCGGTGGCGGAGGCGAAGAGAAAGGTGTTCACCATTCCTTTAAGTCCCCTCTGGAACCCCTCCTGAAAGTGGGCCAAGGTCAGGCCGAAGTTAGCTCCTAGATGCTTGGTAAAGGCCGCCAGAAAGACCGACAGAAGAAGCATATAGACCAGGGTGGAGAAGGCCATGGAAAGGGACCACATGGTTGCGGCTACGGCAGAAGGAAACTGGATATCCTTTCTACGTCCGCCCACGGAGCGACGAAAACCCTCTCCTGATCCTTTGACCTTATTAAAGATCCAAAAGGCCACCAGACACACCAAAAGGAGCAGGACGTTCATAGTGGCGGCCATCTCCAGGTTATAGGAGCCTATCAGCTGCGAATAGGAGGCGGCGGCCAGGTTGGTGAATCGACCGCCTAGGAACAGGGGCGTGCTGAAATCGGCCATGGACTTCATGAACACCAGCACCATGGAGGCCAGCACTCCTGGCCTGAGGAGGGGCAGGGTCACGGTGCTGAAGACCTCCCACTCCGAGGCCCCTAAGGTCCTGGCGGCGTCCTCCGCCTGATCGTCGATGGACAGGATGGCCGCGGACATTATCAAAAAGGCGGTGGTGGTCAGGTTCATTATCTGGACCAGTACCACGCTGTGCCAGCCATATATGGACAGGTTCAGCCCAAGGAGCTTGTAGGTTATTAGGCCGTTTCGACCGAACAGGAAGATATAGGATAAAGAGGCGACGAACCCCGGTATGACAAGAGGGACCACAGCAGCGGTCCTGAAAAAACCCTTAAAGGCCATGGAGGTCTTGAAGGAGACCAGTGCGAGACAGCTCCCCATCAGGGTCGATGCCACTGCGACGAAGGCCGCAACCGCTCCGCTCTGCCACAGTATCCTTACCATGTGGGGTTTAGCGAAAAAAGCCACCATGTTGCCCAACCCCAGGCTTCCTTTATGGGAAAAGCTCCTCATGAGGACCATGACCGACGGATAAAGGACGAAGAGCAGCAAAAAAGCCAAGAACGCCGTGGGAAGTAACACGGCGTTCCTCCTTGAGTAATAGGTCATACCACCTGGACGATCAGTTCAGGTGAGGATAGCGGCTTCCGAACTCCTCGAGAACCGACTCCCTGGCCTGTCCCCACTTCAGGTGATCGTAGGGGACCAGGTTCAGGTCCTTCAGGCTGGGGACTCCGGAGGACGGCTCGATATCGGTGGCAGGGACCCTGGGGGTCGCCTCCATGAGGATTTTCTGTCCCTCCGGGGATAGCGCCCAGTCCACGAACTTTTTCGCCCCCTCCATGTTTTTTGTACCGGCGACTATGGCCACAGGGGAGGGCCAAGCCAGCACTCCGTCCTCGGGGAACACCGTGACCACCGGAGCGTCGGGGTTGTTCATCTTTATGCTGTGAGGATCGGGGACAAGACCCACGGTGAACTCGCCCTGGACCGTCTTGGTTCCGGGGGTGCTTCCGCTTTTCTCCAGGAAGGGGATGTTTCCGTAGAGCCTGTCCAGATAGCTCCAGCCCTCTTTTTCACCGAAAAGCTGTAGTATGCCCGAGACGGTGGTGTAGGCGGTGCCGGAGGTCCTGGGATTGGAGGCGATGATCTCGTCTTTAAAGGCGCCATCCGCCAGGTCCTCCCACTTGGAGGGGACAGCAAGCCCCTTGGACTGAGCCCTGTCGGTGTTGACCAGAAGGCCGACCACGACCAGGGACACGGCGGTCCAGTAGCCCTCGGGATCCCTGAAAGCCTGGTTTACCCTCTCGGAGTTAGGGGAGAGATAGGGGACTATCAGGCCATCGGCCTTGGCCTGGATGAAGGCGTCGGAGCCACCGCCAAGCCAGATGTCCGTCCTTGGGTTGGCGCTCTCCGCCTTCAGCCTGGTCAGGACCTCGCCGGACGACATAGGCAGGAACTCTACCTTGATGCCCGTGGCCTTCTCAAACTCCGAGGCTATAAGCTCGGGCTTGCCGTAGGCCACGTACATGTTCAGCTTGCCCTCATCTGCGAAGGCCCCTGACATGGACGATATGAGCACCGTAAGGGTCAGGGTAAAAATCGATATTCTTTTTATCATGACTATTCCTCCTTTTTATTCTGTGTCGCAAGGAGGATTATACCCAGAAGGGGAAAAGGACTCAAGTGTCGGCGCTATATTGTTCAGCTGTCCAGACGAGATC
>CAYNAN010000076.1:0-11329 GCA_964395085.1 uncultured Synergistaceae bacterium
CAGGGGTATATTAGACCATACAGAACTTAAGCCCAGGAAAGGAGCATCCCATGAGACAGTACGTAGTTGACGCCTTTACGGACAGGGTTTTCGGAGGTAATCCCGCCGCAGTATGCGTTATGGAGCGATGGTTATCGGAGGAGCTCATGATGGGTATCACCCGGGAGAACAATCTATCCGAGACGGCCTTCGCTGTACCGGAGGGAGAGGGCTTTCGGCTTAGATGGTTTACCCCTGGAGGAGAGATAGACCTGTGCGGTCACGCCACCTTAGCCACCGCCTACGTAATATCCCGCTACGTTAGACCGGAGCCTTCAGCCATCGACTTCGAGACGTTGAGCGGCACCTTGATTGTAGAGAAAAAAGGAGAACTGTTCGAGATGGATTTCCCAGCCTACGATCTCAAGCCGGTTGCTGTCACGGATCAGATGGCCGATGCCATAGGGGTTATGCCGAAAGAGGCCTATATGGGTCGGGATTTGCTCTGTGTGTTGGACTCCGAAGCGGCGGTCAGGGATCTCACACCCGACATGGACAAGTTGCTAAACTTAGATGGGCTCCTCCTTCACGTCACGGCCCAAGGGACCGACTACGACTGCGTGTCCCGCTCCTTCGCCCCAAAGCTGAACGTGCCGGAGGACCCTGTCTGCGGCTCAGGACACTGTCACATACTGCCCTATTGGGCGAGGTTAACCGGAAAATCGCAGCTGGTGGCCTATCAGGCGTCCAGACGAGGCGGCATTCTGTACGGAAGGGTATCGGGCTCCCGGGTAAAGCTGGCGGGGAAGGCCGTCCTTTACTCCGAGTCGATAATACACGTGGAGGGATTTCAGCCGTGATAAAGTCATTAAGCCTCAGGAATTTCACCAATTTCGAGAGCATAGACATAGATTTCTCCCCAAAGGTCAACGTGTTCATAGGGGAGAACAGCACCGGAAAGACCCATCTCCTCAAGGCGGCCTATACCCTCTGCTACGGCGCTAACGACATTGCCGAGGATCTCGAGAAGGAGCTCACAAAAAAGCTGCTTCAGGTGTTCATGCCGCTGGACGATCACCTCGGCAATATGTACCGACAGGGATCCAACCCGTGGGGGGCCCTTTCCGCCAAGCTGGGGAAGGAAGGGTCCATCGATTGCAGTTTCTCCGAGGTCTCCCGCTATCTGGAGATCGAGCAAGACCGATACCTAGGAAGCACAGGAGAACCTGCCTTTATCCCCACCAAGGAAGTTCTTTCTTTTATGAAGGGCTTTAACAGCCTCTACGAGAAGTACGACCTGTCCTTCGATCAGACCTACTACGACCTTTGCCTGGCCCTTGACCTGCCCGAGGTAAGACGGGAATACCTCCACGAAAGGGTTCGGTGGGCAATGGGGGAGATTCGAGCCCTGTGCGGCGGCAGCTTCGTGTTCTACGGCGGAGGAAAGGTCACATTTAAGGCCGAAAACGGGGAGCACTCGGCCAACGCCATGGCGGAGGGCTTCAGAAAGGCGGGAGTTCTCTACAGACTTATGGAGACCGGATCGGTGCAGCCTGGCCATAGCGGCCCCCTGTTCTGGGACGAGCCCGAGGCAAACCTAAACCCCAGGCTGATGAGGCTTTTAGTCCAGATACTCCTGGAGCTATCCCGGGAGGGACAGCAGATTATCCTGGCCACCCACGATTACGTCTTCATAAAATGGCTCGATCTGCTCATGGATAAAGAAGCTGGAGACCAGGTCAGATATCACGTCCTGTCCAGAGACGACTGTGGGGAGGTATCGGTACAGATGGTGGACGATTACGGAGCCATTCCCCCTAACGCCATAGCCAACGCCTTCAGTGACATGACCAAGGAACAGGTCAGGAGAAAGATGGGGACCTTGGGAAAATGATCCTCCGAGAACGGGACATAGAGATCGACTTCACCGACGCCATAGACGGTATGGTCTTCGATCAGATGGACCGCAACCGGCCTAACTACCACAGCATAGGAGAAATGCACCGGGTGGACTTCATAGTTGAGTTCGAGGATGCTATCCTTTTCGTCGAGATAAAGGATCCAGGGAACCCGAGGGCCACGGAAAGGGGCCTCATGAAATTCTATAACGAGCTGGAGAACGGCACATTAAGCTCCACGTTCGCATCTAAATTCATAGACAGCTTTTTCTATCGCTGGGCGGAGGACAGACTGTCCAAGACGGTCTACTACATAAACCTGGTTACCTTAGACAGCGAGTTTCTGCCCTATCTGTCCGACGAGATAGCCAAAAAGCTGTCTCCATCGGGCAAAAACGCTCCCAGGTGGCGCAGACACCCGGTCCAGAACTGTCAGGTCTTCAACATCGATACCTGGAACGACAACTTCCCCCAGTGGCCAGCCAGGAGGATAGAGGGAGAGCTGGACGAGGAGGAGGTATAAGAAAAGGAGGCCCTTCCCGTTTTTGAAGGAGCCTCCTTTTGTGGGGGGAAGGAGATCTAGGGGTTCAGCAGGTCCGGCACGGACAGCAGGATGAACTCGTTTCGTAGTCGTTCTTCTGAACCAATATAGCCCCCCTATATTTCACGGTTATGACAGATTCCTTGCGAATGGGTCAAGATTTAGTTCTTAATGGCGCATAAAAATATCCATTGCATGTCGAGGCGGAATATTTTGACTATACACCATGACGTGAGATATAATGGTTACGCAGGAAATATACTTGAGGAGGAATTATGTTGAGCCAGATGAAAAAATTTTTACTATCGGTTTTGTTCGTGTGTCTTGCAGCTGGTAGCGTCTTTGCGGTCGGAGTGGATGACATCCGTTTTATGACCGAGGAACTCCCCCCCTACAACATGAAGGGGGAAGACGGTACAGCCTCGGGGATAGCTGTGGACGTCTTGGCCGAGATGTTCAAGAGGGTCGGATCCTCTAAAACAGCAAAGGACGTTGAGGTGTTGCCCTGGGCGAGGGGATACAACGAGGTCCAGTCAACCCCAAACACCTGCCTTTTCAGCATGACCTACACAGAGGACAGAAAACCCATGTTCAAGTGGGTCGGCCCCATGTCGGCGTCGAGAACCGCGGTAATAGCCCTGAAGAGTAAGGGCATAAAGGTGGCCTCCGATGCGGATTTAGCGGGGCTTTCAGCCGGGGTCGTCAAGGATGACGTCGGTGATTCCCTCGCACAGAAGGCAGGGATAGCCAAGATTGAGGCCATAGCCGACAACCTCCTTAACCTCAAGAAGCTCAACTCCGACAGAATAGACGTTTTGATCTACGAGGAAAGCGTCGCACAGTGGCAGATCAAGGACATGGGACTCAACCCAAGCGACTACGAGACGGTCTACGCCCTGAGCGAGAGCCACCTTTACTACGCCTTCCACAAAGACACCGATCAGGCCCTGATAGACCAGCTTCAGAAGGTCCTGGACGAGATGAAGGCCGACGGAACCTACCAGGCCATAGTGGATAAATACCTCAAGTAGAGCGATCGAACATACGAAGAAACGATGACAATGGAACCGTTCCGACTTTTGCCTCGTCGACAGCGACAGAGCAGATGGGTCAGGATGTTCAACCTGTAGAAAGTAAAATATTAGGACTAAATCTAGAGTTGGAGCTCTCCAGCAAAAGCGGAGAGCTCCAACTTTTTTTATGCTGAACAACAGTCTGTGTGGTGTAATATTGAATCAACAGGCCAATAGACACACAAGCGATCTTCTGAAAAAAGGTGGTTCCGCCTATGACAAATGTCTCCGTCCTGATGTCCCTCTACTCCAAAGAGTCGCCGAAATATCTCAAAAAGTCCATCCTGAGCATCACCAGAGCCCAAAGAATAAAGCCAGATGAGTTGGTGATGGTCCTGGACGGTCCAATAACCGACGATCTGATCAAGGCATTGCAGTGGTCTATAGCAGAATGCGGAGTCAAGGTCAAAAAGGTAATTCTCCGTAAAAACAGAGGACTCGGCATAGCTCTAAAAATTGGGATAAAGGCCTGTTCCAACGAGTTGGTCGTAAGAATGGATACAGATGATATAGCCTTTCCCTGGAGGATCGCTCATCAAATAGCCTTCATGGAGTCCCATCCTAAAGTGGCGGCTTCCAGTGGCTATGCCGTCGAGTTCGATAGCGCAGGGGGGCGAAGGATAAGACCAGTACCGACTAAAAATATCCCTATATATTGCCGTTTTTGGAACCCTATGGTTCATTCTGCAACTATACTTCGCAAATCAGCTGTGATGAACGTCCGGTCATACAGCCATCAACCTTTGTTTGAGGACTATCTTTTATGGGTGAAGCTGATTATGGCTGGCTTCACCCTGGCAAACACCGAAAAACCTCTTATTATGTTCAGAGTAAACGACAATACATATGGAAAGCGACGAGGAATCCCGTACTTGCTTAAGGAATGGGACTTTTTACGCAGAGCACACGACATAGGATTTCTCAGCGTGGGAATCTTGACGATCAACCTCCTGCTGAAAACCATCCTGAGGTTATCTCCTGCTCCATTCTTTTGTTTATTCTACAAATTATTCATGAGAAAACCCTACAAAAAATCATGCTTATTCAACGACAAGTCATAAAAATTAAATTAAAACAAGAGATCCGATACCACCTGGGGCTCTTTCACCGACAGCTCCTCCTCCCTGGCGAAGGGCAGCAGAGCCCCCGCTAAGGCGGTCAGAGGAGCGACGGTTATCAGGCCAAAGCTTCCGACCATGGTGTGAAGTATCTCGGCGGCGACGTAGTTTAGGTTCAATATGTTGGACATGGGGATTCCCCTCGCCATGAAGGTCATCATCATGGTCATGTAGCCTCCCGAGTAGGCCAGAAGGAGGGTTGTCGTCATGGTCCCTATGACCGCCCTTGCGACCTTTAGGCCGGAGCGAAAGAGCTGCCATCTTCCGATGTCGGGCCGATGGGACTTTATCTCCTCTATGGACGCAGATATGTCCATAGCAATGTCCATCACGGCACCGGAGGAGGCTATGAATATCCCCGCTAGAAATATCCTGGTAAGGTCCAGATGGGGGAATCCCGAGTAGAGCAGGGTCTCGGAAAAAGGCCTTACCGCCCCGTGGACCGAAAAGGGGCCGGAGAAGACCAGGGCGAGGACGCAGGTCAGGGCAAGGCCAGCCATGGATCCCAGCCACGCGACGAAGCCCCTTCTTGTGAACCCTGCGACCAGAAAAACTATGGCGAATGTCATGGCTGAAACCGATAGCAACGCCACCGGTATGGGATCCATCCCCTTAAGGAAAAGGGGTATCATGACCTTCCATATAGTCAGGGCGGAGAAGACGAAAGAGATCATGGCCTTTATTCCGGTGGCCCCTCCCACGACAGACAGGGCTACGGCGAACAGGGCGAGGAGGGCGAGCTGTATCCCAAGTCTGTTGTGCCCCGACATATTGACCCTGACCGGCTGTCCGTCCTTAACCGACACGTCCAGCAACACGCTTTCTCCGGGAGAGTAAAAGCTGTCCAGCTCCAACTTTCCCGACAATAGGTTGGAAGCCTCAAGGGTCTTCCCCTCGAACTGCCCTTTCTCGACGAGGACGTACACCACCTGGATCCCGGTCCTGATTATTCCCGAACGAACCACCATGGAGTCGTCGGTGGAGACGACGTTGCCCTTTACCATCGTGGAGCCCTTCCCAAGCCGATCCTCAAACCCGGTCGGCAGATTCCAGAGCAGGACACAGAGCAACCCTACGATAACGGTGAACAGAACGTCCTGTCTTGACGTTCCCTCCATAAACCACCTGCTGAACATCTATAATCTCTCCTTTTTGGGCAACCTATATATTACTAAATCCCGAGGAGGGCTTTAAAGCTCTCCTCGGGATCTCGGATTAAGCTACTGAGATCTTACAGCCCCATCGCTGACGCCATCTTGTGGTATATGTCGGTGTTGTCGTAGTATCCGTTGAAGAAATCCTGGGCGACACCTGCGGCACTCACGGGAACGGGAACCCCGGTGTGGGCGTAGCTGGTCCAGGATATGCCTGCCTGGCGGTTGAGAAGATGGGTCAAAGCCATGGAGAAGGGCTCATATCCACCGTAGAGCAAAAAGGATTCCTGGTCCTTGCTCCTATCGTCTTTACCCTTCATGCTCTCGGAGAAAGCCCTCTTTAACTCGGCCACGTCGGACTGAGAAAGCTCCTCCATCTTGATTCCGAAGGATGACTCCACCTGAGGGAAGAACTCCTCCATGGATCCCTTGCCATCGGTGCTTTTTCTGTATGAGGATATCACTAGGTCGAAATCCTCGTAGGAGACAGTCTGTCCGTCCAGCTTCTGGAAGAACGTGTCGTACTGGGTCCCAGCAAAGCCGATGGACAATCCACCTGTCTCGTGGTCGCCTGTTACGACAACAAGCGTCTCGTCGGGATGGGCCTTGTAGAAGTCCAGAGCGACCTGTACCGCTTGGTCGAAGGCTATGGTGTCACCTATAGAGGAGACCGCGTCGTTGGCGTGGCAGGCCCAGTCGATTTTGCCTCCCTCGACCATCATGAAGAACCCGTTGGGGTTATCGAGAAGCTCGACCCCTTTAGCGGTAAACTCCGCAAGGGAGATGGAATCGTCTCTCCTGTCTATCTCGTAGGGAAGCGCTTTGCCGTCTTTTAGGACCGGATTCACCGCCACGACCTTGCCGTCAGAGGGAGAGAGCTTCCTGAATCCGTCCATATCCTCCACAAAGGTGTATCCTGCGCCCTTTATTATCTCCACCACGTCGGGCTGATCGCCCTTTTTGCCTTTAGGCTTGGTGAAGCCGCCTCCGGCGAAGTACTCAAAACCGCTCTCAGGAAGCTGCAAAGCCAGCTCGTAGTAATCCTTTCTGCTTGGCCTGTGGGCGTAGAACGATGCAGGGGTGGCATGCTCTATGGAAACCGATGAGACTATGCCCACCTTCATACCCTTTTTGTGGGCTTTCTGGGCGATGGTCTCATAGGAGACGGTCCCGGTGGGATCCATGGCTATAACCCCAGAGGCGGTCTTGTTTCCCGTGGCAAGGGCGGTCCCTGCCGCTGCCGAGTCGGTTATTATGGAGTTAGTCGAGTAGGTCGTGGACATCCCCTGAATGGGCATGGTGCTCATCGCAAGTTTCACGATTCCCGGCCTGGCATCATGTCCAGCCTTGCTGGCCAGGTATATCTCCGCCGCGTTTCTCTGGGTAAGGGACATTCCGTCACCTATCATAAAGAAGACGTACTTAGCCGTCTGTGCCGATGCTCCCGCCGCCAACATAATCACTAGAACAAAAGCCGCCATGAACCTCGTCGCCGATCTTGTTGATCTGGATAAGTTCACCTGAGATCACCTCAAAGTAAGGATTTGCCCCCTCAACGGGACACCCGTATTCTGGACCATGAGAGTAACAGGGACCTTTAGGCTAGGTAGCAACTCCGTAAATACAGTCGTTAGAGAATACTGACTAAAGGCCCGGGCATAAAGGAGGAAGGTGAGGTATGATAATATCGCCTTCACCGAAAAACATCTCAAACAGTACAGGCAAGGAGGAGTTAATTTGATAAGATCTGAGCGTATGGCGGACTGGGCCTTTCGAGCGATGTGCGTCACGTTCGATATAGTGGACTTTATATGCCCAAACTGGCACAGACGAATAGATAGTTTTGGACTCAAGAAAGGTATGACGGTGGTGGATTACGGCTGTGGGCCGGGAAGATACACCGTCAGGTTCGCTAAACGCGTTGGGAGCTCGGGGAAGGTCTACGCCGTGGATATACACGATCTGGCTATCGAAGAGGTCAAGAAAAAAGCGGCTCAACTAGGTCTAAAAAATATCGAGACGTCCCTGGCTAAAGGCTACGATTCTGGACTCCCCAACTCCTCTGCCGACGTCGTCTGCGCCATAGACATGTTCTTCGGAATAAAGGACCCAGCGTCGTTTCTGGGGGAGCTACACCGTATCGTTAAATCAGAGGGGTTTTTGATAATAGACGACGGCCACCAATCTCGGAAAACCACTAAGGAAAAGCTTGCCACCTCTCCCCTGTGGAGGATAGAGCAGGAGACCAAGGACCACATCAAGTGTCGTCCGGTGTGATTTCATTGAAAAGAGCCGTCATCCTGCTTCACGAGATCTACGGCGTGAACGAATTTATGGATCTCGTCGCACTTCGATATCGCAATATGGGCTTCCAGGTCTTTATCTACGATATGCTAGGGAAAAAGTCCTTTTCCTACGACCAGGCCGACGAAGCATACAGATATTTTAATCAAAAAGTAGGTTTTAGCGTTTACGAAACAGTAAAAAGCATGATAAAAAAACTCAAACATAAATTTGAGTCTGTTGTGCTGGTGGGATTTAGCGTTGGGGCTACCGTTGCATGGCGGTGTTGTGAGAGCCCCCTCTGTGACGGAATCATCTGCTATTACGGGTCTCGTATAAGGGACTATTCCGAGATAACGCCGATCTGTCCTGTTTTGGCTGTCTTTGCGGAACAGGACTCTTTCGATGTAGATGCCTTAGCAAAAACCCTTCAACAAAAGCCACAGACCCATGTCTTTGTGGCTAAAGGCGTCCGACACGGTTTTTTGGATCCCCATTCTCCGGCTTATAATGAGGTCCTTGCGAGAGAGGTTCTCGATTGGACAGGTCGCAATATCGAAGAGAGGATTTTTAGCGGAACTCTAGCGGATAAGAGGAGGTAATAGCTATATGTGTTTTCGAAGCGTCGTGAGATGGTTTTGTCTTTCTTCGGTTATTTTTCTGTGGGTTTCCTCCTCCTTCGCCACATCTTTGGGCGTCGCGATCCCCGAGGGAGACCGGTTATCCAAGATGCTGTACGAGGTGGAAGTAGCTGGAAAATCGGCGGAGCGAGAGATAGGAAAACTCCCTAGTCTGGTCAACGAGGAAAGACTCAGGGTATCAGCGGAGATGGACCAGTGGGCCGAGTCGGATCTTAAGGCTCTGGTGGAGGACCATCATCGTAAGGTCTGGCAGGCCCTTGACGAAACTCATCTCCCAGACGATCTGAGCACTCTGTCGGTGTGGTGGGAGCAGCTCAAGGCTGGAGTGACCGCTAAGGACGACCTGGAGAAGACCGTCAAGGTGTTTTTGGATAGAGCGGACCGAGAGGTAGCTCAGGTCTCAGAGCCATTTCAGGCAGCCATGATGAAAAGCCTGGAGGACCGGTCTCAGGCTCTTTTGCTCCACTCTATGGAGGAAATCCGACGTCCATTCCTGGATGTGGTAAAGATGAACCTGCCCATTTACAACCAGATCCCCATTCCACCGGTCTCTGGATCGGCGGTCTCCAAGATGGTGACGGAAAAACGAGGAGATCTCGGCAGGGCCTCCTCGGCTGCGGTCTTAGGCCTGGGAGCTATGTTGGCCCTGATGGGAAGCAGGATCATGAAAAAGCTCATGGCCAAGGTCATGGTCAAGGTCGGAGGCAAGGTCGCGGGCAAGGTCATCCCCATAATAGGGTGGATCCTCCTGGCCCTGGAGGGAGTCCAAATGCTCCAGGCCAAGACTACCCTGGAAGAGGAGCTGAGAAAGGCCTTCTATCAAGAGTACAGCTCCTCCGTTACTATCCAGTCTATCTGGTTCGACAGCCCCGACGGGGTCTCCCCATCTCTCAGACAGGAGATGAACCGCAGCGTCGAGTCCATGCTTTCGGATTGGCAGAGAATATGCCGCACCGAGGCCCTGTCCATGATTCAGAGCGCCCAGGTGTTGGCTTCATCGGAAAGGTTCAGGGAGAACGTCTCAAGGGAGCTAGATAAGGGAACCAACTTTCAGGCTCTCTCAGAGAGGATGAAAATTCTCTGGGACGTATTCGGGGCTCTAGTGGCTGACCAATCCATGGAGTTCTTCGAGGCAGCCCTGTTAGAGGCTCCGGACAGGGGAGAACTAAGGACCCTAGCTAGATCGAAGGGAGCCAAGTTCGTCTACCTTTACGGGAAGTACGGCAGGGATTACCTGGAGGCAGTCCACAAGATAGGAATAGAGAACTATCTCTCAACGAACTGGAACTCTTCGGACCTGGACTGGGCATTGCTGAACCGCAGGCTCAACTACCTTCCCGATATCAAAGGGGACAGGGAGGCGGCGAGAGGACTGTGGATATTGGCGTCCAACGACGTACCGATGGAGTTTTTTTCCCCTTCCTCTTTGGGCAGGATCGCCGCAAAGGAGGATCTTTTCTTGATGCTCTGGCGGATCCTCGACCCAGACGCAAAAAAAGTAGAGTCCCTTTTCAGGGACAAGGGTATCACGGAGAAGGTCCATTCTGCCCTGGATAAATACCCCTCTGTAGCACCGGAGTTTATCCTTCGTATGGGCATAGAGTTTTGGTCTACGTGGACTGACCAGGACATCGCATCCCTGATGGAGATAGGGGAATACCGCCTTAAATCGGGCCTTTCAGGCGAGGAACTGCTGGTTCCACTTGAGGACAGGGCAGACCTCATAGACGTCTACAAGAGAGCAGGGGACGACGGCCTGGAGCTATGGCACATCTACGCGGTCAAGGGCTCGGGAGAGATAGGACGTTCGGAAGCTATGAACGGTGTATCCCTCCTGTCGAAAGGATACCCCCTTGACGGATTGAGGGAAAAGAACGGACTCCACTTCGCCCTGTGGTGTGAGAAAATACCCTTCATAGGGAGATACCTCTTTCTGATGCTAAGAGGATTAGGTTGGATACCTCGGTTTATCATATTACTGGTGCTGCCGATAGGAACGATCCTTTACGTTTGGAGAAGGATCCGCTACCTCAGAAGACCGCCAGCGGTTAAGGTGGTCGAGGTAAAAAAGGAAGAAAAGTAGGCAAGGGCATTTTTATGGGGCCTACGATAAATTCGACCTCTTCCAAGACCATCCGCCCCTAAGGCCGTTCCTCCCTTTTACAGCGACACACAGCCCGGAAGAGGAGCGATAAGAACCCTGGTGTTATAGTAAAATATGATGGTCGTACCCTTTTAAAGGGTGCGACCATCATATTTTTAGGCAAGAAAGGTGATCACTATGAGTAACTTCCCAATCACGACGGCAGACGTCTTTCCCGGCAGGGACACCGAGTTTATCGGTTTTGTCACTGCCTGTTGCTGTCTGTCCAAGTCGGTGGTTCAGGACGTAACCTCAAACATAAAAAACTGGACCATAGGGGGAGAGCTCCCCAGGTATACCGAGATGATGGACCAAGCTGTAGCGGTCGCCATAGGCAGATTAGAGGAAAGGGCCATGGAGATAGGGGCCAATGGAGTGATAGGGCTGAGGTTGTCCACCACCGCAGTCTCTGCCGGAGCAGCAGAGATAATAGCCTACGGCACGGCGGTTAGGTTCATAGGTTCAGGCAGTAAGAGCCCCACTTAAGAAGGTCGTCGAG
>CAYNAN010000077.1:0-11222 GCA_964395085.1 uncultured Synergistaceae bacterium
CGTCCTGTCGCCCCATTCGTACTCAAGGGCGGCATGTCGAGTATACGGGCTCAAGCGGGCTTCGTCGGAACGATCTCTCCGAGGATAAGCGTTTTTAGAGTTTTTCCATAGTCTGAAAGGGAGGGAACTACATGCAGAAGATTCTCATAGCGCCAGGAAGATACGTCCAAGGGGCAGGAGCCTGCGAAAACTCGGGGGCCCAGGTCGCTTTGTTGGGCAAAAACGCCCTTGTCATCGGTGGCAAAAGGGGCCTCGACTCGGTCAGGGAGTCCATGAAGGCCAGCTTCGAGGCTAACTCTGTGGCTTTCATAGAGGAGCCATTCGGTGGGGAGTGCTGTAACTCGGAGATAGAGAGGATAGCCTCGATCGCTGAGGGCAAGGGATCGGACGTCATAGTGGCAGTGGGAGGCGGAAAGGCACTGGATACCGGCAAGATGGTGGCTTTAAAGCTATCTATCCCTGTGGTTGTGGTTCCCACCATCGCGGCCACCGACGCCCCATGTAGTGCCCTCTCGGTCATCTATACCGAGGAGGGGATGTTCGAGAGCTATCAGTTTCCCCCCAGTCCCAACATGGTCATAGTGGACACCGCTATAGTGGCGAAGGCCCCCACTAGGCTTTTGGTCTCCGGCATGGGGGACGCCCTTGCCACGTGGTTCGAGGCCGAGGCCTGTTTCAGGACAAGGTCGGCCAACATGCCAGGAGGAGTTGCCACCGAGGCGGCTCTGGCCCTGGCTAAGCTGTGCTACGACCAGCTAATAGAGTACGGCTATGAGGCCAAGGTGGCCTGCGACGCCGACGCCGTTACCCCAGCGCTGGAGAGGATCGTCGAGGCCAACACCCTCCTGTCCGGCATAGGCTTCGAGAGCGGCGGCCTCGCAGCGGCCCACTCGATCCACAACGGTATGACCGCCATAGAGGAGATGCACCACATGTACCACGGCGAGAAGGTGTCCTTCGGAACCCTAACCCAGCTGGTGTTGCAGGATTCCCCCAGGGAAGTTCTTGAGGAGGTCCTGGCTTTCTGCGTCTCCGTCGGCCTTCCGGTCACCTTCGCTCAGTTGGGCCTGAAGGAGCCCTCCAGGGAGAAGATAATGGCCGCGGCGACCATGGCCACAGCTCCTGGCGAGACGATCCACAACCTCCCGTGGAAGGTCACAGCGGAGGACGTCGCCGACGCCATGATGGCCGCCGACGCGTTAGGCAGGGAATGGCTCTGATAGACCCCTTTCCGGTTCTAGCCACAGAGAGGTTGGACCTTCGTGAGCTGGATGAATCCCACGTCGATTCGCTCTACAGGGTCTGGACCGACCCTGCGGTCGTAAAGTATCTGGTTTTGGAGCCCTTCGTGGAGGTTGGTCAAGCAAGAGGTATGGTCTCCTTGCTCAGAGATCTCTACCCGAATCAGGGAATGAGGTGGGCTATCGTCGAGAGGTCCAGCGACTCTGTAATCGGGACCTGTGGTTTTCATCGTCTGAGCTTAGAACACCACAGGGCGGAGATAGGTTATGAGCTGGATTCAAGATTCTGGCGGAAGGGTCTGATGTCCGAGGCGGTAAAGGAGGCTCTGAGTTACGGCTTTAGTGCTATGGGGCTCAACCGGGTTGAGGCATTGGTGACCGTAGGAAACGAGGCCTCCGCTGGTTTTTTGGGATCCGTCGGATTTTCCCTTGAGGGAACCCTCCGTCAGTACGAGTTCGCTCGGGGAGAGTTTCAGGATCAGTGGATGTTTTCCCTGCTTAGAGAGGATAGATGAAAGCGAGGGAACGAACGGACGATCCAGTCGGATCGCCTGTTCGTTCCCTCTATTTGTGACCCCTTTTTACGCAGGCATCTAGGGCTTTCTCCAGATCCTCCCAATTTGGGACTCCCCTGAAGAGCAGTGATCCGTTCGCTATCCATACGGGCTCTGCGCCTCTTACGGAAAATTTGATTACGTCCCATAGCCAGATCGGGGATCTAGGATCGTATATATCGAGATCCACCGCATCTTTGAACCTCTCTTTGGCCTTGACTATTAGCTCTCCCGTGAGCCTCCTGCTCACTTCCCCAGGATAGGTTTCTCTTTCGCTATCCCCGTAGGGCAAGGTGCATCAGCCAAATCCAGCCTTAGGGGACTCTATGTAAACCTTTACTCTGCATGGTCTGTCCATCTCTTATCACCCCCTGATGCCTTTTCTGTAGATCTATAGGCAAAATATACCATACGATTTCAGGACAGTGGCAAGTGCCTACTAGCCCCACATAATGTACAATCTCATTGTAAAAAGGCGGAAGAGGTGAGGAGATGGATCTTTCAGGGCTTCACAGGCTTTGCGTTATGGACAAAAGAGGCGATTATATCCTGGATAGGGAGACCGCCTTGAAGGAGTTGGCGTCCATGGATGGCGTTGATTCCCTGGAGCAGATTATGGACCGAATGAGGCGCTGGTGTATTTCCATGGGTATAAGGAAGGACGGCGATAGTTTCTCTTTTCAGGATGTTCACGAGGGAATCGTATTCAACGGATCAGCCACGAGGTTCAAAGACGAACTAAGCGTGCTTTTGGTCATACCAGGCAAGGCCAGGCAGAGATACAGAATACCCGACCTTTGGTCGGATTTTCTCTGGTCCGTGTGCTACCAGGAGCCACTGTTGGCGGAGTGGAGGGGCTATCCGAGCGGAGAGAGATGGTGGGGGGTGGCCGGTCGGGACTCCTGCGACGAGAAAGAGGCCAGAGAGAGGTTTAGATGGCTCTCCAGCCGTCGTCAGATCAACAGGGTCAGGCTTGTACACGACGGTAAGATCATAGAGGAATATATAGCGACAAGGGCAGGAAGGTAAAAGGGGGGCTTTTAGTGAAATCCAGGTCTATAATGCTTCAGGGGACCTCGTCGGACGTTGGTAAAAGCGTCCTTGGGACGGGGCTATGTCGAATATTCGCCAGAAGAGGCATATCGGTGGCTCCCTTCAAGGCTCAGAACATGGCACTGAACTCCTATGTCACACTGGATGGACGGGAGATGGGGAGGGCTCAGGTTGACCAGGCCAGAGCGGCCGGGATAGAGCCCTCCGTGGAGATGAACCCGGTGTTGCTCAAGCCAGAGGGGCACTCCAGATCCCAGGTGGTGGTCATGGGGCGGCCCATGAGGAGCCTTTCCGCTCTCGACTATCATGACAGAAAAAAAGAACTGTGGGGTTACGTTACGGAGGCTCTGGATTCATTGAGGGCTAGGTTTGACCTCCTAGTGGTAGAGGGAGCTGGTAGCCCGGTGGAGATAAACCTTAAATCCAACGATATAGTCAATATGAGGGTTGCGACCTACCTTAATTCGCCGGTTTTGCTGATAGGCGATATAGACAGAGGAGGGGTTTTCGCCTCCCTCTACGGCACTATGGCCCTTTTAAACGGAGAGGAAAGGGATCTGGTGAAGGGCTTCTTGATAAACAAGTTTCGTGGAGATCCGACCCTGATTGGATCCGGTCTTGATA
Source organism: uncultured Synergistaceae bacterium (assembly GCA_964395085.1). Classification (GTDB taxonomy): domain Bacteria; phylum Synergistota; class Synergistia; order Synergistales; family Dethiosulfovibrionaceae; genus Dethiosulfovibrio. The sequence continues at coordinate 3,473 of CAYNAN010000077.1, forward strand.
TGCTCAGGGACCTCACAGGTCGTCCCACCTTGGGGCTTATCCCTCATTTGGAGGACCTGGGCGTTGCCCAGGAGGACTCGGTCTTTCTGGAGGACAACAGTCGGTTGTCTCAGGGCAGCCTTGACGTGGCGGTTATCGGTTATCCCAGGACATCCAACTACGACGATCTAGATGCCCTGACCATTGAGCCGGACGTGGGGGTTAGATTCGTCCGAACTTCCTCCGAGCTAGGTCAACCGGACTGCGTGGTCCTGCCGGGAAGCAAGAGCACCGTGGCGGATCTGCTGTGGATGAGGGACAACGGTCTGGAGAGGTCAATTTTGGATCTAGCCTCCAAAGGGAAATCCATAGTGGGAATCTGTGGTGGGTTTCAGATGATGGGGCGTTTTATAAGGGACCCAGAGGGAGTTGAAAGCGACGATCCTCAGATAAGAGGGATGGGCCTTCTGGACGTAGCGACCGACTTCTGTGGGGAGAAAAGGACGGTCAGGACGAGAGGGCAGGTCATTGGTACGGGAGACTCCTTTGTGGCCCAAAGGGGCATGGAGGTAGAGGGATACGAGATCCACATGGGACGCACCGTCTCGAACTCTCCGATCTTTTCCCTGTCCGATGGCCCTGATGGCGCATCGGACCCATCTGGACGGATATGGGGAACCTATCTTCACGGCGTTTTTGACCTCCCTGAGTTCAGAAGGTCGTGGTTGACCTCCCTTGGGTGGTCCAGGTCAGGAGAGCCTCTGTCCCTTAAGGACTTTAGGGAAAGGGCCTTCGACCGTCTGGCCGACCACATGGAGGAGCATATGGACATGAGGTCTCTGGAGGCTATTTTGGGGTTATGAGGGCTGTCGCGCTCTGTCCCGGAACCTGTGGGGAGCTTTTTCAGGGATGGCTCGATGGAGTCTGTCAGCTGGTGTCCTGTCCCATCGGCCTTTGGTCTCGTGTGGAGCTGTCTGTATCCCCCGGCGATGGTTGTATAGCCCTACCTCCTTCAATGCAGAAGACGGAGCTGGCCCTCAAAATCGCCAGGGATATGTGGGGGGTCGGAGGTTTTGACGTCTCCCTTTGCAGAAACTCCCAACTGGCCGGATCCAGAGGTTACGCCAGTAGCACCGCAGATATCATGGCGTCCCTCTACGCCATGGCCGCTTGCTTTGATCTGCGTCTGAGCGAGGAGGAAGCTACCGAGATAGCCGTTTCCGTGGAGCCTTCCGATGGCCTTGCTTGGAGTGATCTGGTACTGATGGATCATAGAAACTTCTCAGGCCACAGGATATTGGGACCTGTCCCTGAACTTATTTTGGCTGTATTTGATCCGGGGGGAGAGGTCGATACAGTGGAGTTCAACAAAAAAGTTCATTCCTGTGCCCCCTCCTGTCACGACAGAATTTTATCCGATCTGGAAAGAGGGTTGACCCAGGGTGACTGGCGTCGTTTCGCCAAGGCCTCCACGGACAGCGCTATGGCCAATCAGTCGGTTTTGTTCAAGGGAGAGTTGGACCTGATGCTGAGTTCCTCAGTCGCGAACGGAGCTTTGGGAATAGTCACGGCCCACAGCGGAACCGTATCGGGAGCCATCTTTTTGCGCGCTCAACTAAAAAACAGGGGCGCTTTTTTCTGGCCTCCTGAACTGGGAGAGCCTTTCTACGTCCCGATGGTCTCAGGAGGGGTTCGGTTGTTGGAGGTGGAGAATGATTCAGGCTTTAAGCGTTTTGCTCTTGGCGGTGTCGATCGATCTGCTTGTCGGTGAGCCCCCTGACAGGTTTCATCCTGTATGTTGGATGGGCGGACTTATCCGATCTATGTGGAGCAGGCGTCCCAATCGTTGGCTTTTTGTATATGGGGTCCTGTTGTTGTCGTCCGGTTTGGCCATTTTTGTTCTGTTGGGGATGGCTGTATCCCATCTATGGTGGCCTCTATCCTTTACCCTCTCAGTGTGGCTTCTCAAGGGGTCCATTTCCGCCCAGGCCCTTATAACCGCTGGTAGGGAGGTTCAGTGTGCCGTAGCGTCCGGAAAAATCGACCAGGCCAGAAAAAAACTATCGTGGCATCTGGTCAGCAGGGAAACCTCTTCTCTATCTCTCAGCGAGGTAGTAGGAGCAGCTATAGAATCCCTCTCTGAAAATCTCTCCGACGGGTGGGTTGGACCTCTTCTTGCTTACGGTCTGTTAGGGCTTCCTGGAGCCTTGGCTTACCGTTTCGTTAACACCTGTGACTCCATGGTAGGATACAGGTACGGAGACTTTGAGCTTGGAGGAAAAGCCTCAGCCCTAATGGACGACCTCATCAACCTTATCCCCTCCAGGGTATCGGCGTCGCTTTTGGTGGTCGCGTCCTATCTGTGTGGACTTGACTGGCGAGGAGCCCTTTTTTCCTCCTTTAGATTTCACTGCGTCACGGAGAGTCCAAACGCTGGGTGGCCTATGGCCACGGTGGCCGGTGCTTTGGGGATCACCTTGACGAAAAGGGGCTGCTACTCCATAGAGGGAGGCCCCAGGGATCCGGAGCAGAGGGATCTGGGTATTTCGATAAGGGTCGTCCAAACAGCTCAGATTCTCGCAGTTTTGATAGCTATTATCGTCACAGTAGGTGTATCGCTATGAGGTCGTTGCCTGTGTCCTCCGTCAGAGACCTGCCACCCGTGGTACACGGGGGAATAGACTATCAGGAGATGTCCTCCCGGGGGATTGCACCGGAGGACGTGTTGGACTTCAGCGTTTCAGTTAATCCTTTTCAACCTCACGAGGACGTCCTGAGGGCCTCCGTGTCGGCAAACTTGGGGCTTTATCCCGACCGTTACTCTGGAGCTTTGAGGGACAGGTTGGCCCACCTAAACGGCGTCGATCCATCCTCCATCTTGGTGACAAACGGCGCCTCTCAGGCGATATGGCTTGTCGCTATGGCTTATCTGAGATCGGGCAGGAAAGCCTCCATCGTCGTCCCTGCTTACGGAGAGTATCTGGCACCATCTTTGGCCATGGGAGCGGAGGTCTCGATGTGGGACTGCGGAAGGTCCATGCTCTGGGGCGAGCCAGATATGGATACCCTTCTCTGCGACAGAATAGCCTCCGATCCACCTAACTTGCTTTGGCTGTGCAACCCCAACAATCCGACGGGATACGTGGCCACGGAGGAGCAGATCTGTCGGCTGTTGGGTTGTTGTTTAACCGGCCCAACCGTATTGGTCGTAGACGAGGCTTACAGGAACTTCATGGAAAACCCTCCGAGGATAGACAGATTTCTGGATTCCGGTAGGCTTATACTGCTTAGATCCATGACCAAGGACTACGGCCTACCAGGGGTCAGGCTCGGATACGCTTTAGGGCCTAAGGAGGCCATAGATGCGATGAGATCGGTCCAGCCCGACTGGAGCGTAGGAGCTCAAGCTCAGGCGGTTGGCATGGCGGTGTTGGATAAAACGGGATATTATCGAGATCAGTGGCGTTCTCTGAGGATCGAGAAAAAGCGCCTTCTAGCCGGACTCGAAACCCTTGGAATAACGGTTATCCCAGGAGAGGCTAATTTTATACTGTGCCATCATCCGAGATCCTGCGAGATTATGTCCTATCTGAGTGAAAAAAATATAATGGTCAGAGACTGTAGCTCTTTTGGTCTGGAGGGTTTTTTCAGAGTAGGGGTTAAGACGAGCGAGATAGATGACGTGCTGTTGGGGACTATCTCCTCATTTTTTCTGAATGAGAGGCGATCGAGATAGATAGGGGAAAAATAACACTGGTCCTAGGAGGTGCCAGAAGCGGCAAGAGCGGCTTCGCTCAGAGATTGGTGTCGGGGTTTGATGTCGATAGTACAGTATACTATGTTGCCACCGCCTTTATCAAGGATGACGAGATGGCGAGAAGGGTGGCAAGGCACGTGTCAGACAGGCCCTCCTCCTGGACAACTATCGAGGGTCAGGATGAGTTGCACAAAAAAATGGGCGATATCCCTATTGGCTCGACGGTCCTTCTGGACTGCGTGACGATGATGATAACTAACTTCATGTTTTCTCTGAACGTGGATTGGGAGAGCATGTCCAGCGAAGAGGAAGAGCTTGTAATCTCTAAAACCATAGATTACGTGGATAAGGTCCTGAAGTCCATCAGAGATAGGTCAATCAACGCAGTCTTGGTCTCCAACGAGGTGGGAATGGGTCTCGTGCCGCCTTATCCCCTAGGGCGGATCTTCCGGGATGTGGCTGGATGGGTCAACCAGGGGATAGCTAGAGAATCGGATCTGGTCTACCTAGTTACAGCTGGTATCCCTCAAATCTTAAAGGGTGAGGCGTCATGAGCTTCCTTTTGGCTCTGTCTTTTTTGACGTCCATACCGGTTTCTTTGGGACGAATTGTGTCCAATGAGGAGATGGGGCACAGCACCAGGTGGTTCCCTGCGGTAGGGGCTGTCATAGGCTGTCTCTCCGCTTTGGCGTTCGTATTGTTGAGTGGGGTGGCATCACCTTCAGTGACGGCTGCCATAGTGCTTATAGTCTGGATGGCCTTGACGAGAGGCCTCCATCTCGACGGTCTTGCCGATACCTTCGATGGACTTGGAGGGGGAGCCTCCAGGGAAAGAGCTTTGGAGATAATGAAAGACAGCAGGATAGGGACTTTCGGGGCCCTGGCCATCGGAGCTGTCTTGATACTTAAGTTTGCCACTATGTCGTCTCTCGGGGGCGAGGATTTCAGGTGGGTTCTGGTCTCCCCCGTACTGGCTAGGTGGGGTGTCGTCTTGGCTATTTTTTTCTTCCCCCCTGCCAGGAGGGACGGAGCTGGGCGGATATTCATAAAATCCTGTCGATGGCTGGAGCTCTCCATCGCGTCCTGTTTCACCCTAGCTGTGTCTATAGTCCTTCTAGGATGGATTGGGCTGGCAATCATGGGGTTGTTTGGTCTAGTTTCTCTGTTTTTGGGCACGGTGATATCAGGTCGACTGAATGGCCTTACCGGGGACAGCTACGGCTGTATCTGCGAGATCGTGGAGGTGCTCGTCCTGTTGGTGGGGTCCGTCTTTGTGACTTGGTAAAATATAATCTTGGAACGTTGACGTCGGCTATCCTCCCGACGGCGCTATCGGAGAGCAGAAGGAGAGATTAAAAATGTCTTTTAAAGTCAAGATAAAGGGTTTTTCTAGCATACAGTGCGATATGCCACTGTCGGGGCAGGGAATACTGGCCTCTACAGGGCTCTACAGGAACAAAAACATCGTCGCCTGGAGGGTTAACAACTACCTGAGGCCTTTGGAGTGGGTCTTGGACGGGGAGTCCTCGGTCGAATTCGTGGATACAAACTCCTTTGAGGGGACCATGGTCTACAGGAGCTCACTGGGATTTTTGTTGCTTTTGGCGGCCAGGAAGGCCCTTGGAAAACCGATCTTTATCCGTCATTCCATATCGGAGGGGCACTTTTGGGAGTTTGTAGACGGAGAGGTCACGGAGAAGGATCTTGAGTCCATAAAGGAGACCATGAGGGATTTCATCGATATGGACATTCCCATTGCCAGGGAGGTGGTATCCCTGGATAAGGCCTGCCGTATATTCCAGAGACAGGGCAACCCCGAGAAAGGGAGACTGTTTTCCAGGGTAGCCATGGATCCAATCGAGGTCTACAGGTGTTTAGACATGTACGGTTTTTTCTACTGTCCTCTCGTGCCCTCGACTGGATACCTTAAAAATTGGGATCTAAGGCTTCTCTCCCCTGGAATGGTTCTCCAGTTCCCCACAGTGGCTTACCCGACGTCTCTTCCCCCGTTCCAGGCGTCCAAGAAGCTCTCCGCGGTCTTTCTTGAGTACGCCAACTGGTTGAAGACGATGGGAGTCAGCTCCATGGTCAACCTTCACGATGCCATAGCTGACGGTAGAGGGCAGGAGCTCATGCTGATATCCGAGGCCTTTCATTCCCAGAGGCTCAGCAACCTGGCCGATGACGTGGTCAACCGAAATGCCGCCCTGGTCTGTATCGCTGGTCCTTCCGCCTCCGGAAAGACGACCATCTCAAAGAGGCTCAAGATTCAGCTTCAGGTCTGCGGCAAGAGGCCTGTCACACTTTCCCTGGACGATTACTTTGTGGACAGGGAAAAGACCCCTCTAGACGAGAAGGGAGAGTACGATTTTGAGGCACTGGAGGCCCTTGATCTTGAGTTGCTTAACGAGCACCTTAAGCTCCTTCTGTCCGGTCAGGAGGTACAGCTTCCTCTGTTCGATTTTGTCACCGGCAGCAGGAAGGATGGGAGAATCCTTAAGCTCGATTCCGACGATATTCTCATAATAGAGGGTATCCATGGCCTGAACGACAGGGTGACCCAGGAGGTCCCACAGGACAAGAAGTTCAGGATATTCGTATCCCCCCTTACCGGAGTAAGCCTGGATAGACAGAACAGGACCAGCACCACTGACAACAGGCTTTTTCGCCGAATGATCAGGGATCACAGGACCAGAGGCCACAGCCCGGAGGCGACTTTGAAGAGGTGGCCCTCGGTCATCAGGGGAGCCCAGAAATACATATTTCCCTATCAGAAACACTCTGACGTGATGTTCAACTCGGCTCTACTGTATGAGTTGCCGGTCTTGAAAGGATACCTTGAGCCACTCCTACAGACCGTTCCAGAGGATTCCGCGGTTTTTGGAGAATCCCGCAGGCTCCTGTCTCTGCTTCGGTTCGTGCCGCCCTTCCCATCCGATAAGGTCCCCAACGAGTCGATATTGAGGGAGTTTATCGGAGGTAGCCTGTTCGAGGATTGATGCTATGTTGACCAAAAGGCTATTGCTCTCTCTGATAGTCGTTTTCGTCCTTTCAAGGGCTGCCATATCAGGCGATATCGCCCTTGAAAGATGGAATTCCGTGTCGGAGAAGGTGGCGGAGTATCTTCCCTGGGCAGGAGAGGTATCATCACATCCCGAAGGAACCTCGGTGGTCTCGCCGCTGTGGGTGTGCGTCAAGCAGGAGCACCTTCTGTTCGGGCTGGACGAGGATTCCAGGACGATCTTTGCCGCGTGGTCCGTGGCCACCGGACGGGTGGCTGGCCAAAAAAAGAGGGTTGGGGATATGAGAACTCCGGAGGGCGATTTTACCGTGCAGAGGATAGACGACGCCTCTTTTTGGCAGCCCTACAGGGATAAAAAAACCGGAGAGACCATAGGTTACGGACCTTGGTTCATCAGGTTAAAGACCGATCCCTGGACCGGAATAGGCATACATGGAACCGACGACGAGCACCTCCACGAGATCGGTACCGACGCAAGTCACGGTTGTATCAGGATGGCCAATCACTCTCTGCTGGAGCTGAAGGCTGCTGTCGCTCCTGGACAGAGGGTTATAATACTGCCTTGATGCGGGGGTGATCCATTGTCAAAAGTCACCATGTCAGACGTCGCCGATGAGGCTCAGGTGAACAAGGCCACAGTGAGCAGGGCTTTGAAGGGCGATCCTAGGATCTCATCTGCGACCAGGGAAAAGGTATGGAGCGCAGCTAAGAGGTTGGGCTATAGGGTCGACACCGTGGCTCAGGGCCTATCGAGCAAAAAGACATCCCTTGTCGGTGTGGTTCTGGGCGATCTGAAGGCGTCCTGGGCTGGCGCTTTCCTCTCCGGCGTGGAAAGGGTTTTAAGTCGCCACCGTATGGATATGATAGTCAAAGAGGCCGATGGATTTCACGCCTCGGGGGACGCGGTTTTTCAGCGGTTGGTGGATCGCAACGTAGAGGGCATAATATGGAACGCCAGAGCCACTTTTTCGAACGTTCTGGAACTCCCCCTT
>CAYNAN010000078.1:0-11193 GCA_964395085.1 uncultured Synergistaceae bacterium
CCTCCCAGGACGTCTCCGCTCCCGGCTCCGGGAGGGTCTTAAAGCTCTCCAGAAGCCATCCGCTCAGGGTAGTGGATTCGGTGTCCGGTATGTCCTGATATTTGAGGAAGTTCTCGAAAAGCTGTCTCAGGTAGATGTCGCCGTTGGCCATATAGACGTTTTCCTCTATTTTTGTGACGTTTTCCTTTATGTCGTCGTGTTCGTCGTAGAGCTCTCCCACTAGCTCCTCCAAGAGATCCTCCAGAGTGACTATGCCAGATGTCCCGCCGTACTCGTCCAGCACCACCGCCATGTGTGTGTGGCTGGACTTGAGTATCTTCAGACTGTCCATCAGGCTGGCGCTTCCCGCTATGAGTATGGGGCGCCTCATGAGCTTTTTGATGTCAGGCTTTTCCCCTGCTATTACCGATGCCAGGTAGTCCTTTTCGTAGAGAATCCCGACGATATTGTCGATAGATCCCTGATAGACCGGAACCCTAGAGTAGTGGTTCGCCAGTATCAGCCCTGTCACGGTGGAGGGGTCGTCCTCGACGTCTATGGCGAACAGGTCCACCCGAGGGGTCTGTACCTCCCATACCTCCAGACCGTTGAAGTTCACCGAGTTCTCCACTAACTCCCTCTCCGAGACGGGAAGCTCGCCCTCCGCGCCCATGGTCTCCACTATCCCCAGAAGCTCGTCGTGGGTGACGCTTGGGATAGGCTCCATCCCACCTCTGCCCTTTCTCATGGCCATGGTCACCTTGGTCGTGAACCAACATATGGGGTTGAGGACCCTTACGAACAGTTGTACCATCGGGGCGACGAACAGGGCAAACGAGTCGGCTCTGTCCTTCACCAGCGCCTTGGGCATTATCTCGCCGAAGAGGATGATCAGTATGGTCATGAGTACTGTGGCGTAGACCGCCCCAATGGGGCCGAACATAGCGGTCAAAACCGCGGTCGCTACGGACGTGATGAGTATGTCCACTATGTTGCCGCCTATGAGAATTGCCGATATGGTCCTGTTGTAGTCCTTTGCTAGCTCCATGGCGGTCTGCGCGCCGGGACGGTCCTCCTCGATCAGACGTCTTAACCTGATTTTATTGACGCTGGAGTATGCCGTGTCGCTTGCTGAGAAGAAGGCCGATAGGGCGAACAGTATCCCAAAGGCCACGATAAAGCTGAATATTGTGCCACCTGCCATTTAGTTACCTCCGGTTTTGACGCTTTTTGATGCCGTCCATTATGACACAAAAAGGCGGTTCCGGGGGCTATCTTTCCCTCTCTGGCTCTATCGTATCCTCTTCTTTACCTTCGTAGTTTGCCCTGTAGCGAGGCTCTATCTCCTGCCTCACGTCTAAGAATGCCTCCACAGTTTTGGGGCAGAACTGTTTTCCCGATAGGGAGGCTATCTCGTCAAATCCCCACGATATGGGCCTAGGCTTTTTGTATGGCCTTGGGGTAACTATCACGTCGAAACAGTCCGCGACGGTCACGATTCTACCTGCTAGGGCTATTTCATCGCCTTTGAGCCCTCTGGGATATCCCTTGCCGTCCCATCTCTCGTGGTGGTTTAGAGCTATGGTGGCTGCGGTTTTGAGGACTCCAGAGGAAAAACGATTGAGAAGTTTCCACCCGTACACCGTGTGCTCTTTCATTACCTCCCATTCCAGGTCTGTCAGTTTGTCCGGTTTCAGGAGTATGGAGTCTGGGACCCCTATTTTCCCCAGGTCGTGAAGTGGGGCGGCCAGCCCTATGGCCACCACCTCGTCCTCGGGTTCCCCTATGTTTTTCGCCAGGAGCCCCGATAGCCATCCAACTCTGGCTGTGTGCTCGTATGTCTGGTTGTCCCTCATCTTCGCTACGAGGTTCAATGTCCCTAGGAGGTCGGAGAGGAGGCTCTCGTTTTGCTCCTCCATGCGTTGCATGGAGGAGCCGTCTTTTACAGATATGTCGCTTAGGCTCTCCATCTGGGACGCAAATTTATTTCGATACCGATAAAATCCCGATGCTTTAAGGGCCAGGTCTAGCCTGGTCGAGAGCTGACCCTGGTTCACTGGCTTGTTGATATAGTCGTCCGCCCCGGCGTGGACCGCCTTGCGGATAGTATCGCTTGAGTCGTCGGACGTGAGGACCATTATCACCGCCGGTATCTCCAGCGATCTTATCTGCCTTGTCGCCTCTATCCCGTCCATTATGGGCATCACCACATCCATGAGGACGATGTCGATCCGGGATTCCCTGGAGGCTATCTGTACCGCCTCAAGGCCGTTGGACGCCTGGATAGTTTCGTGTCCCATGTTGCCTATCCCCTTGGAAAGGACCGCTCTGGTTATGGGATCGTCGTCCACTATCAGTATCTTAGCCATACCTATCGCCTCCATTCCCCCGCAAGCAAGGTCTGGACCAGATCCTCCAGGCCGGAGGATAGGTCTATATCCAAAAACCTGATTTCGTCGATGCTACCGCTTAGGGATTTTATCGCTATTGACCTGCATTTGTCGGCCATAAAAGGGCTGCCTAGGGAATAGAGAGCCTCCCCCAGCCTTGAAGACGATTCCTCTATTTTAGCCATATTTCCCTCCTCAATAGCCTGTTTCAGGTCTTTTTGCATCGTAGGGAGGGCGTTGAGGAAGTCCCTTATGACCCCCTCCAGCAGATCGACGTGGTTCCCGGCCATCTCGGTGAGCTTGGAGAATTTTTCTCGGTCAAGTATCGCCCAAGGAGAAGGCGCTGGAGAGGTCTTTTCCTGGGGATTGGAGGAACGGCGGTGCTTTCGTCTGACCGTGCTTGCTTTGACCTTTATGCCTTTGCTAGCTGGATATTCCTCGGGGCCCTGAGAGAGGGAAGGGATGTCGATTTTTTCCGTGCGCCTCGAGGTCCTGTCCCTGTAGATGGAGATCCGTCTGGCGTAGAGAGATATCCTTTTGAGCAGAACTACCTTGATTTTCATCGTCTGAGTGAGCTTCAGAAGGATTTCTTGTTTTTCGATCTTTATCTGGGCCAGCCAAATCCAGGTTATCACAAGGATCATGGACAGGAGCGCTATCAAGATGGTAGTCGCGTCGACCCTCACGTCGTTCAGTACCTTCTCCTCCGGGGCCACTAGGTACAGGTATAAAGGTGTGTTTGGTATGTCCGACTTAGCGACCAGTAATCGTTTTTTACCGTCTTCATAGGGCAGAATCTCTGGCCCTTGGCTTCCCTCCATGGCCTGAAACAGCCAGGAGGTCCATCGGCTGTCCTGAAAGGGGCTGACCACCTTTTGGCCGTTTTTTGTCGTCATGAAAACCCTGTACCAGGGCAGGTCCTGCTGAGATGTCCTTATCCTGGCGATGAGGTCCGACGGCAGTATCCAGAGGACTATCTGAGCCTCGTATTTGCCCTTGTAGAAGAAAGGTCGGGATATGACCAGCCTTGGGGATCCCTCCTCCCATTCTGTGGTCATCCGGCCCCTCTCGTCCAGGGTGTAGCGATATTTCGACCAGTCGATCGGGGCGTTTATGGTAGAAGGCGCGACCGCCAGAGGACGTCCTCCTTCCAATATGACTGCCATCCTGCTGTAGACCGGGCTGTCCTGATATGTCGTGTTATGGAGCTTCCTCTTCAGGAGGTCTTGGATGTTTTCCTGTGCCGCCATAAGCCCGTATTGAGAGGACATCCCTAGGTCCCTGCCCTGAAAGTAGGAGGTCAACTCTCTGCTGCTAGCTATATCCTCTCCGTCCTGGTTTCTCTCGAAGATCACGTAGCTCATCAGGGCCGCGAGATGATCCGCCCTGTTGGAAAAATCCTTCAGCACCTGGGTCCTGACCGATTTTTGTCTCTGATGGTTTATGGATGCGACGGCGAAAACGAGGACTATCAGCCCCATACAGGCTATTGCCAGGAGGGCCCTCTTTAGGCCCTTAAACCGATCTGGCATGGCCTATCTGCTCCCCCTCAGGAAAGATGGAAAATGCATAAATAGACAGGGATAGTACTTTGCCACCATCTCTCTGTACTCACCGCTAGATATAAGTTGCCCGTAAAAGGCCTCGAACTTAGACACTAGATCCTTGCCTTCTAGTGGAAAAGCTATCGCCATATCCTGCTTTTGCGATATGGGGCCCAGGACCTTTATCCTTCCCTGCCAGTAAGATAGGGCGACCAGTACGTCCGGGACGTCCAGTATGATAAGGTCCGATGCTCCTCCTAACATGGCTGGGACCATATCGCTGGTATCCCCCTCAAAAGCGACGATCCTTGCTCCTTTGTCCCCAAGCCCGTATAGGCTTGGGTCTAGGCAGGTTCGCTCTACCCCCATAACGGTCATGCCATCGACCATAGTGGAGGTCTTCCTTATGTCCTCAGGCATGTAGCCACAGGGCTCGATGGGTCTCTGTATGTGGTCGTCGGGCGATAGCAGCCATACCTGAGTCGGGAATGTGGGAGAGGAAAAGGCCAGCACGCTCTTTCTCCATTCCAGCACGGTGAGACCTGAGGCTATGACGTCCCCTCTTATCGGCCGTTTTGCCCCGAGTACTGCCATGTCGCCCGATATAGATATGTCCCTTCCTATCAGGTCCGGTATAATGTCCTCCCAGCTACTCTCGACATACCGGTAAGAGACCCCCAGATACTGGGCGAACCTCTCCATAAGCTCTACGTCCAGGCCGTCGCCCGATCCTGTGACGAACCTAGCGTAAGGGACTCCCAGATGCCGAAGTTCCCCCCTGTCCAGGACCTCCTGAAGGGTCCCCGCCCGACAGGGGTGGATAGACAGGGGAAAGAACAGGATAGTCCATAGAGTCAGGCAAAATAAACTTTTTTTCAACGTGATCCCCCCCTGAAGTGATTATACAGGGCAACTGTGAATAAGATCAAAAAAGAGGCCCACAGGGGCCTCTTTTTAAACTCCTATCTCGGACACAGGGTCCTGATCGTTCAGGTTTCTTCCGCCTGAGATTATAAGCCTGTCTCCGGGAGATAGCCCCTCGACTATCTCTACCCTGCTGTCGGATACTATGCCTGTTTTTACCTCTACTCTGTGGGCCTTGCCTTCCTTGCTGACCATGACCCAATGGACTTTCCCGTCCGTCTGGACCGACTCAGCAGGTATCATTATGGCGTCCTTTAGCTCCTTTTCGACTATGAACACCCTGGCGAACATGCCTGGCTTGAGGTCTCCTGGGTTATCCATGGCTACCTCAACCTGGGTCGTCCTGGTGCTGACGTCCACGAAGGGGCGAACTCTGTATACCTGTCCGTTGACCTTCAGTTCCCCTATGGTAACGGTGGCAGCCATGCCGTTCTCTATGAGCTTGGCGTGGGCCTCCGTGGCCTGTATAACCGCCTTTAGCTTGGTGGTGTCCGCTATCTGGGCCAGTGCGGTTTGGGTGGTTATCATCTCTCCTGGGGTTCTGTTGTAGTCGTTGACTATGGTCCCAGGTATGGATGCCTTCAGAGTGTACTCGGACAGGTCGACCTGGAGCCTTTTGAGGTTGGCCTGGTACTGGCGAACCTGGGCCATGTTAAGGTCCACCGCTGCTTTTGTGGTCCTGTAGGCGGTTTCCTTGGCGTCAAGCTGCTGCTGTGTGGAGAATCCCTCCTTCACAAGCCTCTTGTATCGGTCTCTCTCCCTCTGGGCGTTCTCCAGCTCCGCCATGGCCTGGGCCACCTGTGCCTGGGCCACCGCTATCTGTGCCTGTGCCTGAGCTATCTGGGCGTCCATCTCCCTATGGTCAAGCTCAGCGAGGGGCTGTCCCGATTTGACCTGGTCTCCCTGCTTGATAAGCATCTTCATCAGCCTGCCGGAGATCCTGGGGTATATGGTAACCTGATCTATAGCCTCCAGAGTGCTGTTTTCGGAAAAGCCCTTGTAGACTTGGGGTTCCGCATTTACCTCCATGACCTCAACCCTCGCAGCCGGTTTAGCCTGGTCCTGGGCTGTAGCCGCAACCGGCAAGACCGCCAGAGATGTGGCCAAAATCGCTGTCGCTAATTTTAGTTTTCTCAAGAGATGTCACCTCCAGATGTCATTACAAATTGAACCAGTTCTCCCTCGATCCTCTTGAGGGTAGCCACCTTCACAGCGTAGTCGCTGAGGGCGGCGGCGTGTTCTTTTCTTACCTTGGTGTAGGATGCCTGGGCGTCCAACACGTCGATCTGGGAGCTGACCCCCTCTTTATATCCTACCTGTGAGAGCCTCAGAGACTCCGATGCCAGCTCCAGGTCTAAAGAGGTGGAGCTGACGGTCTCCTTGGCTGTCTCCAGGTCGAGCCAGGCCTGGGCTACGTCGCTGATTATAGCCTCTTTAAGCCGTTCGAGCTCCAGTTCCTGTTGCCTGTATATGGCCTTTTGCTGGATGATCTTTCCCTTCGTCTCGTTCCTGTCCAGGAGCGGGATATCGACCTCCAGGGCGACCTTCCAGTCGTCGTCGTCGATTCCTGTGGCGTCTTGGGGATCGTCCCAGGTGTAGGATGCCTTCAGGTCGACCTTGGGTCTGAGACCACTGGCAGCTATCTGTATCTCGTCCTTTTGGACGGAAAGAGACGCTATGGCGGCCTTCAGATCCGGCCTGTTGGACATGGCCTTGCCAAGGGACTCCTGTCTGTCCCCTTGGTATGGGACGTATTCGAGGCTTCCCTGAAAGTCCACGTCAGAGTGAGGGTCCAGCCTCAGCGTGGTCAAAAGGGTTATCCTGGCCGATTCCAGGTCGTTCTCTGCCGCTATCAGCTGGGTCCTGTAGCTGCTCATCTGCTGCTCCGCTCTGGTGACCTCAAAGCGGTTTGCGACCCCAAGAGCCTCTTTCTTCACCACCTCTTTCAGGTGATTTTCCGCGAAGGCCAGGGAGTCCCGAGCGGCCGCTACGTTTTCCCTCAGATGGAGTATCTGGGAGAACTGCCCTATGACCACCAGCGCGACCGCCTCTTTTTTGTCGTTTATGGACTGAGCCACAGATATCTCGTAGGACTGGGACTGTCTGAGTAGGGCTGTCGCCCTGCCACCGGTGTACAGTGGCTGAGTTGCTGTCAGAGAGGCCCCGTAGGCGTCCCTCTGTCCCGCCAGAGCGTATTTTCCGTCCTTCCTGGTGTAGTTAAAGCCCAGGCTTAGGGATGGCATGAGGGCTGAGCCCGCGACTATTTTGGCCGCTTCGCTCTTTTTCGTGTCCTCCATCGCCTTGAGGACGTCTATATCCTTCTCCAGAGCGGTCTGAACCGCCCCCTGGAGGGTGACCGATACCGCCGAAGCAGGCGCAGTCGTGGCTAATACGGTTATTATCGCCGCCAGAAGGCAGGCTTTCTTCTTTTGAGCCATTGGACCTGTTCGCTCCTCTCCAAATTAGTGGGTCTCTTGGGGAGATTTCCAGCTGCTGCCATCCTTCTTCCCCTTATGATGGCGGACATTTTCGAGAATATCCGTTTAGTCCAGTCTGACGTGTCGTCGATTATGAGGTAGATGACCGGTATAACCACCAGTGTAAGCAAAGTGGAGGTTATAAGTCCCCCTATTACCGCCACCGACATGGGCTGTCTGATCTCTCCTCCCTCGCTGAGCCCCAGCGCTATGGGCAACATCCCAACCATGGTGGAGCAGGTGGTCATGAGTATGGGCCTCATTCTCAAGGGAGCGGCCTCCAGTATGGCCGATACCTTGTCCAGTCCCTGCTCACGCCTTTGGTTGGTGAAGTCCACCAGGAGTATGGCGTTGTTGACCACTATACCAACCAGCAGGATTATGCCCATAAAGCTCATGACGCTGAGCCTGACGTTAGCCAGCAGCAGCAGTCCGAAGGCCCCTGCGGTCATAAGCGGCAGGGAGAACATAACCGTCAAGGGGTGGAGGAACGACTCGAACTGAACCGCCATGACCATGTAGACCAGCATTATGGCGAAGGCCAGTGCCGTGACCAGCGACTCGAAGCTCTCTTTCATGCTCTCCGTGTCCCCCGCCGGTGACATGGTGACCGATCCGTCCGCTGGGGCGTATTTTTTAAATACCTCCTCCATCTGGACTATGCCCTCTCCCGGGGAGATGCCGCTGGTGTTGGCCCCTATTTCGAGGGATCTTTGCCTGTTGTGCCTCTTTATGACGTTTGGGGCCAGCTCCATCTGAGGGGTTATGAGCCCCGGTAGCTTGACCAGGCTGCCGTCCCCACCTCTAATGGCTATGTCAGAGACCTTGTCAGGGGTGTTTCTGTCCCCCTCGTCCGCCCTGAGACGGATGTCGTAGCGATATCCCCCGTCCTTATAGCTTCCGGCGTTTGTTCCACCGAAGTAGGACTTAATCTCGGTGGAAAGGTCTCTTATGCTTATCCCAAGATCGTCCGCCAGATTTCGGTCTATGGCTAGGTTTATCCTGGGTTTGTTCATCCTCAGGTCGGTGGTTATGTCTACGAGTCCTTTGCTTTCTCTGAGGAGGTCCGCCTTCATCGATTCGCCGATCTGGGCAAGCTCCTCCGAGCTGCTTCCCTGAAGCACCAGGGATATGTCCGAACCACCCCAGTTACCCATGGTGATGTCGATGTCTCGGTAGATGGAGAACTTCTTTCTGTACTCCCCCATTATGGCGCTGACGGGGGGCCTTTGGTCTCTTGCGACCAGCTCGACGTTGAGGGTCCCCTTGTATACCTCGCCTCCCTGGCCAGATCCCGCTGTCCCATAGGTGTAGGCTACCCTGGGGTCCTGCCTGACCAACTTCCCTGCCTCGAGGAGGAACTCCTCCGTCTGTTGAAGCGAGGCGTCCGCTGGAAGCTCGAAGTCGATCTTAAAGCTTCCCCTGTCCTCGTTGGGGAAGAACTCCGAGCCCAGCTTGCTGGACATCCATATCCCCGATACGAATACGGCTATACCGACGGCTATGGTGATGAACTTGTGCCGTACCGCCGCTTTGAGGAGCCCCGAATAGAGCCTTTCAAGGCCTATGAGAGGAGCTTCCATGATTCGGGATAGCCTGCTCTCTTTCTGACGTCCAAGTATCCTTGAGCACAGAAACGGCGTGAGCGTCAAAGACAGCAGGAGCGATATGAGGATGGTCATGGCAACCGTGATGCCGAAGGTGTAGAAGAATCGACCTATTATGCCGCTCATGAAGGCCACGGGGAGGAACACAGCCATGGTCGTCGCCGCCCCTGCCAGGACCGAGAACCCTACCTCGGACGAGCCGTCCGCCGCGGATCTCAAGCTGGTCTTTCCCATCTCCCTGTGCCTGTGGACGTTCTCCATGACGACCGTGGTGCTGTCGACCACCATCCCGACCGCCAGTGACAGTCCTAACATGGTCATGTTGTTTATGGTTATCCCAAGGGACTTCAGCACCACCATGCTTCCCAGCAGGCAGACCGGTATAGTAACGACCGCCACGAAGGTCGCCCTTATGGTCCTGAGGAAGAGGAACATTATGACCGACGTCATGAGTATTCCCATCATGATGTCACCCTTTACCCCGCTCATGGACCTTTGGATAAATACGGATGAATCGTATACTACCTGTAGGGTTATTCCCTTAGGTGCGGTGGCCTGGAGTTTTTCGACCATCTTTCTGACTCCCTGAGCCAGCTCTACCTCGTTGGTTCCTCTTTGTTTCCTTATCTGGATCAGTATGGTAGGTTTGCCGTTGAATAGCGCCGCGCTTCTTTTATCGGTGAAGCCGTCCTCGACCCTTGCTACGTCCCTCAGCCTGACCAGCGCCCCGTCGACCCTGGCCACGACCATATCCTTTAAAGCGTCTATCGAAGTGTACTCCCCTGCAAGCCTTATCCCGTATTCCTGTGAGTCCGACTCGATCCTACCTGCTGGGAGCTCGACGTGCTTTTCGTGGATGGCGTTTTTGACGTCCGATGCGGTCAGGTTTCTGGCCTGTAGTGCGGCTGGGTTCAGCCATATCCTTATTTCCCTCTCCCTTAGCCCAACCGCCTGGGCGTTGCCGACTCCTTTGACGGTCTGAAGCCTCTGCCTGGCCACCTTGTCGACGTAGGTCGAGGTGGTCTTCTCGTCCGAGTCGCTCCTGACCGCTATGGTCATTATCGCCATGTCGGAGAAGCTGAACTTGTCGACAACAGGGTCGTCGGCCTCGTCCGGCAGGCTGCCCTTCGCCAGGTTTACCTTGGCCCTGACGTCCGACGCCGCCACGTCCACGTCCTTGTCCAGCTGGAACTCTATGGCTATCACCGACGATCCCTCGTAGCTGCTGGAGTCGATGTTCTTTATGCCGTCTATGGTGTTTATCTGTTCCTCCAGGACGTCGGTCACGTCGTTGTCCATGACCGCAGGGCTGGCCCCTTCCATGGTGGTGGTCACCATCACGAAGGGGAAGTCCACGTTGGGCATCCTCTCCACTCCCATGGTGTTCAGGGAGAACAGGCCGAATATTATCAGTGCCAACGTGGCTATGATAACCGTAACCGGCCGTCTCAGCGAAGTCTCTATAAGGCCTCTCATTCTATCTCTCCTCGTTTCACGATACCGTTAAATACCAGGGATTTGAAGGTCCCTATCAATTTGTCCTTCTCCATCGGAATCTCGAACAGGGTAACCTGTCTCATAGCCTCGATTATCCCGCCCTGTATCATTGCAGCTGCAGCCCCTGGGTCCACCTGGTCCATCTCCCCGGAGTTGATCCCCTCCGCTATCAGGCTTGTCAGCATGTTGTGTATCCTCAGCGGGACTATGTTGGGGTCGGTCAGCTTTTCAAGCGTGAAGGTCCGGTCCAGCATATGCCCTATTATAATAGCCCTTATTAACTTTGCGTTCTGGTAAAGGTCCTCAAGGGCCAACACCAAGAAAGCCTCCAGCCTCTCAAGTGCCGTTCCTTCGCCGCGGGTTATGCTCTGTAGCGCGTCTATGTAGGGCCGCGATAGCCTGTCCCTCAGCGAGGCCATTAGGTCCGTCTTGTCCCTGAAGTAGTTGTATATCGTGCCCTTTGCGACGCCGGCTCTGGCCGCCACCCGATCCATAGTGGTCCCGTCCCAACCGTGCTCGCTCAGCACCGATCTTGTCGCCTCTAGAAGACTTTCTCTCATGACGTCCTCAAGAAGTTCCTTTTTGTTCTTCATCTTTCCCGCCACTCCCTCACCTCTCCTTGTTCTGTTGAACGTTGGTCATTGTACTGACTATCGGTCAACAGGTCAACGTAAAGAAACGTAAAAAGAACGGCCCCTCCTGTGGAATGGAGGGGCCGTTATCAGTCGCTTCCTCTCCTGGATCTCATCCAGGAGGAGCCTAGGGACACCAACGC